>SYKE01000215.1 GCA_005798285.1 Actinomycetota bacterium
AAGCGCAGCCGCTCCCACGGGGATAGTCGGCCGCGAAGCCCGTCGACCTTCAGCCGGCGTACGGAGTTTGCCGTGTCAGGGATGGCGCCTGTGCAACTCAGGTGAGTCCGAGGATCGGTAAACCGTCTGCCGCCGGCCAGGGTCTGCCGGTCGCGTCATGCACCTGTTGGGTCGAGGAAAGCCCAAAGCGCTCCAGGACGGTCGCACAGAGATCTCCGGGGGTGACGGGGTGTTCGTCGGGATACGCCCCGGTCGCATCACTCGACCCATGCACGACGCCGCCGCGGACGCCACCCCCGGCAAGGAGCGCCGTGTAACAGAAGGGCCAGTGATCTCTTCCGCCCGACCCATTGACCTTTGGCGTGCGGCCGAATTCCCCAACCGACACCACCAGCGTGCTGTCCAACAACCCTCGTTCCGCCAGGTCTTCGATCAGGGCGGACAGACCCCGGTCGAACGCCGGGAGCAGGTGATCTTTGAGCTGCCGAAAGCCGTCGGCATGACTGTCCCAGTTCTGGCCCTGCTGCTTGAAATCGTACACGTTGACGAACGGAACCCCAGCCTCCACCATTCTCCGGGCGAGGAGAAGGTTCTGGCCCCGCATGTTGCGGGCATAGCCGTGCTGCCCTCCACCTGCCGGGCCGGGCGCATGTCCCATGTCCGAATAGAGGCCGTACCGCTCACGAACACGGGGCGGCTCTCGTTCAATGTCGGTGGCGCGCCTCACTTCCTCGGAGTTCAGCAGGTCGAAAGCGCGCTCATAGAGAGTGCGGGCCGTGCGGGCTTCCGGGAGGTGACTCAGAGACCCGGATCCGTCCAGCGCATTCCACAGCGACTGCCTTCCCCGCAATCGTCCCACGTCTATGCCGGCTGGGAGTTTCAAGGTCTCGGGGCGGTAGAGACCGTGCTCCGGGTCGACATCGACCTGGAAGGGGTCGTAACGCGCACCAAGGAAACCGGGAGTTTGGCCGGGGTTTCTAAGAACGTTGTACATCACGAACGGCAGAGCAGCCCACGGAACTCGGCCGGCTAGCTCCCGACGGAGCGCGGTCACCACGGCGCCGATCGCAGGAAACGTCTCCGGCGTGTCCGGAAACGTCTCTCGGTCACCTCCAACTGGGGGCCGACCGGTGAGCGTGTTTGCGGACGCCGAGTCATGCGCGGTCATCCGATGGTGCAGGCTTCGTACGACCGCAACCCGGTGCATCACCCGAGCCAGCTTCGGCAGGTGTTCGCACACCTGAATGCCGGGGGCGGATGACGAGATCGGCCGAAACTCTCCGCGAATCTCAACCGGAGCTTCCGGCTTCATGTCGAAGGTGTCGTGGTGGCTCGGTCCGCCGTAATGAAAAACAAAGATGCAGGAGCGGATGCGGGATGGTTGGGCAAGCCCGGCGGCAGCGGCGCGTTCTTGTGCCCCCATCAGCCCGAGCAGCGAAAGCGCACTCCCCGCTGTTGAGCCGAGCATCGTCCGGCGATCTAATTGTGGACTTACCGACCGGGCCATCTTCGCCCCCGTGCTCACCCGTGAACGCTTGTATCCGTGTCGACCGAGCGCCCCGACCTGGGAACAAGTTGGAGCCCTCATGCAAAAAGCCCTTCGGAAGTCCACGTAAGACCGTGGATCCGATGGGCTTTCAAGCAACCGGACGGGTGTAACGGTAACCGCGTCGGACGGCGCCGGATCAGTCGGGCTTCTCCAGGCTCAATCCCGCCTTCTCGCCGCAGGTAAAGTGTGAGTAGACGATTGGATTGACGGAAGGCGGGAGCGCCGGAGTCGGGTTGGTGGTTTCCTTGAGTTGGGCCCCGGCTTCGCTCATCCAGAGCCACACGGTGCTGCCCTCGGGGATGGACTCACCGCACACGAGGCAGCAGGTATTCACCTGATAAGGATCTGGCTTGTAAGTTAGCCGGCGGTAAGTCGCCATTCCGATATCCACTCCCTGGGCGCCAAAAACGACGGTTTCGCCGCCGCTCCGGCGCCGCAAACCGTCCTAAGATACCACACGCCGAGGCCCTGCTGCCATCCCATCACGTCGGGAGTGACCGTCTGGGCTTAGGATGGCGGGGCCTCAGCCCGCGGAACTCCACCGCTGCCGGCCGGATGGCGGTCGGCTGCGAGCAGCACGCTCGATGCCCCGACCACAGCGGCCGTCTCCGCGCGCAGCACCGTTTTGCCCACTGAGAGGGGTCGCACTCCGAGGCTGCGGGCCAGATGGAGTTCGTCAGCGGTAAAGCCCCCCTCCGGGCCGACGAGCAGGAGGGCCGAACCAACGCCCCGCCACTCCTCGCAGGACGCGGGGACCTGCGCCCCGGGATCGCAAATCAGCCGAACTTCCCGTTCCAGAGTCAGACACGCATTGAGCGAAATTGGACCTCGAACCTCGGGGATCTGCATCCGTCCACTCTGCTCCACAGCCTCTGTGGCGATGCGACGGTAGCGCTCCAGCCGGGCGGGCCAGCGGTCGGTTGCCGGCTCCACCACCCCTCTCCGGCTCGTCATCCAGATGATCTCAGCCACACCCACTTCCGTCAGCTTTTGCACGACCCAATCGGGCTTTTCACCCTTGATCAGGGAGATCGCAACGGTGAGCCGCAGCGCATACTCGACCTCTGGGCAAAGCGACTCCATCACGCGAACCACGGCGTCTCGTGAACCCGCCTCGACCAACTCACAGAGATACTCGGTCCTGTCGGCGCCGATCAATGTAAGTTGGTCACCCGGGCGCAGGCGCAGCACTCGGCGAACCTGATGCGCGATCGGGGGCGGGAGCGCCGCCTCGGACTCGAGCTCAAGCTGGCCGCCATGCCAGAATCGATTCAACGTTCCCTCAGGCCGCGAAGCCGCTTGAGCACGTCGTTTCCACCGCGCCCGAAGTAGTCGTGCAGCGTCACCCAGTCGTGGTAGAGCTCGGTGTAGATCGCATGGGCGCCGGCGTCCGGCACAAATTCGCGCTCACGAACCCCACCCATCGCCCGGACCGCCGCTTCCAACGTGGGGTGCCCCCCAGGGCCGAGAGATCCCAGGATGGCCGCGCCGACCGCGCAGGCCTGCCCGCTCCGAGCAACGCGAATGGGACGACCCGTCACATCGGCATAGATCTGCATCAGCAACTCGTTGCGGTCGGAGAGTCCTCCGGCCGCGATGATCTCCTCGATCGCCACCCCATGGGCGACGAAGTTCTCCACGATCACCCGGGTGCCGAACGCCGTTGCTTCGATCAGCGCCCGATAGATTTGTTCGGCACTCGTGTTCAGAGTGAGCCCAACCAGCACTCCTGAGAGGTCGGCATCCATCAGCACGCTTCGATTGCCGTTCCACCAATCCAGCGCCAGCAGCCCCGTTCCCCCCGGGGGAATTGCGGCGGCCCGTTCTTCCAGCACCTGATGAGGCGATACGCCGCGAAGCTCGGCTTCCCGCTCAATCTCGGCGCCCGCGGCATGACGAACAAACCATGCCAGGATGTCCCCGGTCGCCGGCTGACCGGCCTCGTAGCCCAGATAGCCCGGCAGAATCCCGTCCTGAACCACTCCAGCGAAACCGTCGAACGGGTCGCAGGGGCCGCCGAGCACCAGGTGGCACCCCGAAGTGCCGAGGATGATCACCAACTTTCCCGGCGCGGCGACGCCGGCCGCGGGAACGGCCGCGTGGGCGTCGATCAGCGACACCGCAACGTGGGTTCCCGGCAATAGTCCGAGCCGCGCTGCGACGTTCTCCAGGAGTCCCCCCGCTCGCGCGCCGACCGGCAGCACGTCCCCACGGAGCTTCTCCCGAACGATCGGACCGAGTCGCGGGTCGAGCGTGGTCAGGAACGACTCGGACGGATAACCCTCGTCGCGGCTCCAGAGTGCCTTGTAGCCGGCCTGACAGGCGGACCGGGAGAGCTGCCCGGTGAGCTGCCACACCAGCCAGTCGCCCGCCTCCACATACACATCAGTCGCCGCGTAGACCTCCGGAGCTTCATCCAGGACCTGCCATGCCTTCGCGAAGAGCCATTCGGAGCTGGTGGTTCCACCGTATCGCCGCAGGAAGCGCTCACCCTGCTCACGAGCGGCGTGATTCAACGCCTCCGCTTCGGGCTGAGCCGCGTGATGTTTCCAGAGCTTGGTCCAGGCGTGGGGTTCTGACCGCCACTCAGGCAGTGTAGAAAGCGGTACGCCGTCCGCGCGGCACGGTACCAGCGTGCAGGCCGTGAAGTCGACGCCGATCCCCAAGACATCGGCCGGTGATACGCCGGCGTCCCGGAGCACTTTCGGCACAATCTCCTCGGCGGCCGCCAGATAGTCGATCGGATCCTGGAGGGCCCAATCGGGGGGAAGCCGCAAGTCGGAGTCCGGGAGGCTTCGATCGATGACGCCGGATCGATACGGAGCGACATGGGTTGCCGCCTCCGAACCATCATCCAGACTCACGAGCACTGCGCGAGCCGATTCTGTCCCGTAGTCCAGTCCCAGAGAGTATCGTGCCATGGTGTAAGTATTGCACCGTCGAGACTGGATGAGGGCCTCTTGCCCGTCTCCGAGCGCGGGATTCCCTGGCCGGGGAGACTCGGCTGCGTTTCGTTCAGACGCCGCATCAACTACTTTGTGATCGAGCGTTTTCCCGGTCCGCCCGTGCTCCTGGGTGAGGTGGCGCCGGGGCGGAGCCCGACGCGGTCCAAGGCGACTTTGCAGACGAAACGGACTGGCGAACCGGACCTTCCCCAATCAAATGCCCGGTAACTCCAGAACAAACAGGCCATATCGAGCTTCAGAGAATCTCTGGGTACCGCCAACTGCGGAACTTGGGAGATCGGAGCGCCCGAGGGGGAAACGTCAATTTGCTGTATGCTGCCGGCCAATCTGGCGGCAGTGGTTCTCGAAAGCCGCGGCGCTCCGGGAGATGCGGTAAACCCCCCGCTACGCAAGTCTTCGGCGAGGACGATATCGCCTTGTTGGAAGTCAGGAACAAGAAGAAGATCGAGACCGTGGGGCAGGCGGTCGAGGAAGTGGCGCCCCTGGCGGCACACGAGTTCTACCGGAGCGGCGCTCCGCCCGGAGTCAAGCGGCTCCGGATTGGAGCACAGCAGCTGACGTCCAAGCCAACAAGCTGGCGGTTGTCGCGGGTGCTTTACGCAGAGGCAGGCACCGTGAAATGACGGTGGCGATCAAGTCCCAAAGAGAGATGTCCGCTCCATCAGTCAGTGGAGTTGACCGTTTTCACGCCTCAACCCAAGCGAAAACGCAGCGTCGGCGACCTGACGAGGAACGAAGCGCGAGTTCGAGGCGCCCAAACGGAGCCGCAACAGCTACGAAACGGTATGTCGGAGTGCTAAACGGGGCAAACCCGGCCGATGGCTGGAGATTTCGGGGCTTCACGACCTCATGCCTGCAGTTCACCCCCCTGTGAGAGAATCCTCCGACACAGGCTTACCTTCCTGGGATGTCCAGGACTTGCGCACATTGCCGGGAGAGATCTACCAGATGAGCTTCACGCCACTGCGATTGCGTCCAAATGACCTCATGTGAAGGCTACCATCCGGACGCCTTATCAGGCCCACTCCCAACTACCCGGGCTGAGAGAAGTCGACGAATTGATCCCGGCTGGGACCGCTGCGATCTATGATATTCAGGTAATCTCGAGCGTACTGCAGCAGCAGTCCTCGCGCCGGCCCGCTGAGGGAGTTCCAACTCAGATTGAGCTCACCGTTCATCTGGTACCGATCGAGCTGTTCAGGGGTCAATTCTGCCGTCACCTGGGTGTAAAGAGCACCCCGCGCTCGCAAGTCCGGACTCGACATTCTTCCGGCCCCCTCCGCGGCCCTTCCCCGGACCAGTTCCGCGTTGGGACACTCACGGAGGACCCAGATGGACCCCCCCCCTCCCAGCGGGTGTCAGGAAAGAGAACCTGGAGCGCCTCACGGATGTCCTTGGCCGTAACCTGGATCATCGTGCCGGAGATGCGGCGCTGGGCGAGCGACGCATCAACCCGGTGTGGAAATCCCACCGCCTTGCCGACCGTTTCCGCCACCTGCTGCAGGGTTGCTCGCAGGACCGACAGGTCCAGCCGGGCTGTCCGATCGGCCTGGGCCGTCCCTTGTTTCCGTGAAACTTTCAGGGCCCGCGCCCGCCGAGTGGCATCTCGGCTCTTGCCTTTGGACAGTGACAGATCGTACCACCTGTTGTGACGCATCAGGTACGTTTCTCCCTGTTTAAGCAGAACTCGACCATAGTCACTCGCCATAGTCTTGGCGATTTCCTCCGGCGTGGCTTCCAGATTCATCCGGTTACTGGTAACCGCATCCGCCTCCAGACTGTCACAGATTAGCCCCGGGACGCCGCCCATGGTTTCAGCCGTGTGCTGGATCGCTTCCTCAATGAGAGCATTCTTCCAGGTCACGCGAACCTTTCGCGCCTCCGGATGAACTGCGGCACCATTCGCCGGCGCTTGCTGGGAGGCGACGACCGTCACTCCGCAACAGCCGAGTAGGAGTAGCGCCAGCAACAAGGCGCGCACAACGGCGCAGGTCCCCCGAGTTCGCCCACACGTGAACCAATGGAATCTGCCCCTGTGATGTTCCCACTTGCTCGAAACCCACATTGGACCATCTCTCCTACATGAGAAGAAAACGCACTTGATTGTAACGAGACCGGAGGCGAAGTAGCACAAGTTCCGAAGCCTCTTTTTTTCTGCCTCTCCCACTCCGTGTCCAGACGGCCTGGGATCCAGACTCGGGGACCCGCTAAGAGGCGAGCCAAATGGGTGATGATCCGCCACAGGTCCGTTATGCCTCTAACGAAGGGCGGAGGCGAACCAGGCGATTGCGTGCTTCGGCTGTTGGGAAGCGCCGGGTCAGTGGGCTCTGAGCCCGGGGGCGTTCGGCTTACCAGATGCTGACGTCTTTGAGCAGTGGGTCCATCTCTGGAATGCGTTGGCCCAAGCAGTTCCGAGTTCCGCCTGGTTGTGCTTCAACGGATTCAGGAGGAGAGAGGTCCGGGCGGGCCTGCCTTCCGAAACCAGGGTGGTCAGCTTCGCCTGTTGGTCAGGTGCGGTGTCAGTCGGTACGCCTTCGGTGCCGAGACTTAGTTCACACCCGGTGACTCACACCTTTGTCACCATCTCCAACGACGATTTTACCTCGCCATGAGACGCCACCGCTACTCCCCTTTCGGGCCCTCCGGTGGGCCCGTTCCGCCGTTCTGCTCCACGGCGAGCAAGCCCTCCAGCGCGGCGGCAACTCCGGCCGGGCTGGGATCTTCGGCGATCGCCAGGTCGCCGAAGCCGAGTCGCCGTGCCTCCCGGCCGGTCGTATCGCCGATGCAGGCCACTCGAAGCATGGCTCTTTGCTCGGCCGTCAGCGAGGCCGCCAGTGCTCTCACGGCGGACCCGGAGGCGAGCACCACGGCGTCGGCGGCCGGCTCCAGGATGACGGACCCGATCTGCTGTTCGGTAGGTGGAAGCTCCACGGTCTCATACGTCGGCAGTACCCCAACCACCGCTCCCCGGGCGCCCCACTCCCGGGCGAGCAAATCGCGCCCTTCCCGGGCGCGCGGCAGCAGGATCTTGAGGCGCGCCACCGGCTCAGGGAACTCGCGCAGCAGTCCTTCGGAGTTCATTTGGTTCGGCACAAAGGAGACCCGCAGACCCACGTCATCCGCGACTCGAGCCGTTTCTCGTCCGATGGCGGCAATCCTGGCGGTCGCCGGCAGGGATCGGATGTCCAGGCAGCAGGCGCGGAGTTGCTCCCTGAGGAAGCGCACCGCGTTGGCGCTGGTGAAGACCACCCAATCCCAGTGCTGCTGCAGCGTTTCGAGCTCGAAGGGTTCCACCGCGCGGAGGCGGATCAGCGGAAGCGAGAGCACAACCGCCCCTCGACTTTCAAGTTCGTTGACCAGCGGCTGCGCTTGCGACTCGGGCCGCGTCACCACGATCCGGCGCTGGTGAAGGCTGCCGGGGCGATGCCAGGCGAGTTCCGAGCTCAGGCCGGCCACCTCTCCTACAATCAGCGTCGCAGGCGACAGGGTCGCGGGGCGGCCGCCGGTGACGGCTCGGACTTGCTCCGGCAGATCGCGGAGCGTGCCCTGCAGCACCTTCTGACTCGGCAGCGTTCCGCGCGATACCAGCGCCGCCGGTGTTTCAGGAGCCCATCCGCCGGTCAGAAGTTCGTCCACCAGCGCGTTCAGCCGCTCGGCGCCCATCAAGATGACCAGAGTGCTGCGCGGTTCCGGCCTGACCGCCCACCGGGAAACTTCAAAGCCTCTTGCGGGATCGTGATGGCCGGTGACTACCGCAAACGCCGATCCGTGAGTCCGGTGCGTGACCGGAATCCCCGCGTAGCCGGGCGCCGCTATGGCAGACGAGATCCCCGGCACGTACTCCCACTCGATCCCGGCGGCTGAGAGCGCCTGGGCTTCTTCGCCGCCGCGTCCAAAGACGAACGGATCTCCGCCCTTCAACCGGCACACATGGAGCCCCCTGGAGGCGAACTCAACCAGCATTCGATTGATCTCGGCCTGGGGCACGGCGTGGTGGTGGGCTTCCTTTCCCACGAACACGCGCTCGGCATCGCGGCGGCAATGGTCCAGAAGCACGGGATTCGCCAGGCGATCGTAGACGATCACATCGGCCCGCGCCAGGATCGACGCGGCTCGGAGCGTGATCAGCATGGGGTCGCCGGGACCCGCCCCGACGAGACTTACCTTGCCCCCCACCGAACTCACGTAGCGAGCACTTCCCGGGCGCCCGCCGACTTCAGCAATCCAGCGACATGCACGCCGAGCTCTTCGGGCCGATCCCTCGGGCCGGATGCCCCACGGCGGATGGCGCGACTGCCGTCCGGGGCTACAACAATCGCCTCAAGCGTCAGCGACTCACCGATCGCTTCCGCGTACGCGCCCAGCGGAATCGAGCATCCACCCCCCAGGTGGGTGAGTACTGCCCGCTCCGCGATGGCTCGCGCCCAGGACTCCGCATGGTTGAGCCGGCCCAGGATCTCGAGCACGGCCGGGTCTCCCGCTCGCGCTTCGATCCCCAGCGACGCCTGCCCGGGCGCGGGGATGCAGAGTTCGGCAGGCAGTGCAGCCGAGATTCGATCCTCCCACCCGAGCCGTCTCAATCCCGCGGCAGCGAGGATGATGGCGTCGTAGTCCCCCGCGTCCAGCTTTCTGAGTCGGGTGTCGACATTGCCGCGAATATCCCGAAAGGTGAGGTCCGGACGAACCAGCCGAAGCTGCGCAGCGCGCCGGGGGCTGCTGGTGCCCACCACCGCTCCCGGCTTGAGCCGGTTCAAAACCTCCAGCGCTGAGCCGTCCGCGGATGCGCCGCTAGGCAACACCACCACGTCCCGCGGATCTTCCCGCTCGGGGACCGCTGCCAGACACAGCCCCGCCGTGAGGATGCCGGGCAAGTCCTTCAGGCTGTGGACTGCGAGATCCGCTTCTCTCGTCAGGAGCGCGTGTTCAATCTCGAGCGTGAAGAGGCCCTTGCCGCCGATTTCCGGAAGAGGGACGTCCTGGACGCGATCCCCCCGCGTGACATACTCACGGAGCTCCACGCGGACATCGCTGCCAAGGTCCTGGATGCGGTCTCGCGTCCAGTGGGCCTGAGCCAGCGCAAGTTGACTTCGCCTCGTAGCTAGAATCAGATTCAATGAACTCACACCTTGTCGGGAAGTGGGCGGCGCTGCCCCCCGCCTCCGGGCCTACGTGAGACGGCGCCTTCCTCAACGGTATCAGGACGGGATGCCGGAAGTGGATTGAGATCTGGGAGTCGTCAATGTCGTACGCCCCGCGCCGCGGTTGACGGACGCGAGAAACGCCAGCAAGATCGCCACGAAGCCGACCAACAGGAAGTACATGGTGCGGCGGCCGCGCCACCCCAGGATCTCGATCGCGCCGAGGTAGGCCGCGTAAACGGCCCAGGCAGCCACGGAGCTGACGGTGCGGAGATCCAGATACCACCGGGCTCCCCAGGTTCCCGGCGCCGCCATGGCTCCCGTGACGATCCCAAGCGAGAGGAGCGAGAACCCAACGATCGCCATGAAGTGCGCCCCGGTTCGAGCACTCTCGATCGAGGGCAGGCGGCTGAAGATTCCCTGGAGGCGCTTTGCTTTCAAAAGCGACGTCTGAGCCAGGTGCAGCACCGCCATCGAAAACGCGAGCGTGAACGCCACGAAGCCCAGCAGCAATGCCAGCACATGAGGCGAGAGAATCGCCGGCGGCGTTGAGGAGTCCGGATCAACCGCCTTCAGCGCCAGCGTCGCCGAAAACTGGCAGATGACCGCGAGCGGCAGCGTGAGCGAGCCCAGCGCCGACCAGCCGCGGACCAGATCCACCGCGAGTTGAGCAGCAACCAGAAAGAACGCCACCAAAGAATAGGGCATGGTGGCATCGCGGAGGATTGAGCCCGAGTGGCCGAGACACCAGGCTCCAATTCCCCCCAGGTTCAGAAGCAAGCCTGCACCGGAAGAGATCCGTGCAAAACGGTGGGCGCGCGGACTCCCGGCGAATAGCTGAACGTGATAGGCCGCCGACGCCGCGAAGTAACTCACTAATGCGAGCGCAAGCAACGTGGTGGTCATCCTGGCTCCTTGCTCGCTTGATCCGCCGGATCCGAGATGGCGCCCGGGCTCTCCAGGCCAAACACTGCTCGGACGTGCTCGATTTCGTGGTAGCCGGACCCGGTCTCCGCGGCCGAGCGCAGATGCAGGATCGAGGGCCGCAGAAGTTTGTTCACGACGCCTTGAAGCAGCGTGTTGACCACTTCCCGGTCCCGTTCCGAGAGGTGGGAAAGTCGCCCACCCACCCGGTTCAGCTCCGAATCCAGTATCCCCCGGCCGAACTCCTGGAGTTGTCGGATGGTAGGCCCCACGGAGAGGCCCGAAACCCAGGTCTGGAAGCGAGCCAGATCCTCTTCCAGCAGCGACTCGACTCGTGCGATCTCCGACTGCCTGCCCGCCAGACTGGAGGCCACCACGGATTGCAAGTCGTCGATGTTGTAGAGGTAGACGTCGTCCAGCTTGGAGGCCTGCGGATCGACATCTCGAGGCACGGCGATGTCGATCAGGAACAGAGCTCGGCCGCGGCGGGCGCGCATGGCGGCGCGAAGAAGGTCGACAGAAATCACGGGCTCCGGGGCGCCGGTAGAGGTGATCACGATGTCCGCGGTCGCGAGCCCAGTCGAGAGATTCTCCCAGGCCAACACCGAACCTCCGAACTGCCCGGCAAGATCCTGCGCTCGACCGAGAGTCCGATTGCACACCAGCAGCCGGGGGGAGCCCGCCTCGGCAATCAGCATCTTCGCGGTCTGCTCCGCCGTCTCACCGGCCCCGAGGAGCAGCACCGTTCGATCCTTGAGGCGCTGAAAGATCTGCTTGGCCAGGTGAACGGCTGCCAGCGAGATCGAGACGGCGCCCCGACCAATTTCGGTCTCGGAGCGGGCCCGCTTTCCCGCGCCGATGGCGTGCTGGAACAGACCGTGCATCATCGTTCCGGCGGTGCCCGCCGACTGTGCGGCCACCAGGGCGTCCTTGACCTGAGCCAGGATCTGCCCCTCCCCCACGACCATCGAGTCCAGCCCTGCCGCCACTCGAAAGAGGTGTCGCGCCGCGGGAGTGCCCTCAAATGAGAAGAGGTGATCCTGCAGCTTGCCGGGGTTCACGCCGGCCTGCGCCGCCATCAACTCAAGGACCGGTTCGAGCCAGTCCTCGGAGCGGGCGGCCCCGTAGATCTCCGTCCGGTTACAGGTGCTGATGATGGCGCACTCATCGAAGTGCGACGCACTCAGGAGCGAGTTCAGGGCCTCACCGGTCGAGCGACCATAGAGGGAGAGTTTCTCCCTCAGCTCGACCGGCGCGGTCCGATGACTCAGGCCAACGACCACAACCCGCAAATTGGACCCGCTCCTACAGGGTTGTGGTCACGCCGACCGGGGACTGGCGTCGAGAGGACTTGCTTCCCGCCGGGGAGGCCCGAACCGCTTCCGCCGCCGCCGCAACCTGCAGTGCCTTGCGAGACAGCAGCGAACGGCGTCGGTAGCTGATGAACATCCCCACGATCATGACGTAGGCGCCCCACCACATGAACTGGATTCCCGGCACGTAGAGCACCTGGAAGTGGCCACGCGGAACCGGGTTCTCCGGCACCAGCTTGAACACACCCTTGAGATCCCCGGGGTTCATGTTCGTGCTGAACTCGAGGGCATAAGGTGACGACTGATTCAGTCCGGTGATCGGGTACTTCTGGGGAACGAACTTGAACGGCCGCTCTCCTTCACCGGGCGCCACCAGGATCGCCGGGCGAATCTTTTGGACCGGGGCGCCGTTTACGGAGATGGACACATCACCGTAAATCTTTGGCTCGGCCGGCATGTTCTTGCCGTTCATCATCTTCTGGAGCTCGCTGGTGTCCAGGCCGTGGAAGGTCACCTGCACCTGCTCCTTGGGGTCGGTCTTCGAATGCTGGACCGACATCGTGGCCGGCTCTTCTTTGGCCACATCCTCGACACCCGCTGAGTTGTCCAGATCCACACCGGATGGAACGACATAGATATCGCCCCAGGCGCCATTGACCCACTCGTGCCGGATCTCAGGCCAGCCCATCGCCTCGTCCGTCTGCTTGGAGATGAAGAGCTTTGGCGCCAACTGAGTCACCTTGCCGTCGGGGCCCTTCATGTCGATCAGCATTCGATCCCGGTCGTGAGAGTTCTCGGCAGTCCGCTGGCCCGCCCAGGAGAACTCCCGGCCCATGATCTTCACCGGCTCACCCTGCGCCACTCCCTCAACGGGGAAGGTCACGTTAAACCGGCTGGTGACCACAATCGCGCCGAGCATGATGATGAAACCGGTGTGGGCCAGCCAGGGACCGCAAGCGAGCAATCCGCCGCCGGACGCCTTCACCAACTGGCGGAGGTTCACCGTAACCGCGATGAGCAGCATCATGCCGAACGCCGCGAAGGCGGGATCGTTCTGGCGCGAGAACCCGCCCTGCCAGGCGTAGACGGCAGCGCCTGAAAACCAGAGGCAGGCCACCCCCATCAGCGCCAGCACGACCTTTGCGAACATGGCGAGCCCGCGATCCTCACGGACCTTGCGCCACGGCATCAGAGGAGTGATCCCCATCAGGAGAACCATCACAAAGGTCACCGGCAGCAGCGCCTTGTTATAGAAGCTGTAGTCGACGGTCTTCTGACCCACTCGGAACCAGGCGCCCCAGATCGGCATCGTCACGCCGAAGGTGATGACCGCGGCGCTCGCCGACAGGACGATCAGGCCCAGGAAGAAGCCGAAGTGGCGCTCCCAGACGGTGTCGTAAGCGATCTCACTCTGAATGTCGCGGAAGCGCCAGGTCCAGATGCCGATGCTCAACGTGAACCAGAGGATCAGGATGCCGAGCAGCGTCGCGTAAACACTCTCCTGCGGCGAAGCGAACGAGTGAACGGAGATGCCGTCGAGCACGCCGCTGCGAACGAGGAACGACCCCAACAAGACGGTGGTTCCGAGGAACCCGCCCAGGAAGAGGTTCGCCTGCTTGAAGTTGCCGCGGGCGCCCTGGGCCAGTAGTCCATGGAGCAATGCCGTGCCGACCAGCCAGGGAATAAACGAACTGTTTTCGACCGGATCCCAACTCCAGTAGCCGCCCCAACCCAGGGTCTCGTAAGCCCAGTAGGCGCCGAGGAAGATCCCGGTTCCGAGCACGGCCCACGCAAAGGTCAGCCACGGCGCCGCTTCCTTGACCCAGGTGTTGTAGTCGCGCTTCATGAGCGCGCCCAGGGCAAAGGCGCTCGGGATGAGCATGCTCGCGTAGCCCAGGAACAAGGTTGGCGGGTGGATCACCATCCAGAAGTTCTGAAGTTGCTCGTTGAGGCCCCGGCCATCCGTCTTCTTCAGATAGGTGGCCCAACCGAAGTAGTACTTCAGGTGCTCCATCGTGTTGGTTGGCAGGATGGCGAGGAAGCTCTCCGGCGCCTTCATCTCCGTGAGCACCGCCCGTACTTCGTTCGGATTGTCGATCCAGAACGGGTTCATCAACGAAAGAAGCAGGAAGAGCGAGACGTTGATCAGGCCGAAGAAGGGCATCACCCAGCGCTCGGACTCTCGGCACTTCCGCAGGAACACAGCCCCCAACACGGCGTTGTAAAGGCCCCAGAGGAAGAACGTGCCCTGCTGATCTCCCCAGAACGACGCAAATCGGAAGCCGGGGTGGAGGCTGGAGTTGGAGTTCTTAAAGACGTAATGAATGGTGTACTGCTGGCTGAAGATCAGACTCCAGAGGCACAGGGAGCCCAACACACAAAAGCCGCAGGTGAAGGTAAAGAACCTTTTTCCCAGGTTCTGAAACTTTCGACAGCTCAGCTCTCGCGGGTCAACAGTGGTCGCTCCCTTGATGGACGCAGTCCCCGAAGCGGCCGCCTCGCCTTTCGGCGATCGAAGCATCGCGATCCAATAGAAGATCACACTCAGCACGGCGCTGGCGAGGCCCAGCCAGATGGCGATGTTTCCGCCGGTAACAGCCAGGCCCAACCCGGTCGACTTTACGAGGAATTCCTGCATGGCGCGTATGTCCAACCGCCCCGCCGACAGCGGCGGGGAGGCTCAAGGGGCAAGACGGTAGGAAGGGTCAGGTTCTGAGTTCAGACGGGGCGCCCCCGCCTTTGCTACGAGCCGGATTGGCCCGTGCTTTCTTTCCATTGATCCACCAGCTTTCTGGTGGTCGCATCCATGTTCTTCTCTTCGTACTTCGAGGGACACTTGGTGGTCACGAAGTTGGACACCAGCGCGCCGCGGGACGGATCCCATACGCCGGCCGCCCTCGCGTGACTCGCCCCGGGGAAGTTCGGAGGAAGCGCACTGTTCGGGTTGTCATACACCACGGTGAGGCGCTGATTCGTCTTCTCTTCGATGAGATCGAACTGCACCATCGTGGCGCCGCGGATCGCCTTGATGCTCGGCTTGTCCAGCACCCCGTAGATGTCGACCCGCTCTGACTTCCGTTGCACATCGGCGAAAGCCACGGACTTCAGAGTGGAACCAAACAGCGACGCGCTGGCGATTGCCGCACAGGCGAGTACCGTCGCGATGCCGATGATAGCCTTTGAGTTCATGCCCGTTTCTCCCGATCCAGTTCCGCCTCGAGGCGGCGAAGTCTGAGGTCCGTGCCGATGAGGTAGGCGAAAAGCCCTCCCCACACCAGAGCCGAAGCTCCCAACACCCAGTAAAGCGCGTCCATCTCTCTATCCTACCCCGCAGCGCCGGTTGTTGCGCCGCCGGAGGGCCGTCTCACCGCTTCGACCACGACCTGGTCCTCCGGGTCGCCGGCTTCGGATCGCCGCGCCTCAAGGGCCGCCAGCCGGACGCGAAGCTCAAAGAGCCAGGCGGTGACACCGAGGAACACCACCGTGAAGCCCATCCAGATCAAACGCCACTTGCTGTCGAGTCCGCCGGTGAGCACCTGGGTCGGATGCAGCGTTTGCACCTGCGGCAGGTGAGGCACCACATACATCAACAACGGCGCGGCCACGGCGCCCAGGATGGCGTAGGCGCTCGTCAGCCGGGCACGAAGCTGCGGTTCGTCCACCGACATTCGCAGGCCGAAGTAGGCGACGTAGATCATGATCAGCACCAGGATGCTGACCTGCTTCGGATCCCAGTTCCACGGTGTACGCCACTGAACCTGAGCAAAGATCATTCCGGAAAAGGTGGCGAGCAGCGTGCATGCCAGACCGACCTCGCACGCAAAACTCACGCGGCTGTCGCTTCGGAGGTCGCCCGAGCCTCGCCCGAACAAAAACCGCACCGCGTGATAGCCGGCGACAAAGAACCAGAGCAAACCGAGCATCGCCATCGGCACGTGCCAAAAGATGATGCGGGCCGCCTCCGGCACCTGAAAACCGTTGTTCAGCGGCTTGGCCCAGAAGTATGCCAGCAGCGTCAGACCCACCATCGCGGGCCCCTGCAGCAACTTCCAGAACGCGAGTCCCCGACGATTCACAGACACCTCCGAACGATCAATCTCGCCACACCTTCTCGAAGAGAAGAGCCGAGAGCGCCGTCATCATACCTAAATAGGACACCAGGCCGAGAACATAGTTCCCACCCGTTCCCTGCATGGCGGCGGCGGTTCCGTTGATCCCGGCCACCAACACCGGCAACAACGGACCCAGACCCAGAATGACCGCCAGATAGCCCCGATTGCCGCTCCGGCTGACCATGGCGCCAATCAGCGTTGCGGTCCCCGAGATGGACGCGGTGCCGACGAAGATGTGGGCGCCGAAGTCGAACGGCCGCGCAATGACGGGCTGGAGCAGCAGCAGATAGATCGGCGTCACGGCGGCCGCCACCAGTTCGAGAAGTATCACGTTGAAGATGAGTTTCCCGGCAAAGATGGCGGAAGGTCGAGCCACCAGCCGCAGCAACACTGCCGTGTGCTGCTCCTCTTCCTTGGTAAAGACCCGTGGAATCCCGGTGAGGGCCCCGAAATAGAGGATGATCCAGAAGAACGCGGAGAGGAGCTGCGCCCGAACCAGGGTTTGGCCCGGGAAGTAGATCCGCGCGCCTGTCCGCACCGCCTCCTTCAGCGCGGCCCCGTCGAGGGCGTTCATGTCCAGCCCGGGGCCGGTCGTCACCACCGTGAGGCTCACCAGAACGGTGGTCGTCAACACAAACATGCCCAGGGTGCTGATCGCCGAGGGAGTTCGAAGCTCGGAGCGCAGGTCTTTGAGGAAGACTGCCGCCACTTCGCCCCACCAATGGGGAGTGGCCCTCGCCGACGATGGATCGCTCAACGCCTAGCCGCCCGCCTCAAGGTCGAGGAAGAGGTCTCCGTGTCGAAGCTCATTCGGATCGTTCGTCGCCAGTACGAGGACTCCCCGGTTCCGCTGTTCACGGATCAGGGCCTCCACGATGGCGGCGCCGCTTTGATCGAGCATCGCGGTCGGTTCATCGAGAATCAAGAGTCGCGGACGGCATTGCAGCGCGACCGCGTACTTGAGGCGCACCCTCATCCCGGATGAAAAGGTGCCCACCAGATCGTGACCGCGCCCGGCCAAGCCGACTTGCTCCAACAGCGCCTCGGCTCGATCCCGCGACCAGGGGAGCGAGCGCACGCGGGCGTAGAAATCCAGGTTCTCCCAGGCGGAAAGCTCTCGATACAGGGTGAGGTCGGGAGCCACCCAGCCGACGGCGGTACGGCGGGAGTCCGGATCCAACTCCACCCCATCCACCCAGAGACCCGCGGAGCCGCGATCCGGTCGGAGAACACCGGCAATGATGCTCAAAAGCGTTGACTTGCCCGAGCCATTGCGGCCCGTGACCACCAGGGTTTCCCCGGTTTGAACGATGGCCCGCACTCCTCGGATGACCTGACGGCCGCCAAACCGTTTCGAAATACTGTCCAGCTTGAGCTCAACCATCACGGCTACTTGTTCGGCGGCAGAGCCGAAGCGCGATTATGCCACCTCGCGTGGGGCCGGTCAAACCTCCCGCCCCACTCGAGGCGCTCCCATTCCGCAGGAAGCCCGGGCCCGCAGGCGGAAATGTCCGCGGGCCCCGCGGGGGCCGATCAGCTTGCAGTGCCGCAAGGCACGGGGAAGGGACCCATGGGGAAGGTACGGGTAGCAATTCTGGGCTGCGGCGGCATGGCCGGCGCCCACGCCCGACGGCTGAAAGCCAATCCGGACGTCGAAATCGTGGCGTTGTCGGATGTCGGACTGGATCGCCTTGAGGCCTATGTTGAAAAGCATCTTTCGGACTACGAGCCGAAGCCGGCGCTCTACGTGGACATCGCCGAGATGTATGCCGAAGCGAAGCCGGACGCCGTCGTCATCGTCACGCCGCACACGCTGCACTATGAACATGGCGTGCAGGCCCTCGAAGCCGGATGCCACGTGCTTATGGAGAAGCCGATGGTGACCAACTCGGACCACGCGCACCTCCTCGCGGCAAAGGTCGCCGAGACCGGCAAGGTGTTCACCATCGGCTACAACACCCCGTGCACTCCGGAGTTTCGGTACCTCCGGGACATCGTGCGGCGAAAGGAACTGGGCAAACTCGAAACGGTCACCGGTTGGCTTACCCAGAACTGGAAGCGCGCCACGCAGGGCACCTGGCGACAGGAGCCTTCGCTCTCAGGCGGCGGGCAGATGTATGACAGTGGAGCACACTTGCTGAACAGCCTGGTGTGGACCGTCGAACAGCCCATCGCGGAGGTGCTGGCTTTCGTAGACAACCAGGGCACCAGCGTCGACATCAACGGCACCGTGAACATCCGATTCCAGGACGGCACCCTCGCGTCCATCACCATCGTGGGGAACTGCCCAAGCGATGGCGCCGGGATGTACCTGTCCTTCGAAGAGGGACGCGTGGAGATCGACGGCTGGGGCGGGAACTGGATTCGCGTCTTCAAGCGGGGTGAGGGCCAGATCAAGTATCCCCTCATCCCCGGCAAATCTCAGACCCCGGACGACAACTTCATCGACGCGATCCTGGGCCGGGCCGAGGCGCAAACCAGCCCGAGAAACGGCATCCAGCAGAGCGAGTTGATGGATGCCATCTACGAGTCCGCACGCACCGGTCAGATCGCCCGACCGAAACAGCGCGGATAGGTCAAACCCCGAGGAGCGCCGCCGGCCGGCGCTCCCAACAAGGCGGAAAACGACGCCATCCAACGATGTTTCGTCCGTTGAGCGTGATCCTACCGCCGTGAACCAAAAAGAAACCCGACCATTCCTGAGAGGAAGGTCGGGTCTCTTCAACTAGGGCCTTGGAAGTTTTTGGGCTCCCTAGACGACGCCGCTAGTGAAGAACGAGCTGCTTGTCGTAGTCAGCAACCTTAGACGACACCCTCTCGGCGCCGTTCATAGTTTTTTGCCTTTCATACAATTGCTCGATCCTCTCGCTATTCGTCGACGTCAGGGGCGCCCTCTTCGGCTGCGTCATCCAGGTCACCGCCGTCGACGACTTCTCCGGGATCGGCAGCATCGGCCGGGTCCGCCATCGCATCTGCGGCGGCCCGGGTCTTTCGAACTCGTTCGCCCTGATGCACTCGTTCAATCGCTCGAACTTCGTCGCCGTCATCCAGCTTGATGATCCGAACGCCCTCCGCGGCACGGCCCGTGTGCCGGATCTCTGAAACCGGCACTCGAATCACGATGCCACCGGACGTGCTCACCAGCAGGCGGTCCCCGGATTGGACGAGCTTCACATCGGCCACGCGACCGGTCTTCTCCGTGACGCGCATCACGATCATTCCCTTGCCGCCCCGATGGTGGCGAGTGAAGTCTTCCAGGTTCGTGCGCTTCCCGAAGCCGTTCTTGCCGATGACGAGCACGTCTTCACCCTGCCGGGCGACCTCCATGGCCACCACCCGATCATCGCCTTCGAGCGTCATGCCGCGCACGCCACCGGAGTTTCGGCTCGCGACGCGGAGGCCCGTCTCAGCAAACCGCAGCGCTTGACCCTGCTCGCTCACCAGCAGCACATCGTCCGTGCCGGAGGTCAGGTGCACCCACCGAAGCGAGTCCCCCTCTTCGAGGTTGAAAGCGTTCAGGCCATTGGCGCGCAGATTCTTGAAGTCCGCGAGCGCGGTCCGCTTCACCTCTCCCCGCTCGGTGCCCATCACCAGATACCCATCCGCATCCAGGGTTTCGATGGGAACCGTCGCGGTGACACGATCTCCAGGTTCGATGCCGATGAGGTTGATGACCGCCATTCCCATCGCGGTGCGACTGGACTGCGGAACCTCGTAGGCTTTGACCCGATAGACTCGACCGCGGTCCGTGAAGAACAGAATGTGGTGGTGCGTGGTCGCGATGAAGAGGTGGGCAATCTCATCCGCCTCCCGGGAGGTAACGCCGATCACTCCGCGGCCCCCGCGACGCTGAACTTTGTACGTCTCCGCGCTCACCCGCTTGATGTAGCCGTTGCGGGTGATCGAGATGATCATCTCCTCCTCAGGGATCAGATCCTCGTCGCCGATCTCGTCGGCTTCGACCGGCAGGATTCGCGTTCGGCGGGCGTCCCCGTGCTTCTTCTTGATCTCCTTGAGATCTTCCCTGATGAGTGCGAGGACCCGAGCCGGATCGCCGAGGATGCCCTTGAGGTGCGCGATGAGCGCGACGAGTTCTCGCCACTCCTGCTCCAGCTTGTCCCGCTCCAGGCCCGTGAGGGCGCGAAGCTGCATGTCCAGGATGTACTGCGCCTGAATCTGGGAGAAGCTGAACTGCGCCATCAACTGCTCACGGGCGATCGCGGCGTTCGCACTCGCCCGGATCACCCGGATGATCTCCTCGATCACGTCGAGCGCCCGTCGAAGTCCTTCCACGATGTGGAGCCGGGCTTCGGCCTTCTCCAACTCGAACTGGGTGCGTCGGCGAATCACCTGCTGCCGGTGCTTGATGTAGTACTGCAGCAACTGAAGCAGGTTCAGGATCTTGGGACTACCGTCCACCAGCGCAAGAGCCAGCACTCCGAAGGTGCTTCGCAGCGGCGTGTGCTTCAGCAGGTAGTTCAAGACCTTCTGCGGCTGCACATCGCGGCGCAGCTCAATGACCACCCGGATGCCTTCTTTATTGGTGAAGTCATTCAGACCGGTGATGCCGTCCACTTTCTTCAGCTTCACCAGCTCAGCGATCTGCTCCGACAGGCGCTGCTTATTAACCTGATACGGAAGTTCGGTGATGACGATGGAGTTCTTCCCGTTTTCCATCGGCTCGATGTGAGTCTTCGCCTGCATCACCACGCTGCCGCGGCCGGTCTCGTACGCCGACCTGGCGCCTTTTGTGCCAAGAATCAGCGCGGCCGTCGGGAAGTCGGGACCAGGAATCGCCGTCATCAACTCTGGGATGGTTGTGTTCGGGTTGTCGATGAGCATGATCAGCCCATCGCACAACTCGCTCAAGTTGTGGGGCGGAATGTTGGTTGCCATTCCGACCGCGATCCCCTGGCAGCCGTTGGCCAAGAGGTTGGGGAAGCGTGCCGGCAGTACGACCGGCTCCTGCATTCGCTGGTCGTAGTTGGGCTGGAAGTCGACAGTATTTTTATCGAGATCCGCCAGCAACTCCACCGCGAGCGGCGCCATGCGCACTTCGGTGTACCGCATGGCCGCAGGCGGGTCGCCGTCGATGCTGCCGAAGTTTCCTTGCTTATCGATCAGCGGGTAGCGGCTGCTGAAATCCTGGGCCATGCGCACTAGCGATGGATAGATCACAGCGTCGCCGTGGGGATGGTAGTTTCCGGAAGTATCGCCGGTCACTTTCGCGGATTTGCGATACTGTGCTGACGGTATTAGATTTAGATCGTCCATCGCGCGCAGGATGCGGCGTTGAACGGGTTTTAGCCCGTCGCGCACATCCGGGAGTGCGCGTGCAACGATGACCGACATCGAGTAGAGCAGATAAGACTGCTTCATCTCGTCGTCGATACTTATTGACAGTATCCTGTCGTCGTCCGCTGCCAATGTTGTTTCCTCTCGGACCGCCCGCCGCCAGCAAAAAGGGCCCGACCCGCTCCTTTAGAGAGCCTGGGCGAGCCCTGCTGGAACGTAAGATTTTATCACAATCGCGGCGCGAAGACCAACCGGCGCCGCAGTTGGCCGTTAGCCCTCGTCGCCGATGTGGCGGCCAATGGCCTCAGCAACACGCCCCAGTTGGACCATCAAGGAGCGGAACTGATCCGGCTTGAGGGACTGGCCCCCATCGGAGAGCGCTTCGGCCGGCCGCGGATGGACTTCGATCGCCAGGCCATCCGCGCCGGCGGCGACTCCGGCTCGAGCGATGGCTGGAATCCATCGAGTGTGCCCGACCGAGTGGCTCGGGTCCAGGATGACGGGCAGGTGCGACCACTGCTTGAGCACCGGAATGGCGTTGATGTCGGTGGTGTTGCGAGTGGCGTCATCGAACGCGACGATGCCGCGCTCGCAGAGAATCACCTGCGTGTTCCCCTCCACCATGATGTACTCCGCGGCCTGAAGCATGTCTCGGAGTTTGGAGGAGGGCCCCCGTTTCAGGAGCACCGGCTTGTCGGTCCTGCCGAGGAGCTGCAGGAGGCGGAAGTTGGACATGTTTCGAGCTCCGACCTGGAATACATCGGTGAACTCGGAAACGACAGGAAGATCGAAGGGATCGAGGATCTCCGTCACGATCGGCAACCCGGTGGCCTCTCGGGCCTCCGCGAGGTACTCCAGCCCGGTCCGCCCCAACCCCTGGAAGCTGTAGGGGGAAGTGCGCGGCTTGAAGGCGCCGCCACGAAGGAGTTTGGCTCCGCCGGCCTTCACGGCATGGGCCGCCTCGAGGATCTGCTCCCGGCTCTCCACGCTGCACGGACCCGCAATCACCACGACTTCCGGACCGCCGATCTCCACGCTCCCCACCCGGACGACGGTGTCCTGCGGATGGTAGTTGCGGGACGACAGCTTGTAAGGCTCGGAGATCAACGTGACACGCTCCACCCCGTCCAGCGCTTCGAACTTCTCCACCAGCGGAGTCTTGCGGGAGTCTACGACCCCCAACACCGCGATGACCTTACGCTCGACGCCCGGGTTAACGAACGCCGAGAACCCCTCCCGCTCAACGGATGCGATGACCGCATCCACATGTTCTACCGTTGCGCCCTGACCCATGATGATCACCATCTTGTTACTCCGCGACCCCACGAGGAGGACGCAACAAAAAACGAGCCCGGGCGCGACGCCCGGGCTCGTTTGAAAAACGCGTTAGGTTCTGGTTCGATCAGGCCGGACCAGGACCCGCGGACACGCACGAGCCTGGGCGCCGCCGCCACTGATGGCGACGGCGATAGATAAAGTAATAGCCCAAGCGTGCGCAGTTGCTGTGCATAGAAGTGCGTTCGGCGGGTCCGCAACCCGCTGGCGCTAGTATAACGATCCCCGCCGTGGGGCGTCAACAGGCGCGTGCTCACCGGTTGCCCGGCCAAGGTTTTGCGTCGCAGGTCCCCTGGTTCCCAAACCGGATCGGCCAAGCACTGAAGGATGTCCCCTGTCCTACCCCCAAACATTGGACCGGAGGTGGTCTATGGAACGACGGCAGTTGGGGAGCACTCGCGAGCAGCTCTCCATCATCGGGTTTGGCGGAATTCTGGTGTGCGACACCGAGCCCAAAGAGGCATCGCGCCTGGTGGCGATGGCTGTGGATGCCGGAGTCAATTACTTCGACGT
>SYKE01000216.1 GCA_005798285.1 Actinomycetota bacterium
GAAGCGTGGCGCGGATCTCGGGGGATTCGGCGGAGCGCCACGATATCGGAGATCGGGGCTCCGTTGGCGGCGGCGATCAGCTCCGTGCGAATCTGTGCCGTGAGGCGCCTGCCGCTGAGTTCCACACACAGCACGCCCCGTGCGGGCTGGCCGGGGGCTCCGGGCATGGCGACATAGGCGGCGTGTCGGACGCCGTCGACCGAGAGCGCACCGAGTTCCACCGGGAGCGTCCAGTAGGTTTGATTGCCCACACACAGCCGCTCGGCAACACGGCCCTGGAGCCAGAGTCGACCCTGTGGATCCTGTCGGGCGGCATCGCCGGTCCGGTGCCAGATCCGTACGCCGTCGTGGATCTTGCTCCGCTTGTCGGCTTCCGGGTCGTTCAGATACCCCGTGTGGACATGCTCCCCGGCGACGACCACCTCCCCAACTTCGCCCGGCGCCACTTCCCATGGGAGCCAGCCGTCATCGCCGAGTCGAACCGTGCCCTCGAAGGCGCGGATCAGCCGCACGTCGATCTCCGGCGCCGGCTTTCCCGCACACACCCCGGCGCCAGTTCCCAGGGCGTCGGACAGTTCCAGCAGCTCCGGCATCGGGATGCCCGCGATGGGTTCCGCCTCAGTGCTGCCGTAGACCACCGTCGCCTCGCCGCTAACGCCGCGAACCAGCAGCCGCGCCAGCGTGGGTGTCACGGCGGCGCCGCCGGTGAAGAGCGCGCGCAGCGGCAGGCGGAGGCCCTTGCCGGTGGCCCAGAGGGCCAGCCGTTCACAGAATGCCGGAGAGCCGCCGAGAGTCGTGACGCCTTCCGCCCCGATCTGCCGGTACACGGCCGCCGGATCGAACCCGACCGGGCGGCGAGGATCCACCCGCGGCAGCACGCTGGCAACCCCCAACGCGAGGTTGTTCAGCACAAAAATCGGCAGCGTGGTGAAATCCACATCGTCGGGCCGGGGGCGCATCAGGCCCGCCAGAGCGCGGTGCTGTGCCCAGAGGAACCCGTGCGAGCGTGCCGCTGCCCGGGGTCGGCCGGTGCTGCCGGTGGTCAGCGTCACCAGCGCCGGGGCGTCTTCGGCCACCTGGACGGGACCATCCCGACTCGGCACGCGTGACCGACGGCCCCCACCCGTCAGGCCCGCTGCAACGATGTGGTGCGGCAGGCGCCGGATGGCGGGGCTGAGCAGGCGCAACAGTTGCCCCTTTCGGCTTCCGACGAAGGCTTGCGGCGCGGCGGTCTCTACCGCCAGATCGAGCCGCCGCCGGTCGGCCCAGGCATCCACGAAGACCGCCGCTGCGCCCACATGCAGCACGCCGAGGAGCACCACGTACAGCTCGGCGGACATGGGTACAAACACCAGCACCCGGTCCCCCGGCCCCAGGCCGTGCGCCCTCAGCGTCGCCGCGAAGTCGCCGGCGGCCTGCTCCAGCTCTGCGAACGTGAGCCGCCGCACTCGCCCCCGTGTGTCGTCGACGATGGCCAGCTGGGACCCCAGACTTGCCGCCCGCTCGCCGAGCAGCGCCGCAACGTTGGGGTTGCGGCGCCCGTCGTGGGACGACGGCTCGGGTTCCACGTCAGGGAGTCCACTCAAAGAGCGCATAGCGTCGGAAGAGCGTGCTGTGGTGGAGGTGGGAGATCCGCAGCGTCGGGTTTCCCTCGTGCATCAGCGCGTGGATGACGCAGCCGAACCCTCGCAACTGGGCTCGTCGATGGATCTCATCCGAGAGGTGGGTTCCGACGCCTCTCGTGGGGCAGTCGGGAGTTACTGCCAGCGTCTTGAGAATGATCCGGCGTAAGGTGGGCGGCGGCCCGCCGACCGTATCCGGGTATGCCAGAACAAACGCCAGCAGCCTCCCCTCGGCGGATCGCGCCAGCAGCACAAACTCGGGGTCCATCTGGGTCAGCAGACCGAGATGCAGCGCTCGGAACCGCTGGAAGTCGATGTCTCGGTAGTATGGCGCGCCGGAGAACGCGTCCCGACAGAGCGGCCAGACTTCTGCCAGCGTTGTTTCGAGGCGGTGCGGTGAGAGCGAGCTGACCGTCACTCCGGCTCGAGCCACCCGGTTGGCCAGCGCCTCGGCGCCCGGCCGGGTGAACTCCGTCGTCAGGCGGCTCTCGTAAAACGTGACGGCTCGAAAGCCGGCCCCTTCAAACTCGACGATGCGGTCGGGAGAGTTCCACGGCTCCAGGAGGAACGGAGCCTGGCCGGCGCCGCGTGCAGACTCGCCGACACCCAGCGCAAATCGGTACCGCTGCCAGGTGCTGCCGTCCATCGGCCCGATCACCCGGACTGCCCCGAGCGCGACACACCGACGCTGGGCTTCTCTCAACAGCGCAACCCCGGCCGCGGAGTCCTCCACCTCGTACTCGCCGATAACTCCGACGGGACCGCGCAACCCGCCCAGATCCTCGCACACCTCCCAGCCGAGGCGAGCCACGGGGACTCCATCCCGCACCGCGGAGAGCTGCGCCATCCCGGAACCGGGACGGCCGCCGGCGTCGTCGACCTCCGAACAGAACGTGATCGCTCCGCGGGCCATGGCGCGGGCATCGCCGTCCGTCATCGGAGACCGATCCACCAGAAATGGGCGGGAAGCGCCAAAAGTGTCGCCAGGGTAACGCTGGCCGCCTGGAGACGCAGGTCGTGCAGAACAGTCCCGTTTCCTCTGGATCCTCGCCGCCACAGGGTGTAGAAGCAAATGCTTCCGAGGCAGATGCCTGCGGTTGCCGCCACCGCCGGCAGGGTTGGCCCTCCTCGCCCCAGGCAGAGGCTGGCCGGCGCCACCACCGCGAGGCTGAAAAGGCCGGCAGCCGCCGGATTCTGGAGGAAGCTACGATGACCGGCACGTTCGACCTGAAGCATCAGCAGAATGGCCAGTTGCCCGGTGAGGGCGCCTACGAACGGCACATAGAAGAGATCTCGGGCGCCCAGCCAGGCTGGAACGCTCATCACGGTTTGCAGGCCGTTGTCGACCAGGAACAGCACCCCGCCCGCGAGGCCGATGTAGAGGACGGCAAGGACCTGATGCCGCTCCGGCATCAGGTCCCGGTCCCTCAGCCCCGCGCCCAGCCGCACCGCAACAAACGCCGCGAACGCCAGCCCCGGCGCCACGAGCCACGCCTCGCCCCCCAGAGTCCAGACGGCGAAGAAGAAGAGATGGGCCGCGATCACGCCGCTCACGGTGAGCAAGTTCGAGTGCAGACTGACGAGCGCCAGCGCCGCCAGCATCACGAGTTCACCGCAAAGCAACCCTGCGATCCAGCCGGCCGAAAGCCGCGTCATCCGCTCCAACAGGTAGAAGGTCGCCAGCGGCGCCAGCAGGTTGTCGATGCCGCGGGTGCTCACGGCTTCCACGCTGGTCACCAGCACCGCGAGCTGCAGCGCTACCAGCAAGACCACCCGGAAGTCGAGGCTCGTCCAAAGGAGCAGGGGCAGCAAAACACTGAGGAACGCGACCCCCAGGAAGGCGAGGGATCCCTCCAGACTCCGGTGATCCGCTTCCACCTGGTACCGCCGGCGACCGTAAGCCATCCCGATCAGCGCCGCGCTGGTATCCGCCAGCATCAGCACCAGCAAAGAGATGAGGTAGAACACCGGACGGTCCCGCCCGACGGCAAACAGAACGCAGACCGCCACGAGGAAGTGGAGCCCGCCTTCGGAGCGGCGTTCGACGCAGTGGACGCTGTCCAGCAGACCCCGCTTGCGAGTGATCGTGATCACGGCCGCGAAGCCCGCCGCCAGGCAGAGGACCGTGATGGCGGACGCGAACAGCCACGGGAAGCCGGCGGCGAGCAGCGCGGCTCCCACGTGCACCAGCTTTCGGGTCCACTCCACCGGCGGCGAAACCCGACGCTTCCAGCGCTCCGCGGCGATAAACAGCGCCAGAACCGAAGCCGCCACAAAGAGCGCCCTCCCGACCTCGACCCCGACGCCGTGATACTCCGCCACGGGTGGCAGCCAGGAAATCACGGCTTCACCTCATCCACCACAAAGCTGCCGTAAAAGGGCGCCTGATCGCGAGCGTGGAGGGCGTCGCCGAGAGCGGTCAGAGGCCGCACCCGATCCAGAAGCGTTTCGGGACACCGGCGGTCCACCAGCAGGTTCCAATAGACCAGGCGCGCGCCGGGATTGGCCTGGCGAAGGAGCGTCTCGTAGCACTCCGAGTGCTCCTGGGCGCTCATGTATTCAAACACGTCGGAGAGATTGAAGCCGTCGAACGACCCCGCGCCGACCTTGTGGACGGGACCCTGCAGCCGGCGCAGGCGAGGGAGGTTGCGTCGAATGACGTCAACGTTCTCCGCGCGCAGAAAGAGCGGTAGGGCGTCCAACTTGAAGTTTCCCGTCAACGCGTACTGCAAGTAGGGATTCGGCTGGGCGGGGAGAGAGACCAGAGCGCGGCGCGTTCTCGCCAGTATTCGGCCGGCCACCGAGCCCCGTACCTGGGCCAGGAACGCCGGATCGCGGCCGAGCCTGCCCATGACGGGTCGGCTGACGAAGAGGCGGAAGAGGCTTCGCCAGCGCCAGGTGTTCCAGGTCTCGTCATAGAATTGCTCCCGCTCCTCCATGCTATTCAACTCAAACCAACGGTGAACGGTGCGCCTGGAGTGAATGAGCGGTAAGAGCCGCGTGCGGAACACACGCAGGTAGCGCTCGAACTTTCCGGAGTGAACGATCCCCTCTCGGATCTGTTCGGCGTGGGCGTCCCAGAAGCTCCGAGCGGAATCCGCCAGATGCGGTCGCAGTTCGCGATAGGTCTCCTCTCGCCGACCACACGGGGTGATGCCCATGAATTGGAGCAGCGCCGCATGGTCAAGGTGGGAGAAAGCTGCGATCCGCAACTCCAGACACGCCAGTTGAACGGCGCTCAGATCCACGGCGACTACTTCCGCGGGGTCGAGCGTCAGCAGCGCGAGCGCATTGTCCCCCGCGGCGGCAATGGAGAGCAGCCGCCCGCCGCGGGCCACCGGCGCGAGCGCTTCGCAAAGGATGTCCGCATCTTCCCACACGCTGCCGTACCGGATGAAGTGGAAGGACGCGCGCTCCCGAATGCTGCCTGACCCGCTGGAGTTCGGGACCGGTTCAGCCATCCGTCAGCCTGCGGACGAGACCGGTCGCGCCGTCCATTTCGATCATCTCCCCCTCGCGCAGGGTCTCCAGCAGTCCCGCGATCCCGACGATGCAGGGCAGACCCGTCTCCCTCGCGACGATGGCGGAGTGGCTCAGCAGGCTGCCGCGCTGCACCAGCAAGCCGGCGGCGGAGGGGAACAGCAGCGTCCAGCCGGGATCGGTTCGTTCGGCGACGAGAATCCGGCCGTTCAGATCGGGCGCCTGCTGCGGCTCGCGAACGATGGCGACCGCGCCTCGAACCACGCCCGGACAACATCCGGTGCCCTGCAAGTCCCCCACGGTTGCGGCCGCAGCCGGGCCCGACGGAGCGGCGAGCCCCGGAGGTCCGAACGTCTCGAAACGATCCGGGGGCGGCGCCTGCTCCCGATATCGCTCGAATTCGGTCCGACGCAGCGCCACCAGCCCGGCGAGATCGGCCGTCGCGGCGGAACCGGAGAGGTACCCAAAGATCTCCTCCTGGGTGAGGTAGAACACGTCCCGCGGCGCGGGTAGAGCGCCGTCGGTTGCCATGTGGTTTCCGAGCGCCAGGAAGATGCGGCGGACCAACCCGAACACCCGCGTCCGCTCGAAGCGCAGGTTCTCCCGATCCCGCACCCGAGCGCGCGCCTGCCGCAGCACGGCGTGGAAGACCGGCCGGCGCAGTCCGCCCAGGTGCTGCCGGACCCGCAACTCCGCCTGCTCCCGCACCGTCCGCTCTGTCGTGTCAATCGGGCGGGCGGCGGCCCCGGTTTGAGTTGCCTGTCGGCGGATCATCCGAATCAAAAACGCCGGATCTTCTCCCAGGGTCACCGTCTCCAGCTTCAGTTCATTCGCGCACCGGTCACCGAACTCGGCGAGGTACGTGCTCACCACCCGATGAAAGTCGGCAAGAGCGGGATCGTCCCCCAGCGCGCGCCACACCCGTCGATCGTCGGGTTCGGTCTGGAGCAGCAGCATCAGCCGGGGGGACTCCGTGGCCTGCCGTGCGAGGGCAGCAACCCGCCGGGCGGGCTCCGCTGAGATGATGCCGCCCTCGCCGCAGAGCAGATCGTTTGCCAGCGACGGTGGAAGGTTCGGCAGCCACTTCTCCACCATGCGACCGAGAACTCCGAACCAGATCATGGTCAGGAAGTCGTTCACCAGAGGGGTTTGCCACTGCCTGAGGAGTTCCCGTTCGAGCCTGCGATAGAGCCGCAGCAGCTCATCCGAAGGGTAGGCGAACAGATCTTCCGCCACCAGCGGCCGGACGATGGAGTCGACACGGAGATGGAAGACCGCAACATCGCCGGGGAGGCTTCGCTGAAGCGTTCCCAGGCGGAACAGCATCCCCATCAGCCGGAAGGAGTCCTGCAGCTTCCCCGCGACGTAAGGCGTCTCCGGTGGGTCGTCTAGCTTCTGCCGAACCCCCATCATCCGTTCCATGAAGGCGCGGTTCACGGAGTAGCCGGGGAGCAGCGCCAGGGCGCGATACCAGTTGAGCAGATTGTAGTAAACGCGGCCCCGGATCTGTCCCAGCATCTCCGCGAAGACGTCGCGGTGGGCCTCCAGCAGCGGCTCGCCGACACCCATCAGCCGGCAGAATTGCCGATAAACCTCTTCGTACACGCCCCGTGCGAAGCTGAAGGTGAGGGGCAGCGTCACACCGGCATAGCTCTCGATGATGTTGCTGTTGTCCCAGACTCGCCGCTCGCCGCCCGCTGGAGGCGCCGGAGGCAGCGCCGTGATGGGACGGCTCTGCAGCAGCCAGAGCCGTAATCCGGGCCCGTCCGCCGGGGCGAGGGCCCACTCGACGTCCTGAGGAGATCCCAGACGCTCGGCCAGGGCAGACACCATCGTCGCAATCTCCCGAAGCTGCTCCGGTGTCAGGCAGGGCTCCATGGCCCGAGCTGTGGGTACCGGCTCCCGGCGTACGCCGTCCGCGGTGAGGAGCAGCGCCCAGTCCTTTCGGGCTATCCGAACGGCCGTCACTTCCGGCTCTTCGGCGCCCCTCCTCATGTGCCAGGTGTCCGCGGGCAGATCACCGCTGACCAGGCCCTCGCCGAGCCCACATACCGCGCTGATCACCACGACATCTCGAGCGCCGGTCACCGGATCCGCGCTGAAGGCGACTCCTGAGGCCACGGGATCCACCATGGCCTGAACCAGGACCGCCATGCGCGTCTCGCCCGCTGCGCCACCTGCCGTGCGGGCGGCGTACGCCATGGCCCGGTCCCCATAAACGGAGGCGCGGACTCGGTCAATCGCGTCGAACAACGCCAGACCGTCCTCCTCTGCCCGGACACCGAGGAGCGAGTCGAACTGGCCCGCGAAGGAGGCCTCTTTTCCGTCCTCCGCTGCGGCGGAGGAACGCACGGCGAGCAGTCCGGGAATGAGCCCCGCACCTCTCAGCTCCCCGAGGATCGCCCGACGAGTTGGCTCGGAGAGACTCGCCTGGAACTCTCTCGGGGGGACATCCTCATCCGACTTCGGTGGACCGCTCTGCGGCTCGAGGTCATCGAATGCACCCGCGGGAAGGACCACCCAGGGCGGCGCCTCGACCCCCAACTCGTGCAGAACCCACAAGGCATGCGCCTTGCCTCCGATCGCCGACACCGGGGGTCTCTCACGCCCAGGTTCGGGCCGAAGCACCCGGTTCGGCCCGCTCCAATCCGGGTCGCGGTTCGGCGCCGGCGACACGGGGTCAGGGTCCCAGCCAGCGGGCGGCGAACGGCCCGATGGCGAGCACCAGATACATACCGAGGGTCCAGAATCCGCCGGCCGTATCGAGGCGATGCGCATTCGCCGGCGTCGGCGAACGGCGGAAGGCGAGACCCGGCAGCGCGGTCGCCGTCAGGAGCGCCAACACGAACACAGGGCCGACCCACCCGGCGCCGGTCAGACCGCCCGCCAGCGTCGCCGCGGCTGCCGTCGCGAGCAGCACCCCGAGCCAGACGATCGGCGCCCCGCCGAGGCCCCAGGCGCGCGTGTAGGTCTCCACTCCTGCGCGCTCTTGCTCGGGCGCCCGGATCTTCCGGCCGATCTCGAGGACCATCCCGTTGAGGTAGGTGATGGCCAGGAAGAGCCAGAGACCCGTCCGGGGATGATCCCCCTCCGCGAGCCAGTCGAGGCCCGTGGTGTAACTGTCGATCATCGGCATGACAGCCATATGGGTCAGCATGTAGGCCGTGGGGTGGCGTCGAAGCCAACCGGCGATGAAGAACTCTCGGCCCATCAGCGCCAACCAGAGCAACGTGGCGCCGAGGGCCCAAAGCAAACGCGGAGCAACCAGCGCGTTGAGGATGAACGCCGCGCCGAGAGCGCCGCCCGCCAATGACCGCAATTCGCCCAGGGAGATCAGCCCCCGGGGAACCGGCAGCTCACTGCGAAACGCGGCGTCGGTCCGGACATCTTTGTGCTCGTCGAGCACTCGCAGCAGGAAGAACAGCGCCAGAGCTGTCCATGCGCCCGTGAGGAAGACCTCCCAGCGCACGAACCCGGGAGCGCCGCGTGCCAGCCGGGAGTACGTCGACGCAGAGCCCGTGAAGACCAGCACCAGCGGCGCGTACCGCAAGAGTGGAAACCGCTCCCGCTGGTAGATCAGAAATCGGGCAAACAGGCTGTCCCGGTGCGGCATGGCCGGCACGCCGAAGAACTCTAACCGGTCACCGTCACAGAGTCTCGCCACTGAAGGTACCACCGGGCGACTTCCAGCCAACCCGAGAGCACACCCCTCTCACTCGCCGCGAACACGTGACGTTGATAGTCCAGAATCTGCTCGGGCTTCATCAAGAGCCGACGTTGGGGTTTTCCATGGTACCCGGGAATCACGATCCACTGATCGTTCACGCAGATGACCGTCAGTTGTTCATCTTCGTTGCCCTCAGGATCGAGGATCGCCTCGTGCCAATGGGTGTCCAGCTTCGCCGCCCGCCGAAACGTGCCGTTTTGCAGGATGGGCATCGAAAGAGCCGCCGTCAGGCACGGTCGGAGCATGAATTTCACAATGCGATACTGCTCGTACTCGTTGATCTCCTGGTCCGCGAAGAAGGCGACCAGATTGGCGACATTCACAGTTGTGAGAGGGATGACGAAATTCGGCCGGTCTCCGAGATGGCCCGGCATCACCTCCAACCGATCGCCGTGGTGCACCACCGTAAATCGCTCACCGGTGTCGGTGACGTGCAGGTGTCCGTGCTTGAAGATCCCTCGGAACCACTCCACCGCTGCCGGCTGCGTGGAGAGCGACATCAACTGTTCAAGATTGGCGCTCATACGGGGTCTCCCAGAGGGCCGATCCGCATGATCCGAATCCGATGCCGTCTCTTGACTTATGGTTCCACATGGAAACGGCTAACCCCTCTCTATCGGAGCTATTGGGGGCTCGGAGCCGGCATTGTCCCTGCGGGCTGCATGTCGGGGTCGACTGCGGGTGTTCGGGGCGGCATGTGGTGTGGGAAGAGTGTCTTGACCGGGGCCGCCCTGCCCGCCCCACACCCCGACACCGGCTCCTGCCGGTGGAAGGGTGGGACGAGACAGGGATAGTCTGCTCAGGCCCAGACTTCAGCCTGAAGGTCGCGCCGAAGGTCCGAAGCGTCGCCGTTTGGAAGGCCCGTGCGGGCAATCATCAAGATGGCAAACCGGTCCTTCACCGGATCGATCCAGCCCTGGGTGCCGAACGCGCCGCCGTGCCCATAGGTTCCGGGCGACAGCATGGCGGTAACTCCCTGCGGCTCCCGCACGTGCGCCCATCCGAAACCGAAGCCCATTCCCGGAACGAAGCCGGTCACCAGTTTCCCCGTCTGGAGCGAAGTCATCTCGCGAACCGTGGCCTGAGACAGAATGCGGACTCCGTCCAACTCGCCGCCGCCGAGCATGGCCCGGTAAAGCCGCGCCAGATCCGGAGCGGTGGAGAGTAATCCCCCGGCCGGGATCGGATAACGGGCGCCGACCCCGGAGCCAACGAGAGGCGCTGGAACCGCAGCCAGCTTTCCATCCACTTTGTTCAGGATCTGTGCCTCGCGAGACGCGGATTGCCGGGTAGGATAGAAGTAGGTATCTCTCATCCCCAGCGGTCGGAAAACGTGCTGATCGAGGTAGGCCTCGAAGCCTTGACCCGAAACCACTTCCACGACACGACCCAGAGTGTCGATGCCGGTATTGCAGTAGGACCAGCGCGTTCCGGGCTCGAAGTCGAGCGGGCGCTGCGAGAAGGCCATCACCGCTTCCGCGAGCGACAGATGGCGTCGGGAATACAGGTCGGCCAATCCGGCGGGCGGTGACCCGGGGAGTCCCGAGGTGTGCGTCAGCAGATCGCGGAGCCGGATGGTCCGCGAGGGCGGCACAAGCACCACCTGCCCCCCTTCGTGGGCGCGGACAAGCATCTGACCCTTGAACTCCGGCAGGTGTTTCTCGACAGGGTCGTCCACGCTCAGTTTGCCCTGCTCGGCCAATTGCATCACCGCCAGGGCCGTGATGGGCTTGGTCATGGATGCGATGCGGAAGAGGGTGTCGCTCTTCATCGCGCCGCCCTGGAGGTTGCGGTGACCCAGAGCCACCAGTGAAGTGACTTCGGAGCGGGTGCCGGCGAGGGTCACCACTCCGGGAACATCGCCCTGGTCGAGAAAACGCTGCATCCGGGCCCGGATTCGTCGATCCAGATCCGACGCGGCCCGAACGGAACCACTGAGGGGCAGTGTGAGCAGCGCCGACGCGAGCAGTCGGCGTCGAGTGAGATTTGAGGCAGGCGGAGTGGGAGGCATCGGCGCTTCCTGAAGTCCAGCAGGGACCACGGGAGACTGTTCGAGGACAGCCCAACGTCGCACCTGCACGGCCCCCGCGGGCGCGAAGACCGACGCCAAAACATTTCGGGTCCGCGCTGAATCCTTTTCGGCGACGGACGTATCCATCCGGATGTAGGGCCAGGAGCGGGCCGGTCAACCGGACCACCCGAAACAGCCACGCCCGATGAGCTTTGAGGAGATTGCGCAATGAGAACCTGTTCCGTTTCCGAATTGGCGGCGGCCCGGCAGAGCGCCCCGGTTCGCATCCTGGATGTGCGGGAACTGCCGGAGTACGCCGCGGGACACGTGTCGGTGAGTGAATTGACACCGCTCTCCGATTTGACCGGGAACGGCGCGATCGCCGGCGTCCCCGGCGAGGTCTACCTGCTTTGTCGCTCCGGGCGACGAGCACGCACCGCGGCGGAAGTGCTGGAGCCGCGCGGCTTCAGCGCCATCGTCGTAGAGGGTGGTATGGATGCATGGTCCGGCGCTGGGTTTCCGGCTGAGCGGAGCAAGGGGCCCATCTCTTTGGAACGCCAGGTTCGGATCGCCGCAGGGCTGCTGATGCTTTCGGGACTCCTGATTCCGGGCGGAACGTGGCTGAGCTACTTTGTGGCGTGCGGACTCATCTTCGCCGGGATTACGGACACCTGCGCCATGGGGATGCTGCTGGCCCGGCTGCCGTGGAATCGGCCGACGCGTGGGGTGAAGCCGACGCCCACCGGGCCGGCGCCGGCGCGTCGTTAGGCAACGGGTGGTTCGGGTTCGGGGGTCGGGGCTCGGAAGGGCGAAGACGATGGAACTCTGGTCGATGGGAACGTGGCTGGCGATCGCACTCTGCGGCGTTGCAGGCGTGACCCTGGGGCTGGTGGGCGGAGGTGGGTCGATCCTCACCACGCCCATCCTGGTCTTCGCGGCAGGCCTGGCCCCTACCACCGCGGTGGCTTTGTCGCTGCCCGTGGTGGGAGCGACGTCCCTGGTGGGCGCGGTGCTTCAGGCTCGAGCCGGTCGAGTGCACTACCGGGCCGCGGCGATCCTCTCTGCCGCCGGAATGGTTGGTGCACCCCTGGGGGCCCTCGGCACACCCCGGGTTCCCCAGCCGGTGCTGATGGGTCTCTTCGGGCTGCTGATGGCCGTGGTTGGGATCCGAATGGCGCTGGGTGTCGAGGTGAAGTCGCCGGATGACGGCGGAACTTGCCGGCCGGTGGTGTGCGCGGCGGCTGGGCTCGGGATCGGGGTACTCACGGGCTTCCTGGGCGTCGGAGGTGGGTTCCTGATCGTCCCAGTGCTGCTGCGATTCGCACGAACGCCGATATCGCTCGCGGTGGGAACTTCCCTCTTGATCATCGCGACCAACTCCGCCGTCGGTACGCTGGGCCATTTGTCGGAACTCAGTGGTCACACCGATCTCGCCTTGGCGTTAACAGCGGCCACCATCGGGGGACTGGCTGCGGGGATACGGCTCGGTACCCGCCTTCAACCGCGGCAGGCCCGACTGGCCTTCGCCGGAGTCGCGGTCACCGTGGCAGCCTGGGTGCTGGCCAGTCAGGCCACCCCAATTCTGAAATTGCTTTAGCAGGTGCTGCTCCACCCCAGGATGCGTTCCAGGTGCAGAGCGTAAGGGAGAAAGATTCGCATGTTTGTGCAACGCTTCTTTGTGGAAGGTCTGGCCCACGCTTCGTATCTCTTCGGTTCGGACGGGGAGGGAGCCGTAGTCGACCCCAAGCGGGATGTTCATGACTACCTGGTTGCAGCAGAGGCCCTTCAGGTGAAGATCGTGGCCATCTTCGAGACCCATCCGCATGCGGACTTCGTGTCGGGCCATCTCGATCTCGCCGCCGCGACCGGGGCGCCGGTCTACGTTTCGGAAAAGTACCCCGCCGCATTCCCTCATAAGAAGCTGGCTCATGGGGACTCCGTTCGAGTCGGATCGGCGTGGGTGACCGGGCTCCACACTCCCGGGCACTCTCCCGACTCCATGTCCTTCTACTTCGAAGACGGCGACGATCGCGGGGTCTTCAGCGGGGACATCCTGTTTGTCGGTGACGTGGGTCGACCCGATCTGCGAGACATGCATGCGGATCCGGGCGCGATGGCGGGCGCACTCTACGACACACTCCGCGACGTGATCTGGAAGCTGCCCGATGAGACGGTGGTCTACCCCGCCCACGGCGCCGGATCGCTGTGCGGTCGGCGACTCGGAGCCCAACCCACGACTTTGATCGGCGTTGAGCGCCGAGAAAACTGGGCCAATCGTTTCGAGAGCCGGGAGGCGTTCGTGGAAGCCATGCTCGCAAACCTGCCGGACCGCCCGATATTCTTTTACAACAGCCCCTTTGTGAATATCGCCGGTCCCCGGCCTCTCTCGGACGTACCCCATCCGCAGCGGCTGACGGCGGCGGAGGCCAGCCGGCCCGGTGAAGCGCTGGTGCTCGACCTCCGGGCTGCGGAGTGCTATGCCGCCGCGCATCTCGCCGGCTCGGTAAACGTCGGGATTGATGCGCCGGTCTTTTCTACCTGGGTCGGCACCCTCGCCGGGCCTGACCGCGAATTGATCGTGATCGTGGATCGGCCCGAAGACGCGGAACGGGCCTGGTTGGATCTTGCGCGCATCGGTTACGAACGGCTGACCGGGTATCACGTGGCGGAGCCTGCCGCCTGGCGCCAGTCCGGGGCATCCGTGCGTGAGACACCGATGCTCGATGCGTGCTGCGTCGATGAGTGGGCGAACGGCGGACGAGTGGTCCTCGATGTGCGCACTTCCGCCGAACGCTCCGCGGGCGCGATCCCCAACGACATCCCAATCCCCCTGGCAAAACTCGCCACCCGCATGAGTGAACTTCCGGCGGGCCCGGTTGCAGTGCTGTGCGGCGGTGGGTATCGCGCTGCCATCGGCGCCGGCCTCCTGGAAGCGGCGGGCCGAAGCGAGGTGGCAATCATTCGCGGCGGCTGGGCCGCCTACTCTCGGCGAACTTGCCCGGAGCCCGATGCTCAAGACCTGTCGTGCGGTGAACTGCTGCATCGAATGCAGAGCCGTGCCGCTTGATCTGCAGTCGACGATCTCAACAACCACGAAGGAAACCCCCATCAGAACCGACGACTCACCGTATCCGCCTTGCTCAGCGCCGCGACAGGCGCACTGGCGGCACTCTCTCCCCGGGCTGGGGCTGCTGCTCCGGACCACCGTGCCGTGTTCGATCTCAGTGCAGATGGCGCGGAAAAGTGGGACGGAGCGCTGCGCAACATTGAGAACCTGCGTAAGGCTCTGGGTCCGCGTATGGTTGAAGTGCACCTGATTGTGCATGGGAAAGCATTCCCCCTCCTCCAGAAGTCGGACAACGGCCTGGAGCCTCGCCTCAAGGCGCTTCGAGACGCCGGCGTCCGCCTGTCGCTCTGCCGGAACACCATGAAGCGCTTTGACGTTCCGGCAGACAGCCTGCTCCCCTACACCGACACCGTGGATGCCGCAGTCGCGGAATTGGTTCGGAAACAGACGGCCGGTTGGGCCTACATCAAGGTGGGCTGACCGTCGGCGGCGGCAATAGCTTGCAGTGTCGGAGGCAACGCATGGGTGCTGGTAAACGACTGGTGATCATCGGCGGAGTGGCGGGCGGCGCGAGCGCGGCCGCCCGCGCCCGACGGCTCTCTGAGAAGAGCGAGATCGCGCTGATCGAGCGGGGGCCCCATGTCTCGTTCGCCAACTGTGGCCTTCCCTATTACCTCGGAGGGGAGATCTCCGAACGCGATTCGCTGATGGTGCAAACACCCTGCAGCCTGAAAGCCCGGTTCCGGCTGGATGTCCGCGTGCTCACCGAGGCGATCCACATCGATCGCGCGGCACGACTGGTGAAGATTCGGGATGTGCCGTCCGGCCGCGAGTCCACTCTCTCGTACGATGCCCTGATCCTCGCCACAGGAGCCAGACCGCTCCTGCCTCCAATTCCGGGAATTGACCGACCGGGTCTCTTCACCCTGCGAAACATCCCCGACATGGATGCCATCGACCTCTGGATCCGGGATCGGCGCGCCCGGCGAGCCGTGGTCGTGGGTGGGGGCTACATCGGTTTAGAGATGGCGGAACAGCTTCGAATGCGGGGACTTGAGGTCGAACTGGCGGAGGCAATGCCGCAGGTGATGATGCCGCTCGATCCCGAACTGGCGGAACTGCTCCGCGTCGAACTCCAGGAAAACGGTGTGCAGGTTCATCTCTCCGACGGAGTTGCGGCGTTTGAAGATGCCGAGCCAGGGGATGGAGTCCAGTGATGTGTGGTCCGCCTAAAAAGCGGAGCCCGCCTGCCTGCAGACGTGGTGCTGCTGGGACTGGGCGTGCGTCCCGAGATCGGTCTCGCGCACGATGCCGGCCTGGCGTTGGGGGAACTGGGGGGAATCCGCACAGATTACGGGATGCGGACGTCCGATCCCGCCATCTGGGCCGTCGGCGACGCGGTGGAGGTGCGCCATGGCGTGACGCAGGAGTGGAGCCTGCTGCCCCTGGCAGGACCCGCCAACCGCCAGGGACGCATCGCCGCCGATGTGATCTTCGGACGAAACTCGCGCTACCGGGGCGCCTTCGGTACCGCGCTGCTCAGGTTGTTTCGGCTGCAGGTCGGATGCACCGGAGCCAACAGCGCCCAGTTGATCCGTGCGGGTATCCCCTTTCAGGCGATTCACGTCCATCCGAGCTCCCATGCCGGATACTTTCCCGGCGCGGAGCCGATCGCGCTCAAACTCCTCTTCCATCCGGCTACCGGGCGTTTGTTGGGCGGCCAGGCGGTCGGGCGCGACGGCGTGGACAAGCGGATCGACGTGCTGGCCACCGCACTACAAGCCGGGATGACGGTGGAGGACCTTGCAGAGTTGGAGCTCGGCTACGCGCCGCCGTTCGGCTCCGCGAAGGACCCGGTCAACCATGCCGGCATGGCCGCCGGAAATGTGCTGCATGGCGATGTGCAGGTCGCCCAGTGGAGCGAGGTAGCGGAGCTCCAGGCGTCCGGCGCCTTCCTGCTGGATGTGCGCACCGCCGAGGAGCGGTCGAAGGGCGCCATTCCCGGCTCGATACACATCCCGCTCCCGGAGCTTCGGGATCGGCTCGGGGAGATTCCCAAAGATCGGCAGATCGTCACTTACTGCCACTCCGGACAGCGCAGTTACGCCGCGGCACGACTGCTGAGCCGGCGCGGCTACCGGGTCAAGAATCTCTCGGGCGCCTACGCCACCTGGCACAGCTCCCCGGCGGCGTCTCAAGTCGCTGACGCATCTCCCAAAAAGTAGCCGTTCAGCAGTTCGCGAAGTCGTGCTCGGGAACGGTGCAGCCGAGCCTTCACCGCTGGGATCGTCAGACCGGTGCGTTCAGACGTTTCCGCCGCGGTGAGCTGCTCGATGTCCCGCAACTTCAGTACCGTGCGATCCGGCTCCGGCAGGCTTTCAACCGCCGCCTTCAGAATCCGGCGCATCTCGGCGCGGAGCGCTTCCGACTCCGGCGCCGAGGCCGAACCGTCGGCCCTCGTGAGGGTTTCGTCCGAAGGCAGCTCGACCGTGTCGAGTTCGTGCTTCTCGCGGCGGCGGAAGCAAAGATTGGTCGCGATCCGCCCCAGCCAGGTGACAAACGAGGAGCGTCCCTCGAATGCGGCGAGATGCTCGTATGCCCTGGCGAAGGCCTCCAACGACACCTCTTCCGCATCCTGCGGATGGTGGCACGCCCGTACCATCAGCCGGTACAGAGAGTCCTGATACTGCCGCACCAGCGCATCGAAGGCGGTGGTGTCGCCCGCGAGAGCTCGATCAATCAAGGCGCGGTCTGCGGTGAGGCGCATCGCCCGGTCAGCCTCTCGCTCGGTCCGGGAAGTACTCATCGACCGATTTCTCCTTGAGTCGGGTCTCGCGAGAGCGTTGCACCTGTGGGATGCGCCACACTTCGGAACCCGACCAGCGGGTGTGGCGTCGACTCTCTCAGTGAGTTTGAAACGATCCTTTTCGAGGAGAGAGCGATGACGGTCAGCGGCAAGTCGGTGTATTCCGTGTTCACCCTCTGTATTCTCTGCTGCGGCGCCGCCCTACCTGCGGATGAGGCGGCTGACAAGAAGCGTCTTTCCGGTCGGTACGTCGGTCAGGTGGTCGATGGGGGTGGTGAGCGGGGACCCGTTGAGGTGAGCTCGCTCCTCATCACGATGGACAGTATTGCCGGCACCCAGCCTGGAGGCCGCAGCATGGGGGAGGGCTCGTATCGGATCGATACCAGCCAGGGTCGCTACTGGCTCGATGCTAGCGGAATCATGGGCCCGGCCCGTGGCAAGAGCTTCCAGGGTATCTTCAAGATGGAGGGTGAGACCCTGACCTGGTGTGTCGCCAATCCCGGCAAGCCGCGGCCGACCGAGTTCGCCAGCCGTCCCTCACAGGGTCAGTATGTGATGGTCCTTCGCCGACAGTCTCGTTAAACTTCCTGCGTAGCCCACTGCAATCACGGGGGCGCCGTTCGGCAACAGTCAACGATGAACACCTATCGATCCGCGCTCCTCGATCACTGCCTGAGCCTTCCCGAGGCGGTGGAGGATCACCCGTGGGGTGAGACGGTGGTGAAGCGCGGGGGAAAGGTGTTCGCATTTCTTGGCGCCGAAGACGCAAACGGCGCCAGGATCACCGTGAAGCCGGACGCCGACGAACTTCCCGCGCTGCTCGCACTCCCCTCGGTCTCCGTGGCAGCCTATGTCGGTCGGTATGGCTGGGTCACCATCGACGTAGCAAACCCAGAGACTCTCGAACTGGCGATCGACTGCATCGAGCACAACCACGCACGACTGGCTCCGAAGGCGAAGCGCCGCCGGCCCTGATGTCAGCCCCGTGTGCGGCGCCAAAGTGGCGCACACCTTCCGGGGCCGTGTCCGCTGAGAAAGAAAACACCCATGCCGGCAGCCTCTGTGGTCCGAGTCGCCGTTTGCCAGGCCACGCCATGTCTGTTCGACTCGAGCCGCGGAGTGGCGGTGGTGGAGGACTGGATCCACCGAGCCGCGGCCGCCGGCGCCCAGCTTGTGCTGCTTCCAGAGGCCTTTCTACCGGGGTACCCCCGGGGCATCGGATTCGGGATGGTGGTGGGAAGCCGCAGCGAGGAAGGTCGCCGGCTCTACCGGGAGTTGTGGGAGGCGTCGGTCGACGTTCCCGGACCGGAGACCGCTCGAATTGCGTCGACCTGCCGCGAGTGCGGGATTCACGTGGCGGTTGGCGTGACCGAGCGCTCAGACGTCGGCGCTACGCTCTATTGCACGCTGCTCCTGTTCGGTCCCGACGGTGCATTGATCTGGCGCCACCGCAAGATCAAACCCACCGGTTCGGAACGCTTGATCTGGGGGGAAGGCGACGGATCCGAGATTCAGGTTGTGGCCACGGATCTCGGGCAAATCGGCGGTCTGATCTGCTGGGAAAACTATATGCCGCTGCCGAGAGTCGCGCTCTACGAAGGCGGCGTTGAGATCTATCTGGCTCCCACCGCCGACTCTCGCGACACCTGGCAGAACACCCTTGGCCACATCGCCTGCGAAGGGCGCTGCTTCGTCCTGGGCTGCAACCAGTTCGTCCCCCGCGATGCCTATCCGAGCCACTGGCGAGATCTCCCAGAAGTGCAGGCGCTCCCGGAGATCGCATGCCGGGGCGGCAGCGCCATTTATTCGCCGCTGGGTCAGACGATGATCGCTCCGGTGTACGATCGCGAGGAGCTCCTGATCGCGGATCTGAATCGGGACGCCCTGGTAGAGGCCCGGATGGACTTTGACGCGGTGGGTCACTACTCCCGACCGGATCTCTTCCGCCTCCACCGCTCTCCACCCCGATATTGAGCCCACGGTAGATTCGGTTCGGGCCAGCGGCTCTTAGAGGCAATAAAAAAACGGGCCTGCGGAATTCTCCGCAGGCCCGGCTCATGAGGCCATTCACCCGGGGCTCACCCCAGAGGGGCTGGACTTACTTGGGCGCCGGCGCAGCACCACCGGCCGGAGGCGCAGCATGGGGATCCGCCGGGGCCGCGGGAGCAGCGCCACCCGCGGGGGCCGCAGGAGCGGCGCCGGCGGGAGCAGCCGGAGCAGCGGCTCCATCACCGGCGGGC
>SYKE01000217.1 GCA_005798285.1 Actinomycetota bacterium
CCGAAGCCGCCGCCGCCGCCGCCGAAGCCACCAAACTGATTAGCTCCAATGCCGCCGCCGGCTCGCCCCGGACCCGGTGCGAACACGGGAGCCGCGTTGGCCGGGTTCGCATAACCCGGGAGGTACCAGTTCTGCGTGGCAGGATCAATGATCCCCGGGTAGACGTCGAGGTCTTCGAGCGACTTCACGTTGGAAAGCGATCGGTCCGACCTTCGAGAGTGCGAAGCCATGAGGAACCGCACGCACTCGTTCGGATCCATGTAGCTGAGGATGATCTTGTCAATCACCACCTCGGCTGGGGGAGCCGCCGGGGCGGGCGTCGCCATGCTCTGCTGAACTGCCGCAGGTATCACATCGACGGCCGGCTTGGGCTGCTCGAACGGTCGGGATGAGATGTAGAAAATCCCATCCTTGCCCTTTTGAAAGTGAGCATCAGCCAGTTTGCAGACCTTTTCGATGGCTTGCTCAACTGTGGAGTTCACGATCCGAATGTACGGGATCCTCTTATCCGCGAGCCGACCTTCGGGATCGCTGAACAAGATCTCCACGTCGGCGCTGGCGCCCAATAGCTGCACGATCTTGGAGAGCGGGACCTCTGCCAGCTCGAGTCGAATGGTCGGTGGCGGTTCGGCAGCCCGCACGGGGGCCGCAACTCCGACCGCACCGAGCGCAGCGCAGAGCGCTCCGAGGCGCAAAACGCGACTCTTCATCAGGTTTGAACTCCTTGTTAAGGCCAGTGGGTAGATCTCGGTTCGCTCGGGGCGAAGAGACACGTTCATTGCAGGACCCTGTCGGCCGGGCGCCCGCGCCCCGAACCGGATTTCAATCGCCGTCCCACCAGACGGCTATCGTTTCGCATCTCGCATTCCGTTTCCCTCCCGAGTTTCGGGTGGGAAACGGAAATTGGTGGGAAAAGTGCGCAGCGCGCGCCAACTCAGAAGCGGCCGCCGAAGCTGCCCAGTCCTCCTCCGCCCACGGAGTTCGGATACCCGGAGCCATAGGCGGGATAGCCGTTGCCGTACCCGTTTCCGTAGTAGGGACCGGACCCGTAGGTAGGGTAGCCGCCGTACCCGCCATACCCACCGCTGCCGCCATAGCCGCCGGCGCCGCGTCCGTAGCCGCCGGGATACCCGCCGTAACCCCCGCCGCCGTACTCTCCATAGCTCGAGAGGCCGCCGGAGAATGAGTTGGCGAAGCCACCGCCCAGGCCACCGGTAATCCCCAGCTGGCCGGAGCCACCGCCCAGGAGGTCCGCCTCGGTCGGCAGGAAGGAGCCTCCGAAGATCAGTGCTGCCAGGCGGTAGTCCAGGTATTGCAGCCGGATCTTTTCCCAGACGACCGGCTGAACCTGCTCGGTCATCTCCGGAGCCTCATCCGGCGCATCCTGGGGAGACGGGGGCGTGGGCGCCCGGATTCCGATCATGTAGACGTCGCCCTCGCGACGCAGCATGAGGCCCGGCGCCTGGCTCTGCGCCAATCGGATCAAGAGTCGGAGCGCGGGTTCAAGGCCGATGTCTCGAAGCTGCATGGTCACGGGTACATTCGGGACGGTCGGTTCGATCACGAACTGTCGACCGGATCCTCTGAAGATCAGATCAAGAGCGCTCCGAAACGGAACGTCGCGGACCTGAATCGAAACTCGTGTCTCCGCCGAATCGGAGGCCGGCGTCGTCTGCGCGGACGCAGGCGTGGCCGATGTGGTTGAAAGGCAGAGCGCCGCTGCTGCCGCCAGGATTGGACCGGAGAATCCACGTTTCATACTGAGTCACCTCTCCCATCCCACTAAGTCGGCCCTCGACGCCCGCTCTCACAGAGGAAGTGAATGCGGAAAAGTCAACGCACTCAAACTGACGCTGTGACGGGCAAGTGACGACCGCCATGAGTTTGGACGGAGCGGTTGATCACCTTGTTCCAGTACGAGAAAAACCGGGGTGAGCGAACTCACCCCGGTTTCTTCTCACCACACGGATCGAGCGACTAGCTGTTAGCCGCTGTTGAGACCGCGCCGGCCGCCACCCGGAAACCCTCCGGATCCCGGACCGCCGCCGCCCGGAGCCCCGGCGCCGCCAGCGCCAGGGAAACCTCCGCCGCCGAACCCTTGCTGCGCGCTGGGATCACCCTGGAGGGGGACCTCAATGCGCTGGACACCCTTGCGCTCGCCGTACTCCCAGCGTCGCGAGAGAAAGACACGGTCCTTCTCGATGCGCTCAACGCGGTAGACCGGGTTGCCTTCAGGAACGCTCATTCCGGGCGTGACCTGAATGTGAGCGCCGCCGATCTGCAAGAGCGCTGCGATCTGTCGCCCTTCGACAATTCCGGAAACGCGCATCGCAGGGATTGGAGGTCCCTCGAGATCGTCACCGGCCTCATACTTGGGAAGCTGCGGCGGTCGAACCTCGCCGTAGAGGTCCTGTGCCGGAGCAATGTCAGGGGACACCTCCGGAACACTGGCCACTACCTGCTTGAGTTCACGGTTCTCCGCGAAGGGGTTAGACCGCGAGCCAACTCCCGGGCTATCCGACTTCTCGATCTCCTCACCGCCGCCGGTCCCGCCAGCGCCGCCACCGAACCCGCCGCCGCCGCCGAACCCACCTGCGCCGGCCCCGGCATCAAACCCGCCGGATCCGCCGCCTCCGGGCATCAGTTCCGCCGAGCCGGGCCCACCGGCCATTCCGGCCGGCAAGTCGGCGCCCGCTGGATCCATCATCCCCGGAGCACCAGAAACCTGCGTCGGGGCGGGCGGTCGGTTGGCGAACATGTTGTAGCCAACGACACCCAGCACAATGACCACTGCCGCCACAATGAGACCGATCTGAACCTTGGGGTCCTTGATCAACTCACCGACGTCGGCGTTGGCCATGCCACCACCTTTAGCCTGCGCCATCCCGTGTCAATCCTTTCAAGTCTTGGACAAGGCGACGACGGCATCGGATGCCACCGTCGCCCGAGTCAGAGCAGGAGCTATTTGGTAGGGGCGCCGCCCATACCCCCGACAGGAGGGGCCATACCGCCGATGTCACCAGCGGACATACCGCCGGCCGGGCCGGCGCCGCCGAGCGTCGGATCACCCGGGCCACCCATTGCGCCGCCGGCTCCCGCCGCCGCGAATGGATCCGCGGCCCCGCCTGCGCCGCCCGCGCCGCCTCCGCTGGGGATGGTGACCGCCTCGCCCGTCGGGAACACAAACGCCGTCAGCACCGCAGTACCGGTGACCTTACCGCCACGACCCGCGAGGGTGAGACGGAGACCATCCAGCTTGCAAACCAACGGAGCATTGTTCCAGCCGCGATACCACGCCATCACGTCATTGAACTTCCCGGTGAACTGCATCCCGCCGAGCTGCCAGGGCACGATCTGCGTCGGGATGTTGTCCACATTTGTTCCCGGCGCGGGCGCCGCGAAGCTGGTCAACAACTCGATCTTGTGGCGCTTGGCATGCGTCTTCGACCATCTCTCAACGAGAGTCACCACGTTGCGAGGAAGATCCAGCCATCGGGGAAGCGTGTGGACAATCTTGTCCAGCTTCTTCTTTCGCACGTCGAGCACTTGCGAAGGCGGAAGCTGCTTGGTCCGCTCCAGGACGGCCAACTCCGCCTTGCGGGTATCGACACGCTTCTGTTGCTCTTCCAGCTTCTTGTTCGCGGCATCGACCTGCGAATTGTTGAACGTGGCGCCGTCCACGGATTTCGATGTCTGCTTGATCGTGTTGACCTCACCCTCGACTTTCGTGATTTCGAGATCAACCGGTCTGATCAAGAGGTAATACCCGAGGCCGCCGATGAGGAGCATCAGCACGCCTCCGATAATCCAGACATGAGCCTGTCCGAACTTGCCTTTCATGCGGTATCTCCCAAAAAGGAGAGCTCTTGGGAGCCCTTAGAAAGTGCCCGGACCAGCGCCCGGACCGGCGCCTGGCATCGCTCCACCGGTGGCGGCCGAAGGGTCGGAGAAACCGGCCGCGGATGGGCCGCCCATGCCGCCCATGCCTGCATCCCCCGGAGCGCCCATGCCGCCCATCATGCCGCCCATCATACCGCCGCCGAAGCCGTCCTGCTGGCCGCCTCCGCCGCCGTAGGTCTTCGCAGGCTGGAGCGGTTTGGCGAGCTGGCAGAGGACCTGAACGACGAGTCCGCGTGGCTTCTTACGGGCAAAGGCGATATCGAGCGCGGCCAGACCGCCGCCACTCTGTCCGCCCCCACCCGTTGGGCCACCGAATCCACCGCCAAATCCACCGCCGAAGCCCCCGCCCGGGCCACCGGCGCCGCCGTCGGCTCCAGCCGCCCCAAAGGCGCCGCCCCCGCCGCTGCCTCCGCCGCTCATGGCCATCATTCCCGGCATTTGGGGGCCGCTCGCGGCCGTGGCATCCATCGCGCCGCCGCCCGCGCCGAACCCGCCTCCGCCGCCGCTACCTCCGGCGGCCATGGCCATCATCCCCGGAGCTTGAGGTCCGCCGGCCATTCCGCCGGGTCCCATGCCTCCCGCTCCCATCATGGCGCCCGCGGGATCGGTTGCCGCTCCGCCGAAGCCGCCTGCTCCGCCGAAGCCGCCATCCATTGCGCCCATGCCGGCCATACCGGGAGCTCCAGGACCCCCGTACATGCCGCCCCCAAACTGACCGTATCCGCCGATGATGGAGACACCGGGTGTCTCTTCTTCAGCGGCGGCAGCTTTACGGGCGGCCTCGGCGGCCGAACTGAATCCGGTCGGGCCGGAGATCGAAGGCAACCCACGAAACCGCTTACTGCGACTCAGGCCCAGCATCAACCGGGTGATATCACCGGGATCCGAGAGGTACGCCGAAAACTGGATGGCCGTGGGTCCGGCCTCCAGGTTGAGAAGGGTTGCGCCTTCAAAAGTGAAACGGGCCGTATCCTCGTAGAGGTCGGGATACTCCTTGTTCCACCGCTGCTGATCCTCGATGAAATCGAGTTTGGTCGAAAATTCGCCTTCCTTGGTGGCCAGGCCTTGCGACTTGGTCTCCACGGAACCCAGTTCGGTGAGCTTCTGATCCTCCTGGCTCTTGGTGACCAGGAGTTCTTCGTGCCTTGCGACCTTGGGCTGGCGAATGAAGACCACGCCTCCGACTTCCGCGGCAACGAGGATGCAGACGGCCGTGACGGCCAGTTGCATCCGCTTTCGCTCCTGGATGTACGAAGGCAGCAGGTTGATCTTAATCATTTGGTCTTCCTACCGCTTTTCTTGCTCTTGGGGGCGGCCTCTTCGACGAGGAGTTCTCGTACGGCGAGGCCGACCGCTACCGGAAACGCCGGACCATTGTCCGACAAGAACGCCGTGGAGGCCTTGGGGCCCGCGGCGACATACTGGAGCGGGTCTCCGAGAGAGACCGGTGTCTCCAGGTGGGTGGTGAGAAACGGAACGAGGCCCGGCAGTCTGGCCGAGCCGCCGGTGAGGATGATCTGCTGGGCGCCCAGGCCATTGGCGCGATTTCGGTAGAAATCGAGGCTGCGTCGCAGTTCAGTCACCAACTCGTTCAAGACGGGAATGATCGCGTCGGCGACCTGCGCCTGAAGCAGCTCTTCTTCGGTGAGCGCGGGCTGAGCCGGTTGCTGGCCCACACCGGTAGCGCCCGGATCCGCGGCAAAGCCCGGCAGATCTCCGCCACCGAATGGACTTCCGACCGGGGCCGCTCCAAAGAGGCTCTCGCCGCCGCCGCCAAACGGGTTTCCGCCGAAACCGCCGCCCGCCGGCGCATCAAATGGGCTGCCGCCCGCCGGTTGCGTCTCGGTGGCTCCCGGATCGAAGGGATTGCCGCCTGGAACCGGTCCGGCTACCAATGCGGGTGATCCTCCCATCGCGAAGGGGGCCGCACCCGCGGGCGCCGCGAAGGCTTCCGCTCCAAACCCGGATCCCGCCACATCAAACGTCGAATCGGAGTGAGTGTCGGATGCGGTGGATGCGCCCGGGTCCGGCTCGGAGCCGAACGTACCGCCAAGCGCGCCGAATCCAGCCGGTTCCGCCTCAACGCCGAAGTCGAGGGGCCCCAGGCCACCGAACTCCCCTTCAAACATCGTGTCGCCGCCCGCCTGAGACGCCGCCTCGGGCACTCGCCCGTGGCTGAGCTTCAGATCTTCGGCGTCGCCGAGCGGTCTACCCAGGTTGTCGGCAATCGCCTTCGTGAGGTTGTTGCCTGCGATCTGAATGGATCGCGTGAACGCGATGTTTCCATTCTTGTAGATACTGACATCCGTGCTGCTGGCGCCGACGTTCACGACACCCACCGTACCGGTGGGCGCCTGGCCGTTGGAGATGTCCATCAACGCCCGGGAGACAGCCAGCGGCTCGATGTCGATCGCCATCGTTTGCAGCCCGGCAGCTTTCAGCGTTTCCAGATGCCGGGTGACCATGGCTTCCTTTGCCACGGCCAGCAGCACTTCCATGTTCTGTCCCTCGGGAACATCTTCCGGCTCCACCAGCGGATGGTACGAGGTGACCACCTGCTCAGCCGCAAAGGGAACGTGGCGCTCAACCTCCCAGCGCATCGTGTCCTTGAGTTCGGCTCGGGACATCTTGGGCACTTCGATGATCCGTACGACCAGCGAAGACTGCCCCGATACGGAGCAAATCGTTCTCTTCGATTTGATCCCGGCCTCCTGGAGGGCCCGTTTGATGGTCTTCCCAAGCGCCACGGGATCAACGATCTCGTTGTTTGCGACCGCGTCGGACGGCGTCTTCAGGATCGCGATACCCCTCAGATTGGCTCGCCCGCCTTTGCAGTCGATCTCGCAGGCTTTAATGAAGGCCGAGCCTATGTCCAGCCCCAGAATGGGGCCGCCCGATTTCTTCAAGGGCATATTCGTGTCCCGTCACTGCGGCAGGCGACGCTTGGTCGCGACACCGCCTCACTCAGCACCAGCCGCGCCCGATGGGGCCGTCGCACAGGCAACCCCACCAGACTAACCTTCTCAATAGTCGGTCGGTTCCCCTCCCTGAAATTCAGGAAGAAGAACCGAATGACCCTGATTGTCACCGCGTTGCAGTCCGCGCTCCGGCAGCCGTTGGGGCCATCAAGAACGGACCTCTACGGACAATCGGCGGTGCGGTGAACGGTTTCCTCCGTTCTTCCGCTGCCGCCGCCTCCAAGAATTTCCGTGCGCTGCTTGGAGACAGTCCAGCGGGCGCGGAACTGCGCAGCAGGGTCAGCGAACCCCCCACGTTGACGTCCGGTCCGATTCGCGGCGCGAGCGTGGCGTAGATCAAATCTCCGCCCCCTCGCGCGCTGGACCAGAACAGCCAGATGCGTTCCATCTTCGTCACGGGCACGGCCGCCGCACCGGAACCGAGCCCGGTCATCTGAACCTGCTCGAATGTCGCGAAGCCGTCGACGCCGGATTCGTTGATGGACGCTTCCATCGGAACCGGGCGCTCACCGGATTCATCGAGCCAGTTCACGATGTGGTTCGGCTCCGTCAGGCTGATCTCGGTACCCGCCACGATAGTGCGGTAGGTCACTTCTACCGGTTGGCCTTCGTAAGAGAGCGGGAAGTAGATCTGCCCATTCTCCGGGTTCACTTCGCACGGGATGTCGCTCACGCCGTTAACGGTTACCCGCAGCTCGGTGGGGGCCACGTTGAGGATCTTGCCCGTGCGAACCCGGATGCCGGGGCGCAGCACCTTGTAGTACAGCGTCGGCCCGCCCGTTACTGCTGCGGAGGATCGGCTCCACGAGATCCAGATCCGATCCGCAGGGGCGGCAACCGGGTAACCGAGCTCCGCCTTGGTGCGGCC
>SYKE01000218.1 GCA_005798285.1 Actinomycetota bacterium
AGATCTCCTTCAGTCGCACCCGAAAACAAACAAATAGTCGGTTGGTTTGCCTAATGAAACTAGTGGGATAGGGTCTAAGGCTTCCCACTCCGAAGAGTGGCTGCCGAAGCGCCTGCAGCAGCTCAAGGACGACGCGGGAATCCACAACTACAACATCGCCATCTTCGGACAGCCCGGCTCCGGTAAGTTCGAGTGGGTGATGACCGGCCGCCACCTGACGCTTCGCGTCGACGGCGACAGCGAACCCGGCGTGGCATTCGGCGGGCCAATCTTCTACGGCCACGCCGCCCAGGGCTTCAACGAGAAGCCGGATCATCCCGGAAACGTCTACTGGTATCAGGCGCTGCGGGCCAATGAGGTTTTCGCGGCGATGGACGGTAAGCAGCGCGCCGCTGCCCTCCAGGCCGGACCAGTCCCACCGGAAGCGCCCAGCGTGCTCGTGCCGAAGCCGGCCGATCAGCGCGTGGGATTGCCGGTGGCCGACATGTCCCGCGACCAGCAAGAATTGGTGCAGAAGGTCCTGGCGGATGTCCTGGCCCCCTGCAGCAAGGCCGACGCCGCTGAGGCCATGCGGTATGTAAAGGCGAACGGCGGCGTGAAGAGCCTCCACATGTCCTTCTACAAGGCCGAAGACGTGGGGAACGACGGCGTTTGGGATGTGTGGAAGCTGGAAGGGCCGGCCATGTGCTGGTACTTCCGAGGCGCCCCGCACGTGCATACGTGGGTCTACCTGAGCGAGAAGCCGCTCCTTACGCCTCCTCCCGGCCCCGCGCCGCGCCAGGCGTAGTCCCGAATGCGCTGCGGGCCCCGGCATCCGGACGGATGTCGGGGCCCGTTTGCATGGCGCGGCAGATCGATCGGTCAGCCGGCTCGATAGCGATCTGCGGTCGCCGCGACGATTTCCGCGGCACGAATGCAGTGATGCTCCTCATATTTCTCGCAGAATGAGGTCCAGCGCACCCAGCGGTCCAGGAAACTCGCGGCATTCGGGCACGACGCGGCGGAATAGTCCGGCTTGCGATCGGTGAACGGGCTCAAGTAGGGATACCGTCCCCGCTGAACCGCATCGCGCAGGAAGGTGCACGCTTCCGGCATCAGGTAGTAGCGTCCCGTGCCGGCGCCGGGTATGCCCTCTCTGGCGATCTCGGCGGCAAACTCATCCGCCGTGCAGGTGAAGGCGCTCGGGCGCAGGCAGAAGCCGTACATCCAGCAGGACCACACGCCGACATGATCGGAGATTGGGTGCACCTCGATCCCCGGGATCTCCCCGAGGAGCCGGTTTAACAGCCGCGCCATGCGGTCGCGCTGCGCCACCTGAGGTCGGATGATCTCCAACTGCGCCAGAGTGACCGCCGCCGTGCAGAGCGGCATCCGGTGCGCATAGCCGGGTTCGGTGTGAAGGCGCCCGAAGCCCGGTCGCATCGCCGCCCCACGACTGTGTCCAATGAACCTGAGCCGCTCGGCAAGCGATGCGTCGTTGGTCATGACGCAGCCGCCCATATCCGAACCAAGGGTCTTTTCCGAATCGAAGCTGAAGCCGCTCGCCAGACCCATCGAGCCCGCGAGGCGTCCCCCATACGTCGAAAACACCGCCTGACAGGCGTCCTCCAGAATGATGAGGCCCTTGCGGGCGGCAAGATCCAGGATGGGATCCATCTCGCAAGGCAAACCCGTTAGATGCACCACGAGCACCGCACGGGTCCGGTCGGTGACGCAGGCTTCGATCTGCTCGGCCCCAATGTTGAAGCTATTCGGCGCCGCGTCTGCGAACACCGGTACGAGACCCTCCCTCACCAGCCCCTGGAGGGTTCCGTAGTCGGTGATGGAACTGACGATCACTTCATCACCGGGCTCAAAGTCCAGGGCCGCCGCCAGGATCGCCAGCGCCGGCGTACAGCCCGGCGTCGCCACGCAGTGAGACATCCCCATTTCCGAGGCAAATGCCTTCTCGAAACGAGAGGTCATGTTGGACGAGAGGCCGGACTCCGCCACCTCGCGCAAGTAGGTCCCCACTTGCGGTCCCATCGTACGGGGAAACGGAGTTGGCAGTACGCCGCTCCAGCCCGACTGGGCCGCCGCGCCGAAGGTCGCCGCCCCCGACTGATCCTTCGCCATAGTACCGCCCTCCACCCGTATCTTCCATACCACCCGGCGCCGGCCGGCCCACTGTCCCTTCGCCGAACGGCCGAGTTCATCCTTAACCCGAAGAGCCGGATCACAAACCGCCGTGGGACGAGGCCCTCGACCTCAGGACCCAGACCCCCTCTCCTTCGAGGGGAGGGATTCAGGAACGCGCCGATGGACACTCCAACATCGATCCGCCGTTTTGCACCCCTGCTTCAGACGTCCCCGCCAAGCCATGCCACCCGCCCCTTCGTCCGCCCGCAGCGTGTTTCTCCGTCAGACCCTGCTTCCCGGCGCTCTCAGGGCGTCGATGCTTCTCGCTTTGGTCCTCGGCCTCTGCGCCGCGGGACCGGCCCTCGTGGGGGTGCCTCCCGCAAAGGCCGTGACTGCGCTGCTCACCGGCGCCTTCGGTCAGCCGGGCAACATGAAGGAGACGATGTTCGCATGGACCGGCACCCTGGTGCGGGCATGCCCCATCGTGCTCACGGGACTGTCAGTCTCCTGGGCGTTTCGCGCGGGGCTGTTTAACATCGGAGCCGAGGGGCAGTTGCTCTGGGGCGCTCTCGCAGCCGCATGGTTCGGCGCCGCGGCGCCGTTGCCGCCTGCGATCCACCTGCCCCTTACTCTCGCCATCGGCGCGCTGGCCGGGGCCCTGTGGGCCTGGCCCGCCGCACTCTTGAAGCAGCGGCGCGGCGCTCCTGAGGTGGTTACCACACTGCTTCTGAGCCTGATGGCAGAACATCTGACCACCTTTCTCGCCAACCATCCGCTCCACGATCCCACTCAACAGGGACCTCGCACTGCGGATGTGCTTAGTTCTTCATTTCTTCCTACTATCGCCGGATCTCGCCTGCACGCAGGAATACTCATATCAATTCTATTCATACTACTGGCAGATCTCGCTCTCCGTCGGAGCCGCCTTGGTTTTGCGCTCAAGGTGGTGGGGCTCAACCCGTCCGCTGGAAAGTCGGTGGGACTCAACGTGGGAAGGTCGTGGAGTTCTGCGCTCATCACGAGTGGAGCCCTGGCCGGACTGGCCGGCGCCGCGGAGGTCTCGGGGGTCCACCACTACTTCCTGGCGCACTTTTCTCCGGGGTACGGCTACGAGGGAATTGCGGTCGCCGTGCTGGGAGGCTCCTCGCCGTGGGGAGTACTGTTGGCCGGGTTGTTTTGGGGCGGGCTGGCAAACGGCGCCGTGGAACTCGAGCTAAGTGCGGGTGTCAGCCGGCATCTCGTAGGGATGATCCAGGCTCTGGTCATCTTGCTGGTGGCCGTCAAGCGGTGGCCCGACCCTTGGCCCCGGCGCAGGGCCGCCTGAGTTCTCGATGCAAGGATTCCTCCCCGCGTCAGTTCTTGGGCGAGACGTACCAATCCACGGGACGGGTCCGCCATGCAGCGCACGAAACCGTCAGGTTGTTCGTGGCGCCGACGCCTTGGAGCATGTACGCAAATTTGGGCGCCTTCAAACTCCCACCGATCCGATAGAGTTGTCCGGGCAGGAGTTGACCCTGCGCGTCTCTCACCCGGAACTCCAGATGAACGCCGTGAGACTCCTCAAGGCGTGTCACCACGGTGATGACCGGATCCGGACCAGCACCGGGGATGAGATCCCGAAACTCTGATCCGTCGGCATAAATCTTCAACTCGTTCAGTGATATCCCGGCGCCGGAGGAGCGTGTGGCCAGTTCCCGGGCCGTGCCTGCGCTGGGGATAGAGACCGCGTTCGCCGAGATGCTCACGTCGGGCCGCACGGTGCCGCCAGCCGGATCGAACCGCAGCCGTAACTTCCAGGCCCGCTCCTGACGGCAGAGGCCGCCGGGCCAGGCGACCCAGAGTTTCCCGTCCGCGCCAAGGCGGCTCTGCAGCGCTTCCGACCCCATTCGGAACGAGAGTTCATTTCCGGTGGCATCGGACAGGTTCAGGCCCTCCAAGTTCCATGCATCGAAGGCTTTCCGATCTCCCACGATCTTGAAGTAAGCCCGGTTCCAGGTGCGATTCTCGCGAGATGGGATCCAGGGATACGAAGCCCGGCTCGCCTCCACATTCTCAAAGTCTCGCCAGATGAAGTTGCTGACGGGAAGCGCGTCGCCCCGAATCTGCTGAAGCTTCAGCCCGACGTCGACGCTCAGCAGGCTCAGCTTCAGGCCGCCCAGGGGCTTCACGATTCCCGGCGCATCGGGAGTCCACTCGCGGTCCACCCGACCGCCGCCGCCCGGAACCTTGAACTCGACCTTCTCACCCTGATCGGTCATCAACGCCACGGGAAAAGTGGCGTCCCGACGAGGCCACGCCGGCGCAGCTCCGGGGACCGCCTTCTTGCCCGTGTAGAGGAGATTGTCGAATGCGCAGCCGTGACTGTCGCTGGGAACAACTCGCCCGGGCCAGATCTGATGGTCATAGAGGCTCGGGTCTGCGCCGTCGGTACGGTTGGAGCGGTGGACCCAGAACACCTTGGCATCCGATTGCGTCTGCACAGCAGGTTCTGCCTTCAACATGCCGGGCAGGCGGGAGAGTACGGCCTGCTGCAGGGGGTTCGAGAGTTGAAACTGGTGGTAAGTGCCGGTTGAAACGTACTCCAGCGCAAGTCGTGAGCCGTCGGGCAGATCCTTTGTGGGGGCCGCCCCCTGATTCCAGGCAAGCGAGCCCGCTACGCCAAGCGCTCCGATCACCACTGCCGCAACCACCGCCAGCACCCCCCGACGGGAGGGTGTTCTCCGGCCGCCTTCACGAGGCCGATCGGTGCGCTGGCCCGCGCGCGCCGCATCGAAGGAAGCCACCTGAGGTCGGGAGTGTTGAGTGGGTTTGGGGTAGTGTCCCCTTCCGTTCGCGCCCGCAGCGGAAAGGTGCGAGTCGTCAGGCTCATCTACCCGCTCCGCGGCCCAATCGTCGATCAGCGAGCGGGCCGACTCCGGAGCTTCAAGCGTCGCGGATGGAACGCCAACGTCGTTGGAGATCGATCCGAGATCGACCCCGGACGATTGAGTGGCGACGCCCCCACTCCCTGGCTGCATCGTGGCCTGGTGGGTACCGGATCCGGAATTCTTCTGACGATCGGATTGGTGCAGGCGACGCGCCGCCTGTCTGTTCAGATGCTGACGCGCCAGTCGAATCGGGACGGGGACGTCGGCTTCTTGCTCCAGCTCCGGCTCAAGCAGAACGGCCACATCGGGAATTGTCGGTGTTGCGGGTGGATCGGAGCCGAACTCCTCCACCACGATAATCGGTTCCTCGGCCCAGGGCGCCGACGCCGCGACAGCCGGGGACTCGTCCAATCGACCCGGTGGGACCGCCGGTTCGCGGTTCGACACGCCGCCCGGGGTTGGCCGGATCAACTCCGCCCCAACATCCCCCGACTTCGGAGCCCCCCACTCCCGGTTGGACACCAGCCCAGGTACTGAGCCCGTTGAGGAACGAGCCTTACCCGAGTAACGCTCGGAGGAGTCGTCATAAACGATCGACTCGGGTGTCGCCCGAGGACTGCGCAGCTCGATCGGAGCAAGGACTACGTCTTCGCCAATCTCGTCCGAAACCGCACGAAGTTCGGCAGCACTCAGCCCCGGCGTTACATCTTCGGCCGAGGCTGACGTAATGGATCCGACTCCAACAGGGGTGGCGGGGAGCGGCTCAACCAACTCGATGATGGGGGGCTCATCCGCGTCGTACGCTGCCACCCCTGCTTCGGATGCTCCGCCAGGGGCAGGTTCCTCGGCGAGACTCTCCGGGGCTTCGGGGTTCAATAGCCCGACCGACACCCAGTCAGCCGGAAAGATCGTTTTCGGGTCCGGTGAGGCTCCGATGACCCGGGTGTAGGACTCCCCTGAACGAGCCGGCCCAGCTCCGGGCGCTACAGAGGGCTGGCCCGCCAGGATCCCGACGAATGACGGATGTGAGTCTTTAGCCGGGGCGCCCTCGTCCGGTGCGGTTCCCACCGACTCCTGCGGGGGAACCCATCGATGTTCAACCTTGATGGGTCTGAGGCCCGCATCGGCTGGCCCACCCGCCGCCGCCGTCAAAGCGTCGCCGGTCCGTACCTCACTGGAATCGGAGGGTAGGGATGAGGCGCCAACGTCATCGCGTGCGGAGGAAGTCGGGGCAGCCTCAATTACGGGGCGGAACGGAGGCGGATTGATTCGCGCAATCGGGCGCCCAGCAGGGCTCGGACCCGGATCGACCGAGAGGTCCAGTTCAATGTCCGGCGCACTCTCCCAATCTTCGTCGGGGCCCTCATCAAGGATCGGTTCGGCGGAAACCACGTCCGGCGCCGGATCACTGAGGACGTCCAATTTATCAGAGTCCGCGAGCTCAGCATCTTCAATGACAATTTCGAAGTGATGGCCGGCTGCCGCAATCGGCTTGGCCGCAGGAATGTCGTGGCGCAGGTGAGGCGTGTGTTCAGTCTCGGGCACTCGCCACCCGCTCAGGTCGAGCTCGATTCCCGGTTCATCCGAAACCAGCGATGCCGCTGGAGGGACGACGATCCCTGTCCGGGTCGTGTCGGAACGGCCCGCAGCCGGCGCCGGCGAAGGGGCGGCGTTGCGCTCCGTGGAACCGGCCGTTTCGAGGGAAGCAGAAGGATCTGCTTCCCTCGAAA
>SYKE01000219.1 GCA_005798285.1 Actinomycetota bacterium
CATCGCTCCCTCAGCGGCTCCAGCGCCAACGATGGTGTGCAATTCATCGATGAAGCAGATGATCCGCCCCTCGCTCTCGGCAATCTCTCGGAGAACCGCCTTCAAACGGTCTTCAAACTCGCCGCGATACTTCGCTCCCGCGACCATGGCCCCGAGATCCAGGGCGATGACCCGCTTCTCCTTCAGGCCCTCCGGCACATCTCCCGCGACGATCCGCTGCGCGAGCCCTTCGACGATCGCCGTCTTCCCGACGCCGGGCTCCCCAATCAGGACGGGATTGTTCTTGCTTCGTCGAGACAACACCTGAACGACGCGACGGATCTCTTCATCCCTGCCGATCACGGGATCCAGCTTGCCCCGGCGGGCAGCTTCCGTGAGGTCACGGCCGTACTTCTCGAGAGACCGATACTTCTCTTCGGGGTTCTGATCCGTAACCCGGGCACTGCCCCGGACATCCTGAAGTGACTGGAGCAGACGATCTCGCGTAATCCCCTCGGCCCTCAGAACTCTGCCGCACGGCGAATCGCTCTCGTCGGCGAACGCCAGCAAGAGATGCTCGGAGGAGAGATACTCATCCTTCAAGCGAGTGGCCTGATCCCATGCCTGATCGAGGCTCTTCTTCAGGCGCTGGGAGATTCGTTCGCCGCCGCTGACACCGCCCACCTTGGGCAGGCACTCCAGTTCCCTCTCCAGCGCGGAGGCCACGCGACTCGGAGCGGCGCCCAGCTTCTGGAAGAGCGGCGTGACGATTCCCTCGGGTTGAGCGAGGAGCGCGAGCAACACATGCTCCGATTGGATCTCCTGATGACCCAGTCGTGAAGCGATCTCCTGTGCCTGCTGGAGCGCTTCCTGCGCTTTGATGGTGAACCGGTCTGTTCTCATGTTCGTGCCCCTCCCAGATGGAGAACGTACGCCGTCAGTTGTCTCGCGTGGGGCGGGTCGAGCATCGCCGACCCGCCCCACGCGGCGATCAGGCGGGATCCGCCTCGACCCGCACCGCCACCCGGCGCGGCTTCACAGCCTCGGCTTTGGGAAGCCGGATCGTCAACACGCCGTCCCTGTAGGCGGCCTCCACCCCGTCCGGCTGCACGGCCACGCCCAACTTGAACACCCGGGCAAACTGACCGTAGATGCGCTCGGTGTGCACACACGCGCCGCGTTCCGGCTTCTGCCAGCGCCGCTCCCCCGCGATCCGGAGCTCATCCTGCGAGAGTTGCACATCCAGAGTCTCCCGATCGATCTCCGGCAGATCCATTCGGACCGTGAGGAGATCTTCATCCTCGAACAGGTCCGCCGCAGGAATCCAACTCCGGCTCGATTCCACTTCTCGCGTGGACGCGGCGTGGGGCGAGTCCATGAGCCGGTTGAACTGGCGTCGGAACTGCGCCAGATCTGAAAACGGGTCAAACAAAGTCATCGACATCGTTCTTCTCCTCTGAACTCGGCGCGGCCTGGCCGCACCTCACTACAACTGCATCCTATATCTTTAGTCTATTACTGTCAACTATATGGCTGAATTTAGACGCAGTTTTCCTTTGACAGATCTTTGAATGCGAGTGGCGATGAGCCTCCAAGGAGTGTCGGCCCGGAAAGGCGAATGGTCTCTGGAGCAATCACCTGGGAGCACGCCGGCCATGCATCGAAGACAACTGCTCTTTACCGGTTTGGGGATCACGCTGCCACTTACTGCTGCCGCGCAGGATCCTGCAAGCGCCTGGTTCATCTTCTTGAACAAGGGGACCAGCAAGACACCGCTGGCGCCCGAAGACGCCAAACGGATGCAGGCGGAGCACATGGCGAACATCCAGCGCCTGGGTAAGCTCGGGAAGACCCGGATCGTGGGTCCACTCGGCGACAATGGCTTCACCCGAGGGATCATGGTGCTCGAGGTGGCCACTCGAGCCGAAGTGACCGAGAGCTTTCGGGAGGATCCCTTCGTCAAACACGATTACCTCTCGCTCGACGTGTATCGATGCAGGGTGTCGGCGCAATCGCTGGGAAAACCCAGTGAGACCGAAATCGGTCAACACGCTATCGCCTTCGTTAAGCGAGCCGGATCGAGCCCGGCGCCCGGTGACGAGAAGACATTCGCTGACCTCGGCGCGATGCTGCCCGAGCTCGGGCCGCGGCGGAAGAGCGGCGACATCCCCATCGTCCTGGAGTTCTCGGGGAACGGAGCGTTTCTGGGCGCACTGCTCTTCCGCGCTCCCGGGGCCGCTGCGGTTCAATCCTGGGCCGCTGAACTGGCGGCGGTAAAGCGGGGGCTGATCACCGTAGAGGCTCATCCGCAGTACCTGGCGGCCGGCCTGATTTCCCCCCGGGACGCGGCACAGTGAACGCTGCGGCCCGCAATTGCGAGGGCCCGAGCGGCATCGGCATCGGCCGCCGGGAGTTGATTCGCTTCGGCTTCGGCGGATTGGGCCTGGCCGAATTGAGCCGCCAGCGCTCTCTCGCGGCTGCGCCCCCCGATACGGCGCTGATCATCGTCTGGCTGCACGGAGGCGTAACTCACCTCGAAACGTGGGATCCCAAGCCGGATGCCCCGGTCGAGTATCGAGGCCCGTTCGGCGCCATCAACACGTCCGTTTCGGGTCTTCAGTTCTCCGAACTCTTGCCGCGCCAGGCCGCACTGGCCCACCGGATGTCCGTCGTCCGAAGCGTCGTGCACCGCGGCATCTGCCACCAGCAAGGGTTGCAGACGCTCATGACCGGCAAAGAACAGCTCGTGTTGAAGAACAAGGCGGAGCACCCGGACTGCACGTGCGTGATTGGACATCACCGACAACCGTCTACCCGGCGGCTCCCGGCGAATGTCGGCATGCCGCCCCTTCCCTATGGTGGGGCGGCTTATCTGGGGGCCGGAGAGGAAGCCTTCGTCGTTTCGGGCGACCCAAACCAACCGACCTTTCAGGTGCCCAACATTGCTGTGGCAGAGAAGCAGCGACCCCGATTGGATCGACGGGTTCGGCTGCTCCAGGGGGTCGACTCCGCCCAACGAGCCCTCTGGGAGAATCCGGAAATCGCCGCCCGAGATCGGCACTATCACGCCGCCGTGGAGATGGTGACTGGAAGCGAGGCGCGCTCCGCGTTCAGTCTTGAGCAAGAGTCCGCTGCCACGCGTGACCGCTACGGCAGAACGCGATGGGGTCAGCAGCTCTTGCTGGCGCGCCGTCTGGTGGAGGCGGGCGTGAGCGTCGTAACTTGCTCCTTCTTTCAAGTGGAGAAGGGCGTTGCAGGCAGCTTTGATGATCACGCCGTCAACTGGGACTGCTTTCAGGCGCAGAAGGAGCGGGCTCCGGTGTTGGACCAGTCCGTTGCGGCCCTCATTCAGGATCTTCACGACCGGGGTCTCGACCGCAAGGTGATGGTGGTGGTCACCGGAGAGTTCGGCAGAACCCCAAAGATCTCGCATGTCGACGGCAAGGCCGGCCGCGATCACTGGCCCTACGCGACGTCACTGCTTGTGGCGGGCGGAGGGTTGAGGATGGGCGAGGTGATCGGCGCCACCGACTCGCGGGGAGAGTACGTGGTGGAGCGACCCCTCTCTCCGAACGACCTGCTGGCTACGATCTACCGGCACATGGCGATTGATCCGGAGCGCCATCTGGTGGACCATTCCGGCCGGCCGGTTGCCATTCTCGACCGCAAAGATCCCATTCCCGAACTGGTTTAGGCGCCGCCGGGTCTTCCCATCCGGTGTTGGGCCGCGGTTGGCCCCGGTTTGGTCGCCGGTTTGCGGGGCAAATCGAGCTCAGGTCCCCACCCCAACCACGCATCCAGCCAATCGGCTTCCGATGTGGGATGGGGAGCGGAGTTTCCCGCTCCCGGTCGTGGGAGTTTCGGGCGCTGGTTCGACGCGATCCGATGGGGCGCGGGCCGTCCCACCAGAGATCGCCGAATTCGCACTCCCTCATCGAACGGCCACGCATCCGCCAGAACCGGCGAACCGTGGTCCACACCCTTCATCAGTTCGAGGAGCGGCACAATGCGATAGCCCCGGCGCTGGAGACTGGCGAGCAGGTACGGGAGCGCCTCCGCGGTCTGGGAAACACGATCATGAAACAACAACACATCGCCGGGAGACAGATGCTCGGAAACGCGGCGAAGAATCCCCCCCACGCCCGGACGACGCCAGTCGCCTGAGTTGTCGGTGGTGTCCACCCGAACCATATTCAGACGACGAATCACATTCTCTGCTTCTCTCGTATAGAGGCAACCCGGTGCACGGAACCAACGGGGAGCCACCCCCACCACTCCGGTAATCGCACGGTTGGCGCCCTTGATCTCGGCCTCAATCTCTCTCGGCGAAAGTGTGGGGAGCCGGTAGTGATGGTAGGTGTGATTGCCGAGGTCGTGTCCCTCCGCCACGATCCGCCGAACGAGCTCGGGGTGACGCACCACATTCGCGCCGACCACGAAAAAGGTCGCGGGAGCTCCGGCGCGCCGCAACACATCCAGAATGCGCGGGGTCACGCGGGGATCGGGTCCGTCATCAAACGTCAGCGCAACCATTCGGCCGGCGTCGAGCCGACCGGTGAACCAGCGGAGCTTCACCGATCGCTGATCGAGGAGCCTGCGCCGTGCTTCCGAAAGGTCGGGATCCGGCGTCGGCGGACCCACGGGAGCCCGCCGCTCCCTGTCCGGGCCTCGCGGCCGCGCTTCGGCGATCCTCTCACGGACGGCTTGACGAGGTGAAGGGTTCGCGCTCATGACAGCGAGCGCGACGGCGCTGACAATAGCGCAAAGTCGCCCAGGAAGACTCATCGGTTGTTTTCAGGGAGGCGAGATCAATTCGCCCGATGGCGACTCTCGACGCAAGTATAATACGTCGTGCCCGAGTGCCGTATCCGAGTTCTGGAACCCGAAGTCGCTGCCCAAATCGCCGCAGGTGAAGTGGTGGA
>SYKE01000220.1 GCA_005798285.1 Actinomycetota bacterium
CATTCCGAGTCTTGCGGGGAGTGAAGAATCGGTTCGGCTCAACGGACGAGATCGGTCTCTTTGAGATGACCGGCGCAGGGCTGCGTGACGTGGCGGGCGCCAGCGAGTTGTTCCTTTCCCAGCGCTCCGACGACACCTCGGGGAGTGCAGTTGCGGCCGTGATTGAGGGCACCCGGCCGGTGCTGGTGGAGGTGCAGGCACTCGTGAGCCGTTCGTTTCTGTCCTCCCCTCGGAGATCGACCACAGGGGTGGACTACAACCGGGTGTGCATGTTCCTGGCGATCCTGGAGAAGCGGCTCGGGTTTCGGCTTTCGGATCGCGATGTCTACGCAAACCTCGCGGGGGGTCTCCGCATCAGCGAACCCGCCCTCGACCTTGCGGTGACGGTCGCCCTCGCCAGCAGCTATCACGATCGGGCTGTTCGCCGCGACACGGTTCTTACCGGAGAGGTGGGTCTGGCCGGCGAAGTGCGGTCCGTGCCCATGCTGGATCGACGCATCCGGGAGGCGGAGCGGATGGGTTTCCAGCGCGTGATCGTGCCGACGGGAACTTCGCAGCCGACGGGTGTGGGCTGCGAAGTTGTCCCGGTTTCGACGCTCGCTGAGGCGATCCGCGCTTCGGTGACGGGCCGGGAAGTCGATGCCGGAGACCCGTTCGCAGAGCCGTGAGACCTAGATCAGTTCGCGGATCGGCTCGGCGCCGTCCGGCAGCAACCGGTAGGGTCGCCCCTGATTGGTGACGATTTCCATCTCCGGCCGGAGTCCGAACCGGTGGAGGATGGTGGCGCCGATGTCCGCCGGGCTCACCGCTCGCTCCGCCGGGTAGGCGCACTGGTTGTCGCTCGCCCCCACCACCACGCCGCCCGGAATGCCGCCGCCCGCCAGGAAGATGGTCTGCACGGGACCCCAATGATCTCGTCCGGCATCCTTGTTGATCTGAGGCGTTCGGTTGAAGTCGCCGGACACCACCACGAGAGTCGTTTCGAGCATCCCGCGATCGTGGAGGTCCTGGATCAATCCGGAGATACCGCGATCGAGGTAGGGCAACTGGAGGTTCTTCAACCGGTTAAAGTTGTCGGCGTGCGTATCCCAACCGCGACCGATGACCGTCACGAAACGAACTCCGGCTTCCACGAGTCGGCGAGCCATCAGCATTCCCTGACCGACCACGGAGCGGTTGAATTCGTTGGGTGCGATGTCGCCCTGATTGCCCTGAGCCACGATCTGGACTGCCGGATCAGCACGTCCGTAAAGATCGCGAATGCGGCTCGGTTCGCGGGTCAGGTCGAAGGCATCTCGCGCTGATGGGGTGGAGAGCACATCCAACGCCCGGGTATAGAAAGCGTCGTTCGCGGCCGCGACCGGCGCTCCCGCGGACAGGCCGGCGCCGAGAGAAGATGCAACCCCGGTCCGTGCCAGCAGGCTCCGCCGCCGATCGAAACGCTCCCGGGGCATTCCTCCCGCCAGAGCCAAATCCTTCACCCGCAGGTCCAGATCATTTTGCACGGTGGCGACGAAGGGAAGGTCCTGCGAGGGAAGGTAATGCTTCCCTCCGCCTTCCGGCATCGGAGGCTCCGGCAGACAGATATGGGGAGGCAGCGATGTTTGGAAGCCGAGCATCTTCTGAACGACGGTGCCGTACATCGGGTAGGTGGCTTGCGGCCAGGTGTCCCAACCCGAAGAGTTCACGTGGGCGCCCCCTTCGTGATCGTTCCGGGGGTGGGTGACACTGCGAACCAGCGCGAAGTGATGGGCCAGCTTCGCGGTTCGAGGCAGGTGTTCCGAAATGCGAATCCCGGACACGGACGTCTCGATCGGCCGAAACTCGCCCCGGATCTCGCTGGGAGCGTCGGGCTTCAAATCCCACATGTCGATGGAAGACGGGCCGCCGCGGAGCCAGACCAGGATGCAGGAGAGTTGCCGCTTCGGCTGCGCCGCCGCCTCCGCTCGCATGAGTTCCGGCAGCGTGAGTCCGAGCGAACCCATCACCCCCGCCGTGACCACCTTCCGGCGGCTTACGCTCCGGTAGTCCTTGCACCCTGCGTCAAAGTTCTGCCCGCTCATGGCTCTTGCTCCCCATCGATTGAGACCTTATGACACCGCGTTTACGGCGGTGTTGCATGAGACTTTCTCCGGCAAGAGTTCCCGGAACGAGGTATATATCCCTAGGGTGCGGTAAGCGCTGCGGGGTCTGGTGTGCTGTTCCGCGGGGTTCCAGAGAGGACCCGATTGGCGTCGAAGAAAGGTTGGGTCTGACCGATGGCCGACGAGCCGGGTTCCCACGGCATCAGCCGACGGGGCTTCTTAGCCACTTCCGCCGGTAGTTCGGTTCTGCTGGCGAGCGCGGAAGCTTTCGCACAAGAGGCGGCGCCGAAGGTTCCTGCCGGTCCCCCGGTGGGTTGTGCGGTGATCGGGCTTGGCAAGCAGGGCCGCGAAATCGTCGCCAAGCTGGCGCGCGTTCCCGGCGCTCAGGTCGCCGCGATCTGCGACACTTACCCGGCGTTTCTCAATCGCTCCAGGGATGCAGCTCCGAAAGCGGTCCCGGTGGCGGACTATCGGCAGGCGCTCGAACGCAAGGATGTGTCGAGCGTTTTCGTCGCCACACCCAGTCATCAGCACAAGGAGATTGTGCTGGCGGCTCTGCAGGCGGGCAAGCATGTTTACTGCGAGGCTCCGATCGCGCATACGGTTGACGACGCACGGACCATCGCTGCCGCGGCGTTGAAGTCCGGTTTGACCTTTTCCGGTGGCCAGCAGTTTCGGAGCAACCCGCAGCACCTTCACGTGCTGAAGTTCATTCGAGGCTCCGTGCTGGGTCGGCCGGCTCTTGCCCGGGCGCAGTGGCACAAGAAGACGTCATGGCGTCTCGCCGCTCCCAATCCGGAACGCGAGCGTGAAATCAACTGGCGACTTCGCAAGGAGAGTTCTCCGGGACTGATGGGGGAGATCGGCATCCACTCGGTGGACACCGTCAACTGGTTCTGGCGGAACATGCCGGTCTCGGTGCAGGGGTTTGGCGGAGTGCTGTTTCACCAGGATGGTCGAACCGTTGCCGACACCGTTCAATGCGTCTTCGAGTATCCGGGGGGCGCCCGGTTCGTTTACGATTCCACGTTGGTCAACTCATTCGACTCCACGTATGAGCTGCTGATGGGGGATCAGGCTGCCGTGCTCCTTCGAGGGGAGCGAGCCTGGCTGTTCAAAGAAGCCGATGCCGCGCTGGAGGGCTGGGAAGTCTACGCCCGCAAGGAGCCGGTTGGAGATGAGACCGGGATCGCTCTGGTTGCGGACGCAACAAAGATCCTGGCGCTCGGCAAGATTCCCGGCAAAGACGGCAGCACCCTGGAACCCGGGAAGGACGCGCTCTACTACGCTGTCGAAGCGTTCCTGGAGTGTGTGAGAACAAAGAAGCCGACCGTGTGCGGCCCCCGCGAGGCGCTTCAGGCCACCGTTACGGCGCTGAAGGCAAATGAGGCCGTGCAGACCGGCTCCAAAGTCGTATATCAGAAGGAGTGGTTCGAGCTCGCTTGAGCGAGCGCGGCCCTAGATTCAAGAGGAACTCTCGATGGAAGAGAAGACAGCGCTGTCCCCGAAAGACGGGCAGCAGGTTTCGCGTAGAACGCTGCTTCGTACGGCCTCCAAGGCTGCCGCGGCTGCCACGGCGATCGGCGTGGCAAAGAGCCCCGTGTATGCCATTGCTCCGGGCCGCGTGATTGGCGCCAACGACCGGATCAATATCGGTCACATCGGCGTCGGCGGCATGGGCGGCGGACATCTCCGGATGATCCGCAACCAGGCACAGGCGATCAATGTGGCGCAGGTTGCCGTGTGCGACATTTACAAGCCGCGTCTGGAGCGGGCCAAGGAAACCATCGGCGCCGACGCTTCCAAGGCCTACCACGACTACCGCAAGCTTCTGGAAGATAAGGACGTGGACGCTGTCCTCATCGCGACTCCGGAGCACTGGCACGCCATCCAGACCATCGAGTCCATGGAAGCCGGCAAGCACGTGTACTGCGAAAAGCCGATGGTGCGCTACCCGGAGGAGGCCTTCAAGGTCCTCGATGCCCAAAAGCGAACCGGCAAGGTGGTCCAGATCGGGTCGCAGGGTTGCTCCGATGAGAAGTGGCATCGGGCCCATGAGCTCATCAAGTCGGGGAAGCTCGGCAAGGTGCTCTGGAGCCAGGCCAGCTACTGTCGCCAGAACCCTGCCGGCGAGTGGAACTACAAGATCGACGACGACGCCAGCCCGGACAATCTTGACTGGCAGGCATTCCTCGGACCCGCGCCGAAGCGCCCGTTCGATAAGGAGCGGTTCTTCCGCTGGCGCAAGTACTGGGACTACAGTGCTGGGATCGTTACGGATCTCTTCCCTCACCGCTTCCATCCGTTGGTGCTGTCCGTGGGAATGGCGTGGCCCAAGCGAGTGGTCTCCAGCGGCGGACGCTACGTTGAGCGCAGCTTGAAGGATCGCGATGTCGCCGACACCGTGTTCGTTCTCGCCGACTACGACAACGACACCACGATCTTCCTCGCGGGCTGCACCGAGAACGAGCAGGGTCTGCAGGACATGATTCGCGGCACCAAGGCGACCATGATCCTCGGTGGACAGCGCCTCGAAATCAAGCCCGAGAAGCCCTATGCCGATGAGATCGATGCGCTCACCGAGACCGTGGGTCGTGGCGAACCGCAGGACGTTCATGAAGCCAACTGGATCGACTGCATCCGAACCGGGAAGCAGCCGAACTGCAACGTCGAACTCGCCGCTCGCGTTGCCGTAACCATCGGTATGGCCGAGCGCGCTTACCGCGAGGACAAGTGCATGGTGTTCAACCCTGCCACTCGCGAGATCAAACCGGGATAGCGCCCCCCGGGCGCTCCCACGGGTTCCGAACTCGCACTGCGAGTTCGGAACACTCATCGGGCCCTCTCCTCCAGCGCGGAGGGGAGGGCCTCGTTACCGTTTGCTCCCGCCAGTCACGATCAAGGATCAGCAACGCTTATGGCCATTGTATTCAGGAATGATGAAGTCTTCGAAGTCGGCCCCCAGGTGTGGATCCGCAATATGGTGGACAATGCCGCCTGGGCGGACCTTGGCGATGGGGCGGTTGTCATCGACTCTCTCGAAGACACCGAGAGCATGGAGACACAAATCCCGGCGGACGTTCGCAAAACGACCGGGAAGTCGATGCGCTGGTTGGTAAACACCCACTGGCACCCGGACCACATCGCGAACAACGCGGCCTGGGCCCGCATGGGCGCCACTGTGATTGCGCATGAATCTTGCGGCGCCGCCCAATCGGAGGCGAACGGTCAGCCGAACATCACCTTTTCAGACACTTACACGCTGAAAGGCTCCGAGCGCGAGATCCAATTGGAGTTCCTCGGCGGAACCCACACTCCCTGGGACAGCGTGGTGTATTTCCCGTGGGCGAAAGTGCTCCACATCGCCGACCTCTTCGGCTGGGGGATGATTCCGCTCTCCAGGTTCGATCCGGCGAAGATCGAACTATTGAGGAAGCACCTGGCGCGCGTGCTGGAGTATGACGCCGAGACTTACATTGTCGGACACGGACCGCTCGTCAAGCCCGAGCACGTGCGCCGGTGGTTGACCTATCTCGACTGGCTTCTGGAAACCGTTCCACCGCTGGCGAAGGCCGGTCAAGACGTCGATCAGATCTGCGCCGCCGTGCCGGTTCCGGACGACATGCAAGACTGGTGGAAGCTCCCCGATTGGAAGCACCGCCACAATATTTCCCTGCTCCTCAAGCACTTTGGAGGCTAACCCGATGGCATCCCTCGCCATTTCGGCCCTGCAGAAGGCCGTCAAGATGTGTCACCAGCGCTTCGTGTACACCCTCGTTGAAACGCCCGACGATCGTCTCGCGTGGTCCCCTGGGGGTGACGCGCCGAGTCCGCTTCAGGTGGCCGGCAAGCTCGCGGGGTTCATGCAGGTTCTCGCTTACTACACCCGAACAGGCGAGTTTCCACCCCGACCGAGTTCCCCTCCCCCGGCGCCCGACAGCCGAGAGGCCGTAGCGGCGGCCCTGGATGCCGGCTACGAGGCGCTTCAGAGCACGCTCTCGGGATTGAGCGATGAAGACCTGGTCCGGCGGGTGCCGGCGCCGACCGGAACCCTGGTGGACGCGGGCGTGATGGTGGCGCTGATCCCGACCGTCCTTGGATACTTTCAAGGCCAGTTGAATGCCGTGCAGATGGCGTATGGGGACACGCGCCCCAACGTCCCCGAGAATTGGGGTTCGGACTGAGCGGAAAACGCCGATCGGGGGGAACCCGTCCCCCCGATCGAGACAAAGTGGTGGCGCCGACACCGGCGCAGCCGCGGAAGCCGACTCCTTCGCCGGCTTCATTACCTCCTCTGAGCGCACTCGATCCCATCCGATTCGCGGGGCCCGTGGAACTGGGCTCAACCGTCCGCTTCGGGGCATCGGTCGCGGCTGGGCTGCATGCGCGCCAGCTCAAAGTGAGCGAAGCCTTCACCCTTCACGACTCGCGAGGCATCCCGTTTCGCGCCAGCGTGAAGGATCTGTCGGATGATCGTGGCGCGGCTCTGATCTACGAGCAGATGCAATTGCCGCCAGAGTCTCCGCTGGAATTGACTCTGATTTGTGCGGTGCTCGCGCGACAGCGGATGACGGTCGTGATGCAAAAGGCTACCGAGATCGGCTGCAACCGCATCTATCCGGCCCTTTCCGAGCACTCGGTTCCCGTCGGGGGGCTAGAGCACGAGAAGGCGCACGCCTGGCCCAACCAGGTGGTTCGAGCGGTGCGACAGTGCCGCCGAGCCCGGGTGCCGGAGACGGCGCCGGCTGCACCCCTGGTCGAGGTTCTCGCGCGACCGGCATGGAGTCAGGCCGATCTGCGGGTCTTCCTCGACGATACCGGTGAGAGCGGCGTTATCCCCGACACGGCCGGGTCATGCGTTCTCGCCGTGGGACCTGAAGGGGGCTGGAGTGCAGAGGAGCGCGAACTCCTTCTGGAGCGAGGCGCCATCCCGTGGCGCCTCTCCGGACGCATCCTGCGAGCAGAGACCGCGGTGCTGGCCGGGCTGGTGCTCCTGCAGGCACGCTTCGGTGATTTTTGAGTTTGGAGCCCGATGCTGCAGGTGCGACCGGTTCTCGGCTATAAACTGGTAGGAACTGACGGGTCGATTTGGGGGGAACCATGCAATCCCTTCGTGTAGTAGCGCTCGGGCTCATCGTCGGCGCATGCGTTGGATTTGGCGGGATCGCCTGGGCGTCCGCCTCCCTGGATGAACCGAAGGCGGCGTCTCAGGCC
>SYKE01000221.1 GCA_005798285.1 Actinomycetota bacterium
AGGTCGCTCAACCGGGGCGCTTCCAACTCTTATTCGCTCGATAGAGGGTCGGCCGATCCCGTTTTGGCACTTCCGGTCGGTCGTTCCGTCACTCGATGCGCTTGAGTGAAGGCGCTCATCGGACAATCAAATCACCGTGCCTTTTGGCCAGACTCCGACTCGCGTGACTCATCCGCTCGGTGTCCCGACGAACGAAGATCTGGTCGCACGAGGATTCCTCGCAGGCGAGCGCGAGTCGGCGTCCAGTCGGTTTGGCGGATTGCGACCGGTTCCAAACTCGACTCAGTGGATGGCGGCCGACTGGCCCTTTGGCACCTGATGACTCGGAACCCAATGCACTCTCGGGACGGACGCACTATTGGATGGATCCGTCGGTGAGAAGCACGATCCGAACACGACCCATCGACGGAGCTGACCGAATACGTGGCGCATAGACGTGGCAAGTCCGCTACTCTGGTTTGAGCGGGCGGCGGTTCGTAGATCGAGCTCTCAGGCCGGTGGGCAAACGATAGTCGAGGACTTCTCCGTTACCCTGCTCCGCGGCGAAGTGTCGGAGTGTGAGCCAATGACGTACGGCATGACGAGCAGGAGTTCTACGAATGTCGACGGTGTTTCGGCGGCGGTATCGATCTGGCGGGTCAGAAGCAAACTCGCGGACGGCGGCAGCCCGGGCTGGCTGCCCGTTGAAATTCTCCGGCGGCTTCAACCGTTTGGGAGTCTGCGAGCTTGCCAGGGAACCGGATCGCGTCGAACAGGGCGGAAATGCCAAAGCCCGTGGATCGGGCCTTGCAGATGAATGGGTGGAACCAGACAGCGGCGCTGATAAAGAACTTGAACCCGAAGACATTGAGTCGTGTGATCGGGTCCTTCGCTTGCGAGGGGGATCCGGGCCCTTGGGGCGCTTCGGGATTCGATTGCGCCAGTGGGGGATGGCTCTTCCAGAGTACACGACGAATACACGGTGAGTGCCTCGACGATAGCTCGTCGCGTTGATGTTATTCTCGATTGACTTAGTCGTCGGACTATCTTACCGGGAGGGTTGGATTGTGGCGATTCTGAAGCGTCGGGCGAGGTTTGCGCGCCGCGCCGGTATCCTTCTCCTACTCTGTGGAGGAGTTTTCGTGAGCCTGACGGCCGGAACGGCACGTGGGGACGGTCCAATTGTCGTGGATTTGAACCTGAGCAGTCCCACGATTGAAGCCGATGGGAACGACACGATCACGCTGACGGCTACCGCACGGAACCTCAATGACGGCAGCCCAGTCGAAGGTGTGTCGATTCGATTCGACGCGGATTACCTCACGACCATGGAGCCCACCGGCAGCGTTACAGATGTCTCCGGCGAGGTGACTTGCGCCTTTGCAACGATTGATGACGGCAACTACTATGTCTATGCCGAGCCGGCGATGGGTGGCGTTGGAGCGATGGCGCCGGTTCAGGCTGTCGCCTCAGGACAGTAGTCGTCTCGCGAGCGTCGCGCTCATCGTGATTGCTCCGGGAGTCCGCGCGGGGGCGGGTGTTCCATGGGTGAACTGCGAGGTGGACTCATCGGGATGCAGCCGCGGTTTCTCGTTCTGGCTCGGGCTTAAGACAGGATCTCGTTGTCGTCCTCATCCTGCATCCGAACACCCGTTTTGGAGGCCATTCGTATGTCAACCTTTGGGGCTGCTCTAACCCTCTGGCTTGTGGCGGCGCTGCTGCTTTCCGCGCCGGCAAACCCAGCCAAGAAGGATCCCCTGCAGAAGGATGCGCGGCTCGGGACAACGTTGAGCCTGACACCGACGGAGACGACCCTCCGGGAGGTCCTTGGTAAGCTCCAGGAGCGCACGAAGGTGAGCCTGCTGGTTCAGTCGGACGTGCGGAAGCGCCCCGTCGTCGTGGCGGTGGGAGGAAAGTCGGCGGCAGACATCCTGGAACAGATCGCTCACCTGTTCGGCGGCAATTGGGAGAAGAGCGGCGATGGTTATGTCCTGGTCTGCAAAGACATCCTCTACCTCTCGACCGCAGAGGCCATTCGCACCGGAGATACCATTGCGGATGAAAAGCGATTGGGGAGTTCTCTGGACCAACTCCAGGAGCGCGTGCTCTCGGTCCGACCGAGCATCCCCTTCCGTCAACTGCGCCCCGATCAACAGCAACTGTTAAGCAAGATCCTCGTCAATCGGTACTTCAAGTCGCCGGGATTGTACCCCAGCAGCATACTCACCGGCTGGGGCGTGGAACTCCGGGTTGCCCGGATGCAACACTTCGATGGTGGAAAGGCGCAAGGCCCCGTAAGGCAGGGACTGACGCTTGTGGCTCCCACCGTTCAGCCTGACGGCAAACTCGTCAGTATGCCATTGGTGGAGTTGCCGGTCTCCTCCCGCTGAGGCGGTCGACGCTTCAGGTAAGGATCGCTTCAATGAGAGTGGGGCCGGGGACGTGGAGTGATTGACGGAAGGCGTGTTCGAGTTGGCCGGCCGTCTCTACACGAACGCCCGGCACTCCGAAGCCGTCGGCGAGCGACACCCAGTTCGGGGCAGGACCGTCCAGCGTACACATTCGGCGCGCCACGGTACCCGGCGGTCGAATGCCGGCGCGCTTCAGTTCAAGCTCCAGAATCCGGTAGGCGCGGTTCGCGCAGATCACCACGGTGACGTCCAGGCGCTCGCGAGCCATGGTCCAGAGCGATTGGAGCGAGTAGAGACCGCTGCCGTCGGCCTGGAGCGCCACCACCCGTCGGTCGGGCGACGCGACGGCTGCACCGACGGCGCAGGGAAGCCCCTGTCCGATCGCACCTCCGGTGAGGGCCATCAGTTCGTGGCGCGGCGATGACTCCGAGTGGATCCAGAACGTCCGCCCGGAGGTGAGGCTCTCATCGACGACCACACATGGATCGGGAAGGCTGGAGCCGAGCACCTCTCCCATCAGGTCCGGTGTCAGTAGGGCGTCGGCTTGGGGTTTGTCGTGGTCCGGGCGCTTGAATTCGGCAGCGGCGGTGGCGTGGAGTCTCGCCGCAAGTCGCTCCAGAGCATCCGCAGCGTCCTCTTCGGGCGTGGCCAGCGTCAGGACTCGGACCTCGGTAGGGATGAGTCGCCCTCCGGTCGGGGTGTAGTCAAAGAAGGTGACCGGCTCCGGGGCGCCGGCGAGGATCACCGTGCCGAAGTGGGAGAACGCCTCGAGCGCGGCCTCGGGGAAGTACGGCATTCGGGTGATGGGCGCGATTCCCCGGGAAACCCGAGCGGGAAACGTCTCGCAGAAGAGCTGGGCTCCGGTTTCGGCGGAGATCCGTCCCGCAGCCGTTACGCCCCTGGCCAGGGAGCCCGAGGCCGCCAGAAGAAAGGCCACCGGACCCGACTGGAAAGCTTCGGCGGCGGCTTCAATTCGCGAGTCCGGCACGACCGGCCATTGGACCTCCGACGGCGGGGGCGGGGCGAACGGTTTGCAGGCGGTTGCCAGGAGGGGATCGGGGAGGAGCAGCACCGCAGGGCGGCCGGGATAGCCTCCGCAGTGGAGCATTGCCTCATTGACCATGCCCTCGACTTCGCCGGGAGTTCCCGGACGTTCAACCCAGGCGGACACCGTGCCCGCGAGGGCTCTCGCATCGCACGCCAGCGGGGGTTGGAGGCGGTTGTGCTCTTCGGAGCTTTCGCCCACCAAAGTCAGAACCGGGCTTCGCCCGCGGCGGGCATTGTGGAGATTGGCCAGACCGTTGGCCAGGCCGGGACCATGGTGGAGCAGAGCGAGACTCGGCCGACCCGAAAGGCGACTGTAGCCGTCGGCGGCGCCGGTGCAAACCGTTTCGTGCAGACCCAGCACCGTGCGAATCCCGGAACAGCGCTCGAGGGCGTCCACCATGGACAGTTCGGTGGTGCCCGGATTAGCGAAACAGGCCGACACTCCCGCCGCCTGAAGATGTAGCATCAATTCGTCAGCCGTATTCGGCAACCCGCTGCTCCCCACTCCCGAGGACTCGCGCCGAAGTCCTCGTTTTCGTATCTCGCCGCTGGAATTCTCCCCCATCGAGGGCGACTCAGTCGCACTCCCCCCGTCGTCTGGGAGCCGAACTGGCGGCTCCCCTCAGCCGGTTTCGATTGAGCCCACCGCTGCGGCGGGAACGATTGGGCCCGATCTCGGATAGAATCGGCTGCCGGGCTTTCGATGGAACACTCGGAGTGGATAGGAGAACTCTATGGTTCGAACACGTCGCGCTGCGGCGGTCGGGCTGTTGGCGTGGGTCGGATTGGGGTTGCTGGGCTGCGGCTCGGAAGCCCTTATCGTGCCCGACGGCATGAAGCTGACCGTTCTCAAGGCGGAGGGCATGCACTGACCGATGGGCTGACCGCCTAAGGCGCGGAACGCTCTGGTCAGAGTGGATGGATTTGTGAATATGAAGGCGGATGTCGGCACTCAGACCGTTGAAGTGGTGTACGATCCGGCAAAGACGTCGCCCGAGAAGCTCGCGCAGGCCATTACCGCCGGCGGCGACTTCAAGGGAAGCGTGCAATCCGCGGCTCCGTAGCCGACCCCCGTCCCGCGCCGGTTTCGTGATCTTGAAGCGACCGGCCGGGACCCTTCCTTGCTCGGACCACGTCTCGCCTACTGGTGATCGCCTGAGTCCGCTGCCGCGCGGCCAGGTGCGCCGTCCCAGGTTGTGCGTCTAATCGGCCTCTTCGGTGAGGAATCGCATCTTGATCTGGCCGTCGACGGCGGATCTGGGTTGGTGGATGTCCACGCCGCGCTCCACGAAGGCGCTGCAGCGTTCCGCAGTGAGACTCACCGCCCGTTCCGAGATATCGCAGCCCACGAAAGAGCATCCGGCTCTAAGGGCGGCGATCGCCGAGGAGCCCGAGCCCGCGAACGGATCGCAGACGGTAAACCCCGGCTCGACGCTTCCCGCCAGCATCGCGCTGAACACCTCCACCGGCTTCTGCGTCGGATAGGGAGCACTCGACAGGCGCTTGATAGACCAGACATCCGGGATGTCGCGCCGAGAGAGGGGGCGCTTTCCCTTGCAGGCGAAGACGATGTGCTCGTGACGCCGCCGGAAATGATGCCCCATTCCGAGGTTGACCTTGTCCCAGACAATGAGGCACTTCACGTCGAACTTCTCCCGAATCAGGGGTCCCAGCGTCAGGAGGGAGAAACTGTCGAACATGAGGTAGATGTGCCGGTCGCGCCGCATCACCCGGTGGCACTCCCCCAGGAAAGCGCTGTAGTTCTCGGGGGTGTCGTGGAACTCTTCAAACCAGTGCTCGTTCGCCTCGTTGTTGTGGTACCGCCCCACGATGCGGCCCTCGCCGAAGCTAAGATGCTGGTTCATTCCAGAGTACGCCGGATCGGTAGTGATGATGTCCACCGACTCGTCGGGCAGCGACTTCAGAAAGCGGATGCAGTCGCTGTGCGCTACCCGCCAACCCGGACCCGACTGCTCGATCGGCGGACTGCCTTCCATTACCTGGGATTCTGTCATGGTCTTCAGAGTTGGGGCTGGACTTCAAGCCAGCTTAGGAACTCGGAGATTGCCGCCTCGCCCGGCTGTTTGGTTGACGCTTTCGTTGATCTGTGCCGCCAGCGGGGGCAGGGTGAATCGACATGCAGCGAGCCGACGAGGCGTGAATCTGACGGAGGGTTCGGCGTCTGGCGTTACAGTTGGGCGACGCGTACCAGTAGCTTTCCGAAGTTTTTGCCCGCCAGGAGGCCGATAAATGCCTCCGGAGCCTGCTCCAGGCCCTCGACGACATCCTCTTGAACCTGGACGTCGCCCTCCGAGATCCAGCGAGTCATCTGCTCTTCAAATTCCGATTGGAGATGGCCGTAGTCGTTGAAGACGATGAACCCCTGTACGCGGAGTCGCTTCCTCAAGATGCTCCCCAGGAGCAGTGGAGTCCGGTCCGGACCGTCCGGCAGGCGTTCGGCATTGTAGTGGGCG
>SYKE01000222.1 GCA_005798285.1 Actinomycetota bacterium
CCGCTGGATCCTCGCACCCCCAAGGATGACGATGTCTCCTGGGGTGGCTGGTGACGCGGCGTCCCGCGCTTCGGGCGATTGTCCCTCGTGCGCACATCCCCGAGATCGTCGTCCCCGCAGAAGTCGCACTGGGCGTCATCTCACTTCACAAAGCGGGGATCCATTCACAACGGCCTGGCGCGTCGCCCAACTGGCTCGGTCGGGCGCGCTTCACGAGGACTGCTTGCGGATGGCGGGGAGGCGGGAGGGGCGGGACGCCCCTCCCGGGGGCGATCAGGCGAGAGCGGCGAGCGTGCTCTCGTCGAGATCGAAGTTGGCGTGGACGTTCTGCACGTCGTCGAGTTCTTCCAGGAAGTCGAGCAGTCGCAGCATCTGGTGGGCGGGTTTGCCCTCGAGATGCACGGTGGTGCTGGGGATCATCGCAACTTCCGCGTTCTGGATGGCGAAGCCGGCCTTTTCCAGGCCCTCTCGCACGTCGCCGAGATTCTCAGGAGCCGCGTAGACGTCGAAGGTCTCTTCCTCCGTCTTCACATCGTCGGCGCCCGCCTCGATGGCCGCTTCCATCACGTCGTCTTCGGTTCGACCGGTCTTCGGGATAGAGACGATGCCTTGCGGCGAAAAGAGCCAGGAGACGCAGCCGGACTCGCCGAGGTTGCCGCCGTTCTTGGAGAACACGCTTCGGATTTCCGCTACGGTGCGGTTCTTGTTGTCGGTGGCGACTTCCACCAAAACCGCCACGCCGCCCGGGCCGTAGCCCTCGTAGGTGAGCTCTTCGAAGATGGCGCCTTCGATCTCGCCCGTGCCGCGCTGGATGGCCGACTTGATCTTGTCGGCCGGCATGCTCACTTCACGAGCTCGCTGGATGGCGACCTTCAGCCGGAAGTTGGCGTCGGCGTTGCCGCCTCCAGCTTTGGCGGCCATGATGATCTCGCGGGAAACTTTGGTAAACGTCTTCCCACGCTCGGCGTCCATCTTGCCCTTTTTCAGGCGGATATTGTGCCATTTCGAATGGCCGGACATGGCAATTGCTCTCCGAGGCGGACCGGGGCGCCCGCCGGGTCGGCGGGGCGTTTACAACGGGCCATTTTAGCAATCACGCCCCCGTCGGTCAAACCGGGCCTCCGGGACCCGGCGGCTGCAGCAAACCCAGGCGTCGGGCGTGAAAGAGGTACTGCTGAACCCAGCCGGCTCGATCTCCCCACTTCTCCTGCGCGAGACACAGGATCGCCCGGTGCTCGATGGCGCTGAGTTCCCCCTGCCGCCGCGACTCAAAGTCGGGCAGCATCGCCCGCAGCTCGGCGTCGCAGCACTCGTGGAAGATCCGCCGCACCCACACATCCACCGGGCAGGCGCCGGGTTGATCCAGCGAGAAGAGCAGGATGCAGTCCGCCACCTTCCGTCCCACGCCGGCGAGCCTGTTGATCTGATCGAGGGCTTCCGGGTACGGCATGGATCGGAGCGATTCGAGAGCGACTTCTCCCGCGGCGAGCTGTCGCGAGGCCTGCACCACGTAACGCCAGCGATACCCCAACCCGGCCGGCTGCAGATCGGCCTGGCGCAGCCCCGCAAAGACGGATGGAGGCGGCATCACCGCTGTCTCTCCGCCGTCGGGCCAGACCCGAACGCTTCCCCACCCGCGCGCCAGAGCCTCCAGGCTGTTCTCGATCTTGCGGACGTTGCTCCACTGTGCGCAGAGAAAGGTGAGCACGCACTCCCACGGGTCCTGCCGCACAATCCTCAGGCCCGGCAAGGCATCGAATGCGGCATGCACCCATGGCTCGGCATCCAGCCCGCGAGTCAAGTTCGACACCGAGTGGTCGAGACCGAGAAAGCGCCAGATCTCTCCCACGGCGACCGAGGGTCCCAGAGCGCGGAGGCGCAGCCGGCCGGTGTGCAGCCCGATCTCCACGGCCGACTCCCGAAACGGCCCTCGATAGATGCCGGAGGCACTCTCCCGCCAGCGAAACACCTGCCCGCACTTCAGCGTGTGCTCCAACGAGAGCGACTCCCCCTCGGGGAGCGGCAGTTCCAGCGAAGAATCACGCGGGATGCGGAGGTTTGGGTCGAGCGGGCAGGGACAGATGGAACGCCAGGAGAGAGTCATGCCGATGGTTACGGACCAGCCGGAGTCCGTGGGGCCAGACTCGGCACGCAGAGAAGAAGCGCAGCAGAGAAGGAGAGTAAAGGTTGTTCTGGAACTGATCCTCAGTCCGCCGTCGTTGTCGCCGGCTCCTTCCGTGTGCACGACGCGACTTCTGGGGAGGTCGGGCCATGGCATCGGGTGCTTCCAACAGTGAGGGCGTTTCACGCAGAGCGCTGCTGTCCGCAGCGGCGGGCGCGACAGGGGCGGCCGCCGCCTGGGACGCCGGGCTCGGCGCCGTGGGTCGACCGGTCAGCGCCCAGGAGGCGCGTCTCACGCCGGACCAGGTCCGTTTCCGCCCGGAAATCGAACCCCTGGTTCGATTGATCGAGGAGACCCCCCGCGCCCGGCTGATGGAAGAGATCGGCGTCCGCATCCGCGGCGGCACGAGCTATCAGCAGATCCTTTCCGGACTGATGCTCGCCGGCGTGCGGAACATCCAACCGCGTCCGGTGGGTTTCAAGTTCCACGCCGTGATGGTGGTCTTCTCCGCCCACCAGGCGAGCCTGAACTCTCCCGACTCGGATCGATGGCTGCCCATCCTCTGGGCGCTGGATCAATTCAAGTCCTCACAGGCCGATCAATTGAAGGCCGGCAAGTGGACGCTCTCCTCGCTCAGCGGTCGAGAACTCCCGTCGGCGGAGAAGGCTCGCGAGCAGTTCACGCGGGGAATGGATCGTTGGGACGAGGCCATGGCGGACGCCGCCGTTGCCCGACTGGCGCAGACCGCCGGCCCCACGGAGCTGTTCGAGCTCTTCTTCCGCTACGGCGCCCGCGACTTCCGCGATATCGGCCACAAGGCAATCTACGTCGCGAATGCCTTCCGGACTCTCCAGGTGATCGGCTGGGAGCACTCGGAACCGATCGTGCGCTCACTCGCCTATGCCCTTCTGCAGCGTGGGAATGTCAACCCCGCCGACGCCGACGAGCCGGCGGATCGACCGTGGCGCAAGAATCTGGAGCGGGTGCGACAGCTCCGCTCGCCGCGTCTGGCGGGACGTACGGATCCCAACGCTACCCGAGAGCTCCTCGTCACCCTGCGAGACGGCTCGCCGGACGACGCCTCCGAAGCGGTCATCCGGCTGCTGAATGCAGGCGTGGACGCCGGCTCGCTCTGGGACGGCGTGGTCGCCGGCGCCGGCGAATTGATCATGCGGAATCCCGGGCTCATCGGGATCCACTGCGTGACCACCGCCAACGCGCTCCGCTATGCGGGCCGGACCAGTGGAAACGATGAAACCCGCGCGATGACGCTGCTTCAGGCCGCCGCCTTCATGCCGATGTTCCGCTCGGCGATGGGCAACGTGCCGCCGGGCGCCCTGGATCGTCTGGAGCCGCTGCCCGTCGCGGCCGGAGGCGCCGGCGTCGAGGAGATCTTCGAGAGCATCCGACCGGACCGGACTCACGCCGCCCGGAAGACTCTGGGCTACCTCGAAGCGGGCGGCAGCGCCACGGAGTTGATGACGGCCGCCCGGCGACTCATCTTCCGCAAGGGAACGAACTCGCACGATTACAAGTTCTCATCCGCCTCGCTGGAAGACACGCTCCTGCTGGCGCCCGAGTGGCAGGCCCGCTTCCTGGCCACCGCCATGTTCAATCTCAAGGGCGCCAGAGACGCAGACAACCCTCTCGCGACACGCGCGCTTTCCGCGTTGAAGGGGTAATCTGACGGGGAGGCCCTCCGTCTCGTGGGGCCGGAAACAACCTGGGAATGCCGGAACTGTTCGGGTTCGACTGTTACAGTCCGCGCGAGATCGCGGAGCGCGTGGAGACGGTCGGAGTCGCGAAAGCGCGTCTGCCGCTCCCGGCGATGTTCATGTTAGGGGTGCTCGCGGGCGCCTTTATCGGTCTCGGCGGGCTCTACTTCGTGGTCATCACGTCCGATCCAACGCTGGGATTCGCCGCAGCTCGTGGGTTGGGCGGACTCGCGTTCTCGCTCGGGCTCATTCTGGTTGTGGTGGCGGGAGCAGAACTGTTCACCGGCAACAATTTGCTGGCCATGGCCTGGGCGGACCGGAAGATCTCCACGAAAGAGATGCTCCGGAACTGGACCGTCGTCTTCGTCGCAAACTTCGTCGGAGCCGCCGGGCTGGCGCTTCTCGTCTACCTCTCCCGGCACGGAGACCTGAATGGCGGGTTGATCGGGCGGCAGTATGTCGCGCTGGCCACGGCGAAGTGCTCGCTTCCGTTCGAGGTAGCGTTCTTTCGGGGCATTCTCTGCAACGCGCTGGTGTGCCTCGCCGTCTGGATGGCGCTCGCGGGTCGCAGCGTGGTCGATAAGGCGGTCGCCATCGTCTTCCCCATCTCGGCATTTGTCGCCGCCGGTTTCGAGCACAGCATTGCGAACATGTACTTCATCCCCATGGGACTTCTCCTCAAGCCGGAGTTCCCCCAGGTCGCCGACGGCTCGGCGTTGACGGTGGCCGGCATGTTTCAGAACCTCCTTCCGGTGGTGTTGGGGAACCTCGTGGGAGGCAGCGGGATGGTCGGACTGGTGTACTACGTGATCTATCGCCGCGGGACCGCCACCCCCACGGCGTCCGCCGGAAACCGATGACGGCGGCTCGGGTCCACCTGAACGCGCACGTCGAGGAGACCATTCGGGACTTTTCCCGGCCCGAAGCGTACCCGCATCCGGTTCGAACGCCCATTGAGGTGCGACAGACCCACATCTCCACGGTGTTTCTCACCGGCGGGTGGGCGTACAAGATTCGGAAGCCCGTGGACTTCGGCTTTCTGGATTACACGACGATCGAGGCCCGCCGGCACTTCAGCCTGGAAGAGCTTCGCCTGAACCGCCGGTTGTGTCCGGACATGTATCTGGAGGTGGCGCCGGTGTTTCGATCCGAGGGACAGCTTCAGCTTCAGCTTCAGCCGGACGGCGGGCCGGGTGAGCCGGTGGACTGGGCGGTCCGGATGCGTCAGTTGGACGAGCGCCGGATGCTCCCCACGCTGCTGGAGACCGGCTCTCCGCTGGGGGACCGCATTCTCGATCTGGCCAACCTGCTCGCACGATTCCATGCTCAGGCCCGCTCGGACGCCGAGACCGCATCCTTCGGTCGTTCCAAAACGCTGCTCCACACGCTGGAACAGTGTCTGCCCCTGCCACCGGTTGAGTCAGACGATCCATCCGAGCCCCTACCGTCATCCCTCCGCCGGGAAATCGAGGCGGTTCAACTTCAGCGCTTTCGGAGCCTGGAACCGGTCTTCGCGGCACGAGCTCGGGATGGCTGGGTGCGGGAAGGACATGGCGACCTGCGGCTGCAGAACATCTGCTTCGATCCCGCGCTGACGCCGGGAATACAGGTATTCGACTGTGTGGAGTTCACCGCCCAGTTCCGCTGCCTGGACGTGGCTTCGGATCTCGCTTACCTGGTGATGGATCTTCACCTCGCCGGGCGCGCCGACCTGGCATGGCAGCTCAGGTCCGCCTATCTGGAAGCAGGCGGCAACCCGGGAAGTGCGGCTCTCTTCGAGTACTACCACTGTTTCCGGGCCTGCGTGCGTGGCAAGATTGCGCTGCTCGCAGCCGAGCAGCAGGAAGTCCCGGAGGAGGAGCGGCGGGCTCACGTCGCCCTCGCGTCAGCAGCGTTCGACCTCGCGGGCTCCGGCGTGCGACCGCGTTCTCAACCCCGACTTCTGATCGTGATGGGCGCATCCGGCAGCGGCAAGTCGGTGGTGGCTCGGGAACTGGCGCGCCGTCTCCCGGCCGTCCATCTCGCCACCGACGTGCTGCGGAAAGAGCTTGCGGGAGTCTCCCTCCGGGACCGACTGGACGCGAGCTGGTACTCGCCGGAGCGCGTGGAGCAGGTCTACACCCACCTGGCGGTTCAGACGGCGCTCTGGCTGCAGCGTGGAGCCGACGTGATCGCCGACGGCACCTACCTGAGGCGCAAGAGCCGCGAGGAGTTGCTTCGCGTGGCGGCGGCGGTCGACGCCCCGGCGGCGGTGCTGGTCTGCGAATGCCCGGACGGGGTCGCTCGGGCACGGATTCGTCGGCGCTCCGAGCTCGGCACGGATGCCAGCGACGCCGGCATCCAGGTCTACGAAAACCAGCTCAAAACCGCCGAATGGCCGGACTTCGACGAGCGCATCGAAGCGGGGGCCGCGACCGTTCGTACGCTCCGTGTCGATACCGACGCGGCGCCGGGCGTTCTTGCCCGCAAGCTTCTCACTGCGCTGGGCTGACCGTCCCCGTCACGCAGAACGGACACAGGGAACTTGGGCGAGGTGGGACTCGAACCCACATGCCGGAGCAGCGGATTTTAAGTCCGCCGTGTCTGCCATTCCACCACTCGCCCGTCGCTTACCCCCGATTTTAGCACCGATCTCGGCCCCCCTCCACGAGATGGCCGGTCGACTCCCGCTCCACCGCGGCTACCGGCGCGCCTTCGCTGCCGCGACTTCCGCAATGGCCTGCTTCGCTCGCCCATGCATGCTGTATCGGTTCACCATCATCAGGTTGGCGGACCGCTCGGCGGGACCATGGTCCTCGGTGATGGCCAACCGGTAACCGGCGGCGAGCACCGCTCGGGCCACCCGCTCGTTGTAATGGCCCTCGGAGTAAGCGAAGAACGGTCGATGCTCGCCAAGCTCCCTCCTTATGAACTGCAGCGGCTTCTCCAGCTCCACCTTCAGCTTTTCCGCGGAAACCTTTCGCAGGTCCGGCGGGTGACTCGCGGTATGTGGGTAGACCCGCACGAAACCGGACTTCTCCATCTCCCGGAGCTGATCCCAGGTGCAGTGGTCCTTGCCGGTCCGCACCCCGACGTAGTCCGTGTGCACAAACAGCGCCACAGGCCAGCGGTACTGTCGAGCGAGCGGGTAAAGGTGCCGGTACAGGCCGAGGTTGTTGTCGTCGAACGTGAGCACCACGGCCCCGGGCGGCGCGGGCGACCCCTTCTCCAGATGGTCGGCCAGCGCCTCCAGCGTGATCGGGGTCAGGCCCCGTTTTCGGATCGATTCGAACTGCTCCTTGAGTTCGGCGATGGTGGTGTCGAACCAGACGAGCTTGTCCCGGGGCACCACATCGTGCCACATCAGGATTCCGGTGAAGCTTCGGCGGGCGCCTGGGTGAACCGGCGGCAGCGGCGCGGCAGGAGCACGGCCTCTCCGGGGTTGGGCTTGCATACCCGCTTCCAACGCGAAGCTCAAGGTGAACAGAGCAGCGATGCAGCACGCGACGGTGGAACGCCGCAGTCGCCGGCTCCCACCCTTGAAGAGGATCGAACCGCTAAGCACGAGGTTTGCCCCCTCCGAGCAACAAAAAAGGCGGTCGCCCGGCCCGAAGACCGAACGACCGCCCTGCAGCGATCTAGTGAGCGGAGCTTGCAGCCTCTCGGCCGCCGATCCGCATCTTGTAGAACGAAGCCCACACGTAGTAGAGCATCACAGCGAAGAACAGGATAGACGCGATGCCTCGAACCGTGGGATTCAGCTTTTCCGCCATCTCCACGGCCAGGAGGCCGAAGAGCGTGGTGAACTTGATCACCGGGTTCATGGCTACCGAGGACGTGTCCTTGAACGGATCGCCGACGGTATCGCCCACGACGGTGGCGTCGTGCAGCGGCGTGCCCTTCTCCTTCAGTTCCACTTCCACGATCTTCTTCGCGTTATCCCAGGCTCCACCGGCATTCGCCATGAAGAGCGCCTGGAAGAGTCCGAAGAGCGCGATCGAG
>SYKE01000223.1 GCA_005798285.1 Actinomycetota bacterium
AGCGGACAACTGCTCGCGTTCGTCTGGTGTGAGCGTCACGCGGTATTTCTTGGGCACAGGGATTACCTCCACACCAAGTGAATCACATCTTCGTCCGAGGCTCCGGTGAAGAATCAACTCCGCCCTGACAGACCACTAGGTCGCTTGTGCATGATGGTTCTCCCTCCTGTGAGTGAAGGTGGGCCCCGAACGGCGCCGGGTAGTGACGCCCGGTTCCGCTCTGTATCGTAGGATATCCTACGATATCGGTACGAATATAACAGCTTCCGATGCTAAAAGTGTTGGGCCTCTGCAGTCTCTGACGATAAGGCCGCTGGTTGGTTCAACCGGTTTTGCCCCGAAGCGGTTCCCGGAGCGGATCGGACCGAGCCGAGAAGGGCCGCGGCGGGCCGGACTCCAACCTGAAGCGGGCGCGTCGTGCGCCCGGCGGCGGCTGATGAGGCGGGAGTTTCCGATGGCGGCGAGAATCGGTTGGGCGGTGTTGGGCTGCGGCGACATCACCGAGAAGCGGGGAGCGCCGGCGCTGGTGGATCTTCCCGAAGCGGTGCTGGTCGGGTTTCACAGCCGCTCCGCCGAGCGGGGCCGGGAGTTCGCCGGCCGTTTCGGGGCCCTCCGATCTACGACCTCTCGGGACGAGATCCTGGCCGATCCGATGGTTCAGGCCGTGTATGTGGCCACCGAGCACTTTCGCCACCTCGACGATGTGCTCGCCTGTGCCGCCGCGGGAAAGCATGTGCTCTGTGAGAAACCCATCGCCAACACGGCGGAAGACGGCGCGCGGATGGTCGACGCATGTCGCGCCAACGGCGTATCGCTTCAGGTAGCCTATTACCGTCGGTACTATCCGAAGCTCCTCAAAATGAAGCAGCTCCTGGATGCCGGCGCCATCGGGGAGCCGGTCAGCGCGTCGATCCACCTGAGCTCCCGGCTGCACCCGGCCGGTCTCGGGCCCGACGACCAGCCGCGCTGGCGCCACAACGCAGAGTTGTCCGGCGGGGGGGCGCTGGTCGACACCGGCAGCCATCGCCTCGACCTCCTCTGCTGGCTGTTGGGAAAGCCCGACCGTGTGGCGGCGTTAGTGGAGTGCCGGGAGTGGCCCATCGAGGCGCCCGACATGGAGGCGCTGCTGATCCGGATGGAGCGCGGGGTGCACGTCACCACCCGTCACGGCTACCGAAGCGGCTCGCCGGATGAACTCTCGGTGGCCGGAACCGAGGGGACGCTCGACGCCACAGGGGTGGATGGTCCCGACCTCCGCCTGCACACCGGGTCCGGCGCCTCCGCGCGAACCGAGACCTTCCACCTGCCGAAGCACCCGAACATGCACTATCCCCTCTTCGAAGATTTCAATCGTGCCATCATGGAGGGGCGGCCCCCCACACACACCGGCGAAGACGGTCTTCAGGCCAGCAGGATCATTTCCGCCGCCTATGAGAGCGCCCGAACCGGTCGCATCGTCGCCGTCTGACCGCTCCGCCTGCCGCCTCGCGGCGACCCACCATGCCCACGTCCACCTCGTCAGCCTCATCTGCTCCATCCCTGCGCATCAGTCTCGACCCCTCGGAGCGCTTCCGGCATCTCTGGGATGCCGTGGAAGCCTTCTCCCGAGAGACGGGGATCTCGGTGGAAACCATCGCGCTTCGGGAGGCGCCGGACCCGTCGGTCGACGGAGAAGATGGAGCCGAGGCGGATGTGCGATGGATTCCCTCTCGCTATCTCCTCTCGGAAGCGTGGGGATTGCTTCCACTGGAAGAGCTTCTTGATCCCGCCGAGCTCTCCGATTTCGCGGCGCCCGCCCTGGAGATGTGCCGAGACGAAGTGGATCTGGGCGGCTCCCTCCTCGCCCTGCCGGTCGCCGTGGAAACCCGGATCCTGTACTTCCGGACCGACATTTTCGAGAACCGCCAGGAGCAGGTCTGGTATCGAGAGGCGTCCGGCGGCCGGGAGCTCGCAGTCCCGAAGACGTGGGAAGAACTGGCGCTGGTGGCGCAGCACTTCACGCGGGAGGGGCGGATGCATGGCTTCGCCTTCCCCGGCGCGCCGGGCTCCTTGCCGGGGTTTTTTCTCTCGCTGATGGTTTCGGTCGGGGGCGCCCTTCACGACGCCGAGGGTGAGCTGCGTCTCTCCTCCACGGCCGGAGAGTGGGCGCTGGGGCTGCTCTGCGATCTGGTGGGTCGGTGGAACGTGGCGCCCGAGGAGACTCTGGAACTGGAAGATGAGGATGTCTCCCGTCTGTTCCGGCAGGGGCGGGCAGCGATGGTCTGCGATCACACCGGGGTCTCCCGGCTCCTGCGCGATCCCACCTTCTCCTCGGTCGCCGGCTGGCACAGCGCCGCCGCCTGGCCCTCAGGCGCGGATGGTCTGCGGGCCGTCTGGACCGAGTGCCCCGGTCTGGCGATCACCCGTTCCTGCTCCGACCCGGCCTCGGCGCTCCAGCTCATTTTGCGCCTCACGTCGACCGAGCTTCAGCGCGACGCGGCACGGTTCGGCGCCATCCCAAGCCGCCTCAGCGCCTACCATCTGGCCCGCGAGGATCTCCGCGAAGGCGCCTTCAACCACCTTCGCTTCATGCTCGCGGAGTCGACACTGCGGGAATCTCGCCTCACGCCGCCGCGCATGCGGCGCTGGCCCGAGATCGAAGCCGCCCTCGCGCTCGCCCTCACCGCTGCCCTGCGCGGGGAAACGGAACCCGCCGCGGCGCTCGCCGAAGCGGACCGCGTGATCCGCGAGATCACCGCCGTCCCCTCCGATGCGGCCGGGGAAGCCTCATCCGCCGACCCATGACGCGACGCGGTGGAGAGTGTTCCTCGGGGAGCACTCCCACTCCGCATGGTGGGAACGATTGCCGGCGGGGCGGCAGGTTTGACACCGGTCCGTTTCGAGGGTAATCTTACCTCACGAAACCTAAGTATCCTGACTCACGAAGTCAGGAATAAATCGTGAGGCTGGCGTGGAATTGGAAGAGCGAGGCGCGGCCGAATCGGCCCGAACCAGTCGACGAAGAGAGAGGCCGCTGACCCAGGAGGAAGTGCTTCGGCGCAACTCCGTGGAGCGGATCAAGGCGGAGCGGCATCCGTTCGACGTTCTGGGCTACCTTCCCACGCTGGCCGCGACCTCGTACGAAGAGATCGCCGAAGAAGAGATCCTGCGCCTCCAGTGGTACGGGCTCTACCACGACAAGCCGAAGGTCGGCGAGTTCATGCTGCGGGTGAAGCTGCCCAACGGTGAGCTGACCGCGGCCCAGCTCGACGCGGTTGGCCGGGTGAGCGAGGAGTTCGGCGCGGGATCGGGCGAACTCACGACCCGCCAGGACATTCAGCTCCACCACATTCGTCTGGAGACGCTCCCCCAGGTGCTGGAGCGGCTCGGCGAAGCGGGATTGAACACGGCGGGCGGCTGCGGCGACAACGTGCGGAACATCACCGGCTGCCCCGTGGCGGGAGTGGATCCGGACGAGCGCTTCGATGTAACGCCGACGATCCGGGAACTGCACGGTTTCTTCTCCGGCAACCGCGCGTACGGCAACCTGCCGCGCAAGCACAAGTACACCATCTCCGCCTGTCGCTGCCACTGCAACGCGCCGGAGATCCACGATATCGCGCTGGTCGGCGTGATCCAGGACGGTCGCGCCGGCTATTCCTACTGGGTGGGCGGGGGGCTCTCCAGCGTGCCCCGCATCGGGCGCAGCCTGGGCGTGTTTGTGCCCGCAGAGGAGGCGCTCGAAGTCTCGCGGGGACTCACCGAGCTCTGGAGCGAGGATCTGCGCTACCGGATGTCTCGCGCCCGCGCCCGGTTCAAGTTTATGGTCGACGACGATGGCCCCGAGCTCCTCAGGGAGAAGCTGGAAACGCGCCTCGGCCGGAAGCTGCAGGACATTCAGGTGGAACCGGCGCCCGAGGGGCGGACCGATCACCTCGGGATCCACGCTCAGCGGCCGGGCCCCGGCGGCGTGGGGCTGTTCTGGATCGGCGTGCCGGTGTTCCCGGGTTTGATCACCGGTGTTCAGATGCGCGAGGTGGCGGCGCTGCTGCCCGAGGGCGCTCTCGTGCGGATCACCCGTGAGCAGAACTTCCTGATCTTGAACGTGCCCGCCGCCGAGGTGGAGCGCGTGGTGGAGCGCGTGCGCCACGTCGGCTTCGAGCTGAACCTCAACCCGATGCGCGGTCACAGCATCGGCTGCACCGGCGATCCGCACTGCAACTTCGCGGTAGGCGACACCAAACCCAAGCTGGTGGAGATCGTGACCCATCTCGAGAACCGCTTCGGCGAACGGGCCTCGGACCTGCGCCTCTACCTCGACGGCTGCCCGCACGCCTGCGGACAGCACTGGGTGGGCGATCTCGGTTTCCAGGGCACCACCCGAAACTCCGAGACGGGTAAGATCCCCTCCTACGACGTGATCGTGCGCGGCAAGCTGGGGCCGGACGCCGCAATCGGTCGCCCGCTGCTGCGGCGCATCCCCTCCCAGATGGTGAGCGGCTGCACCGAGCGGTTGGTGGAAACCTGGCTGGACGAACGGGAGCCTGACGAGGGACTGCCCGAGTTCTATCGGAGACAGCCGGACGAGCGCATTCAAGTTATCGCCCTCGGCGAGGCCGCGGAGACCGCACCATGATGCTGTTGGAAACGGAGCGAGTGCTCCTCGATGATCTGGAAGTCGGCGAATTGGCCGTCGACTACGACGCCCGTGAACCGGAAGACGTGCTCGAATGGGCGATCGATCGATTCGGCGTGGACCGTTTCGCGATCATCACCAGCTTCCAGGCCGACGGCTGCGTGCTGATCGACATGGCCCACAAGATCAACCGCAAGGTGCGGGTGGTGACCATCGACACCGGCCGCCTGCCGGACGATCAATACGACATCATCGATGAGTTCCGGCGGCGCTACGGCATTCAGGTCGAGGTCTACTTCCCCGACGCCACGGCCGTCGAGTCGATGACCCTCCGCCACGGCGTGAACCTCTTCCGCCAGAGTGTGGAGAAGCGGCTGCTCTGCTGCCACGTTCGCAAGGTGCTTCCGCTCAACCGCGCCCTGAAAGGCATCGACTGCTGGGCGACCGGTCTGCGCCGCGACCAGTGGGCCACCCGCGCCAACATCCGCAAGATCGAGATCGATCACGACCACGGCGGCATCATCAAGGTGAGCCCGCTCGCCGACTGGACCGAGGACGAGGTGTGGGACTACATCCGAGAGTGCGACGTGCCGGTGCACCCGATGTATGCCAAGGGTTTCAAGAGCCTCGGCTGCGCCCCCTGCACCCGACCCGTGGCTGAGGGCGAGCCTGCTCGAAGTGGCCGCTGGTGGTGGGAAGTGAACGCTCCGAAAGAGTGCGGCATGCACTGCAGCATGGAGACCGGCGGCTTCGAGCACGAGGTTCAGGCGATCCTCGGCAAGAACGGGACCGGTCACTGAACCCGTCATCGCCGTTGACCCTGTCCGACGACGAGCGAGATCTGCTCCTGTCGGAGCTCGACGGCATGCTGCCCGCCCTGCCTCCCGGTCCGCGCCGGGAGGCCTTCCAGAGCCTGCGCGACGCCGCCGAAGCCGGCACGCTCGAACCGGAGCAACTCTCCATTCTGGAAGCCCTGCTGCGAGCCGGCCTGGAGTCGGGCCGCCTCCGCGCCGTCCACTCCGCCCACGGTGAGATGGCCGCGCTCCGCCTCTACCGCCGCACCCCGGCCGGCCGCGCCCTCCACGCCGCCGCCGCCGCCGTTACCGAAGCCCTCCAGGCGCTCTCCGGCGCCTGCCTGGATCGCATCACCGTCGAAGCCGCCGGTCCCAGCGCCCACACCCTCACCCTGGAAACCGACCGCGGCCGCGTGCTCCTCCGCATCGACCCCACCGGCGCCCGAATCCAGAGCGTGGAAGTGACGTGACGAATGGGAGTAGGGAGTACGGGGCCGGCGAGTGGCGAATGGTGAATGGTGAACGGTGAACGGTGAATGGCGAAGGCGAATGGCGAATGGCGAATGGCGAGTAGCGAGTGGGGAGTGGGTGGAGGGGCTGCTGGGTGTGTGGCCTGGGACCGCGGGCATCTTGCCCGCTCCGTGTGCGCTGACCCAACTCCACCGCTGCGCCTTCGTGCGGCGCACCCACGCAGCGGACCGTACTCAGGTTCGTCATCCCCGCAGAAGTCGCATTGGGAGGACACCCGCTCCACAAAGCGGGATCCATTCACCAGGACCTGGCGCGTTATCCCCTACAGCCGCGTGGATCACTTATCACACTGATCTCCGCACCCGCGTGCTGAACGGTGATGCACGTGGCGACCGCCCCGATGCCGGACACAAGCCTCTCGAGCTCGGCGAACGAGGCCGCCGCCGTTTCGCTAACCAGCTACGGCGACCCCAATTCGGCGAAGGTGGATGAGGATGACGGTTCGCGGCTCGGTCGGAGCCTCGCCCTCCCGTTCTCTTTATGGCGATTCTACTGTCGAAAGTGTGTGTTCTCTCTGGGCGATTGCTGAACTCTCAGAGTTGGCGCGCCTGGCGAGGACTGCTTGTGGCATCTACGCCCCCGGGTTCCTCGGGGCAAGCCCAGGGATGACGATGATCGGAGGGCGGACCGGTGTTAACGATGGGTGTGCTTGTGGGATCGCAACGATGTGCTCGCTGATTGATCTGGGAGAACACTTTCGCCTGAAGGTAGATTCACCATATTCAGAACGGGAGGGCGAGGCTCCGACCGAGCCGCGAACCGTGGCGCCGGTCCACCGCTGCCGAATGGGTGTCGCCGACCGAGCCAACCGTGACGGCGACCGCCCTGTCCCCCGGGAGCGCCTGCCCGGGAGCGCCTGCCCGGGATCGCTGGCATCTTGCCCGCTCCGGTCGCGCCAGCACCACGCCGACACCAGGCCTGCGTGAAGCGCATCCACCCCCACGCGCCAAGCCTACCACCGTCATCCCCGCAGAAGTCGCACTGGGCGGACACTCGCTC
>SYKE01000224.1 GCA_005798285.1 Actinomycetota bacterium
ATCTTCGCGCCGAGCGCCTGGAACTTCTTTGGGTTCTTGAGGAACTCCACGACTTCCTGAAGCTCCACTTTGGCTTCCTCGACGCCGGCGACATCGTTGAAGGTAACCTTGGGCACGTTCTCCGAATGTCGTTTCGCACGGCTCCGTCCGAAGTTGAGCGCCTGATTGCCGGTGCTCTGGGCGTGCCGCATGAAGAGGATCCAGATGATCGCGACGAGTCCCAGCGGCAGCAGGATATTGATGACGGCGCCCTGCATCACCTCGGAGAAGAGTTGGCTCGGATACTCGAACTCCAACTCCGGCTGAACGCTCTTCTGCTTGGTTAGCCGCTCCAGAAGGAAGGCCTGCGCCTCGCTGCCGACCGGGATCTCCACCTTGAAGTCCGTCTGGTCGCTCGCGGAGGCGGGCTCCATCGTCCCTCGGGCCTGGACGTTCTCGACGACCACTCGTCGGATCTTTCCGGTCTCGAGCTGCGTGAGGAAGTCGGAGAACTTGAGGTTGACCGTCCTGTTCGACAGGCTGGTGATGGGGTTGCGAGCAACCACCAGAATCAACAGGACCAGCACGGCGACCCAAAGAACGTTCCGCATCAGCCTACTCAAGGAACGACCCTCCTACCAGCGCCGCGGCCAAACAAGAATGCATGGTTCCAGTATACCATTCGGCATTTCACCCGGCCAAGCCAAACGTCCCCCGATCACAGTCGAAAGGGAGTGGCTAGCGCAGGGTGGAACGATGCAAGACTGGTTTCACCTTGAGCGTGGGAGTAATCTTGAAGCAGGTCGGCACACTCGCCGACCTCTTGAATTGGTTCTACCCGATGCCGGACGACCTTGAGACCCTTCGGCCGCCATTTCGTCCCCGACGTCTCCGTCGGGGGACGACGCTGCGGCGTATGGTGCGAGAGACGCGCCTCAGTCCATCCGACTTCATCTACCCTCTCTTCGTAACGGAGGATGATGATGTTTGTCGCGAGATTCCCTCGATGCCGGGAAATTTCCACTGGTCGATCGACCGCCTCGAGGCGGAATGCCGCGAAATCGTGCAACTGGGCATACCCGCGGTGATCTTGTTCGGAATCCCCCGCCGGAAGGATGCCTGTGGAAGTGAAGCCTTTGCCGCAGACGGAGTGGTTCAACGCGCCGTGCGCGCCATCAAGGCGGCAACGCCGGATCTGCTGGTGATCACCGATGTGTGCCTCTGCGAGTACACCGACCACGGGCATTGCGGAATCGTGAAGCACGGGGATGTCCTCAACGATCCGACGCTCGAACTGTTGGCTCGAGCCGCAGTTTCGCATGCAGTGGCGGGAGCGGACATGGTGGCCCCGAGCGATATGATGGATGGCCGTGTCGGCGCCATTCGTGCAGCGCTGGACCGGGCGGGTTATTCGGACGTCCCCATCATGTCGTACGCGGCGAAGTACGCTTCTGCCTTTTACGGTCCCTTCCGAGATGCCGCCGGCTCTGCTCCACAGTTTGGGGACCGTCGGGGGTACCAGATGGATCCCGCCAACCGACGGGAGGCGCTTAAGGAAGTGGCGCTCGACCTCGATGAGGGCGCGGATCTCGTCATGGTGAAACCTGCCCTTGCCTACCTCGACATCATTCGCGAGGTCAAGGATCTCACCCGAGTACCTGTGGCGGCCTACAATGTCAGCGGCGAGTATGCCATGGTGAAAGCTGCAGCCGAGCGGGACTGGGTGGACGGCCAGCGAATGATGATGGAGATTCTGACGTGCATCCGGCGTGCCGGCGCGGACCTCATCCTGACGTACCACGCCAAAGAGGCCGCTCGGATCCTGCAGGATCACCTGGCTTAAGGAGCAAATGGGATGAAGCACGCCTGGTGGCGTTCGCATTTGAGGTGGCTGGCCGACCCAGCGCCGCTCGCTCGATTTGGGGATTACTCCGAGGTCGACGAGTACCTGCCGTTCCTGACTGAGGCGCTCGATGCCCCTCTTGGGAGTGCCATACTAGAGTTGGGCAGTGGGCGAGGGTCTGTGTCCGTACGACTGGCGCAGTGGGGGTTCCGGGTAACAGCGGTGGAGCAGTCGGAGACTCTCATCCAAATGGCGCGGGCGTCTGCGGATCGGCGGGGTGTCTCCGTGGATTTTCGTCCCGGAGACGCGAAAGCTGTCACGGAGCGGGGGTACTTCTCGGGCGCCCTCATTCCCGAGTGTGGTCTCCTCACGGACATGCAGACCGCAGATTTGATGCGCAGCACCGCCACGGCGCTGAAACCGGGAGGTCGTCTGGTGTTCTCCACCTGCAACCCCTACCATTGGAGCCGAGCCAGTACCGTTGAGCACCGGATCGCCGAGTCTTCGGACGTGATTCGCCGGTTTCGCTTTGACTTCGTGACCGGCCGCGTCATGAGCCGCGCGCGCTGTATTCTCGCGTCAGGGGAACGCAAAGATCTGCCGGAAGTCGGCTTCCGAGCCTACACGCTGCCGGAACTGCTGAGATTGGTGACCGAGACGGGCTTTGCGGATCTCAAGGTGTATGGAGAAGAGACGGATGGCCGTCCGAGTCTCCGATCCGTGCCGGATCCGCTCAACACCCCGTTCTTCCACTGCGTGGCGCTGAAGCCGGTGACCGGTGAGGCGGGCGACGGCATCTAGCCGCCGCTCCACCTTAGGAGTTGAAGTCGGCGAGGCGACTACGCCGACTTCACAATACTGGACAGCGCGCCGATGAGGAGTTCCACGTCGGTCGACGTGTTGTAGCCGTGAAGGGCCACCCGTATGCGCCCGGCGCTGCACATGTGAACCACCCGCGCAGCGTCGAGGGCAGCCGATACTTCAGCCAGACGGGGGTGGCGGAAGGCGAGGATCCCTGTGAGCCGGTCGGCAGTTCCCGGCGTGATCACGTCCAGACCCAGGCTCTTGAGTCCATCGAGACAACCCTGCACGAGAGGCCTCGTGCGGCGGTCGATTTCCTCGATCCCGATGGCTTCGATGTATCCGAGGGCGGCGTTGTTGGCATAGATCGCGGGGAAGTTGGGCATGCCGCACTGGTAGCCCTGCGCCCCGATCATGCTCTCGACCGGCGCCAGCGGATCCCCATCGAAGGGATGGGTCAGGTGATACCATCCCCCTGCCCGACAGCGAAGCTGCTCCTGCGCGGCCTCCCGAATTCCCAGAATCCCCCCACCGTGAGTGCCCAGAATCCACTTGTGGGTGCTGCTGACGACGATATCAGCGCCGGTCAGGTCGAGCGGAATCCGTCCCAGCGCCTGAGTGACGTCCACCGCCAGGAGCGCCGGGGAATTCTTCCGGATGGTTTCAGCCAGCTCCGGAACACACACGCGATACCCGTTGTGGTAGCTCACCAACGAAGTCGTCACCAACCGCGTGTGCGAATTCAGGAGTTCCGTCAGGTCGTCCGTCCTCAGCTCGCCAGACGACGCACGCCATGCCCTGAGGGTCGCGGGGCTGCTCGGCTGCTGCCACGGCGTACGCCCGGACGGGAAGTCCAGATCATTGGCGATGACCTCATCGCCTGCCTGTAAATCAAGGGCCTGGGCAATCAGGTTGTAGGCCTCGGAACTGCACGAGCAGATCCCAACTTCATCGGCTCGGAAGCCGAGAAGTGACGCGGCGCGTGAGCGGAGCTGAGTCAGTTGTTCAAAGTGCGCTGGGCGCCCCAGTGCTCCGCGAGCGTGGTCGTCGAAGTAGCGGTTGAGCGCATCGCGGACGGCGCGAGGCGGCAAACCCTCCGCCGCCGAGTTGAGGTACACGACCTCTGACAGGATCGGGAAGTCGAGCAGCCTGGAATCGGTATCGAACACCCGTTTCTCTCCTGAGCGAACAGCGCGGAACCGGCCCCACGGGGGCGGCGTTCCGTGAATCTGAAGCAGTGACGGGGTAGCTTCCGGCTGGGATGCCCGGATGCCTTCCTGGAGTGCCAATCTGTGGCGAAGTCGCCGGTTCGAACCCCCGGGGGCCCGTTCGGCACTTGTTGCCTGGTTCGTGGCGTCGTATATCTCCGCGTACCGACCCCTCGGTCCGCCGCATCTTGAAGCTATCCGTGAAACACATCCTTTGCATCGGCGCTCATCCGGACGACTGCGACTTATCGATTGGAGGAACCGCAGCGCTGTTTGCTCGCCGCGGCGACCGCGTTAAGTTCGTCTCGGTGACGAACGGGGATCGAGGGCACTTCGCCGAGATCTATGCGCACGACCGGGCCTCCCTGGCTGCACGGCGGATGGTGGAAGCGGCTCGTGCGGTACAGGTGTTAGGCGGTGAGTTTGAGTGCCTCGGAGTGCCCGACGGAGAGGTCTACGTCACGCCGGATCTTACGGAGCGAGTGGTCCGTCTCATTCGCTCCTTTGGAACACCCGGACAAGGACCGGACCTGGTCTTGTTCAATCGACCGAATGACTACCACCGCGACCATCGCTACAGCTCCCAACTGGTCCTGGATGCCGCGTATCTGTTGACGGTGCCGCTGATGTGCCCGGACGCTCCGCACCTCAATCACATGCCGCTCTTCATGTACTGGTACGATGCGTTTCGCGAAGGCGGCGAGTTTCGACCGGACGTGAGGGTAGCGATCGACCACGTCATGGAGGTGAAGCTGGAAATCGCCCTGTGCCACGAGTCGCAGTTGTTCGAGTGGCTGCCGTTCAACGCAGGCACGTTGGAACAGGTCCCCGTTGACGCCGAGGGCAGGAGGGGTTGGGTGCGCGACCGCCTGGAGCGCCGAGCATCCGCGGTGCGGTCCCGGTGCGATGTGAGCCAATTCACATCAACGACTGCACACGAGCTTTACAGTGAGGCACTTCAGATGTGCGAGTATGGTCGTCAACCCGAAGGGGAAGAGTTGAAGGCTCTTTTTACCTTCCCAGGGTAGGGGGGCTCCCGAGCTCTCCGGAGAAGCAAGCAATGGAATTTCGAAAACTACTGATCACCGCGGCAGCGGTCGGCGCACTGTTCTGCCTCGAGCGTCCCGCTGCTGCGAACCAGACGCTCGTCTACGAAGACTTTCAGTCGGACACGCTGGGAACCTATTCCGGAGCGGTCGGCTTTGATCTGGTGAACTGGGATGTGCAGAGCGGTCGACCCGTCGCCATCATCACGGACCCGACCGCAGACCCGTTGCGGGACAAAGTGTTGGACTTCACCACCGGCGCCGTGAACTCCGGGCGGATTACCTCCAATATGGGCTTTGATCTTTTCGCTGGTCGCGAGTACATCGTGGAATTCGATGTTTATCGTGAAGCTGCCGGCGGCACTCCGGTCCTCACGTTCCAGGCCGGCGACTACACCACCAGCTTCAACAACACCACCTTCCCCACTCCGGGCGTCTGGGAGCATCGGACCATCACCTTCACGGTGACCACCGACTTCTCCGGCGAACCGATCCTGTTCACTCACAGTGGTGGCGCTTCATTGACCAACGGCTTCTTGCTCGACAACGTGACGGTGTCCGCGACTCCGGAACCGAGCACCCTGCTGCTTGCCGGCCTCGGCGCTCCGCTGGCGGCGTGGCTGAAGCGACGCAAGAAGGCAAAGGATGCCGCGGCTTCCGAGGAAGCTGCCGCCGCCTAAGTCCCGCGGTCCGCTTCGGCGGGGAGTTGTTCGACCAGACTCAAGAGAGGCCGGCGCACCAGGTGCGACGGCCTCTCTTTTGTTGGTCGTGCTCGAGCACGCACGGGATGGCAACCAGCTCCAGGGCCTAGATTCCGTAAAACTTCGCGGCGTTGTCGTGGAAGAGCTTCCGCTGATCCCGCGACGGCAGCTCGGACGCGAGCTTGCGGGCCACAGCCACCCACTCCTTTAGGGGAGCGGTAAACTCACAAACCGGCCAGTCGGATGCCCAGATGACCCGATCGATGCCGAACACTTCGATGGTGTGGTGAACAATGGGCTTCAACTGCTCCGCCTTGTCCTTGTCCGGTTTGCAGGTCTTGATGACCCCCGAGACCTTGCCGATCACGTTCTTGCGCCGGGAGATTTCTTTCATCCCCTTCGCCCAGGTCTGATACTCCGAGCTCTGTGTGCCCCAGGGCGCTTCCGCGTTCCCGCAGTGGTCCAGCACGAACTGAGTGCCCGGGCACTGATCCACCAGCTTGCACGCATCCTCCAACTCGGCGGGACGGATACAGATGTCGTAGCTCTTTCCCATCTTGCCGAGCATCTGGATGCTCTTCACGAACTGCGGCTGTAAACACAGGCCGCGTTCTCGATTTGGCGGGTGCAGAATCTGGCGGTAGCCCCGAATGTACGGGTTGTGCTCGTACTTCCTGGCATAGGCCGCGAAGCCGGCGGTTCCCGGACGGCCGGAGATGACGGCCTTCTTCATCGGAGTCTTCTTACCCTTGCAGGTCGCGATGACGAAGTCCGCTTCTTTCACCTGGTCAGACTCGGCGGCATCGACTTCCATGTAGACCGTTTTGACGATCCCCAGCCCGCGCGCTTCATTGAGGTACAGCTCCATCGTGTGCGGCTGAGCAATCTGGGGCGCTTCTCCGAGCCACGGCGGCCGGATGATCTTGTTGTCCCACAGGTGTTGATGCGTATCGATCAACGAGATCGAATCCGCAGCCTCCACCGGAGCTTCCCAGGACGCCAGCGCTACCGCGGCCACTGCCGATTGCGCCAGAAACGACCTTCGGTCTTCCCGATTGTTCATACCCACTTACTCCCACACCGCAGCGCTCCGGCGCCGATCGCACCCTCGCGAAACACGATTCAGTCCGGCGAATCGAGGCTCAACTCCTGCCCGCGCCTCAAGGAATGGGACCGAAGGATGCGATTCTGCCCGTGAGGCTGTCGTGCAGAGGAGTGTCACGTTTCGTCGGCAAAGATATGTGACATAAATATCACCTGATGGACGACCCAGGGTGAGAGTTGGGTGGAGGAGGTTTCGGATGGCGGAACCGTCACAGCGGTTTGTGAAGATCGAACTGGAGACGCGGGTCGAGGCAACGCGTTCGACCGTGTACCGCGCCATCACTGCGGAACTCGGCGCGTGGTGGCCCCACCGCTTTCGTTCCGATGGCGAGGTCTACCACGAAGGGCGGGTTGGAGGTACTCTCGGCGAGCGCTGGCCCGATGGAGGCGGAGTCGCCTACGGCACGATCATGTGGCTCGAACTGGACACGAAGCAGGTGACGAGCAGCATCGGTGTGTTCGGGGACTATGTCGCCACCAACACCGAAACCTTGATCGATGCCGACGGAGCGACGATCTACCGAAAGTCTCTCCATCTCTGGGGAGATGTTTCGGAGGAGATGGTGAAAATGTTCCGAGAGGGCAGTCGACAGTTGATGGAGCAGTCGCTGAAGGCGTACTGCGAGCGAGTTGCGGAGGAACTCAGATGAAGGTTATCTACGAGACCGACTTTCCGATTACCGACGAAGCCTGTGCCGCCGCCACCGGGAAGTCCATCCAGGAGTGGTTCGCCGTGTTGGACGCGTTCGGTGGGCCGTCAAAGGGCCGCCGCGCCCTCGGAAACCACCTGTACGCGGACCTCAAGGTGGACATCTGGTGGGTGCAAACGCTCAACGGCCAGTACGAGATCCACCACGGAATCCGCGAGAAGGATGGTCGGCTCAAAGGCTATTGCATCTGCTCCACCAAAACCATCGCTGCACCTCTGGATCTGGTGTACGCCGCCTGGACGACAACCGAACGCCTGGACTCGTGGTTCTCGGAGGGGTCCACCGGCGCCGTGGAGGAAGGGTCGGAGTTCTCAAACGCCGACGGGAATCGCGGTGTGTATAAGCGCGTGCGGGAGAACAAGGACATCCGTTTCGAGTGGCGCGCCGAAACCGGAGATTTGAGCATTGTCGATGTGGCGTTCTCGGACAAGGGAAAGGGCAAGACCGGTGTCCTGGTGACTCATGACCGAATTCAGTCGCGCGAGGAAGCCGACGGAGTTCGGCGTGCTTGGGCGGAGGCTCTCACTCGTCTGAAAGCTCTGGCGGAGGCAGCGTGATGAATCCGATTTTGGCTACACTTCTTCTGGGGCTCCAGACGGCCCCGACTGCTGTGCTTAAGGGTCTGGATCCTGTCGAGCTTTGCTCGGGCCGCGAAATTGCTGGGAAAGAAGACCTTACACAGGTTGAGGCGGGCTATCTGTATCGGTTCTCTTCCGAGGCCAACCGGCTTCGTTTCACGCGTAATCCGGGAAAGTACGGTGTCCAGATCGGCGGCGCCTGTGGAAACATGGGGCCGCTTTCTGGTCGGGGGAGCACTGAGCGGTGGCTCGTCCACGACGGGAGGATCTGGCTCTTTGCCTCGGAAGGCTGTCGGAATGCATTCAAGACGGACCCTCCCAACTACTTGGACGCCCCGGATCCCCGGCCAACCGCCACCCCCCAGGACCAGCGTGAGGGCCGATTGCTCATCGATCGCGCTGTGGCGGCCCACGGAGGGGCCGAGGCACTCGATCGGCTGAAGACGCTGGTGTGGTTAGTTCGTACTCCCTATCGAAGTGGCGCCCGTCAGGAGGAGTACGTCCAGACCTTCGGAGTGCGGTTCCCCAACGCGTACGTTCAGATGGAGAGCTGGGAGGGTCAGCGGATCCGAACCACCGTTCAGGGGAAGAAGGGTTGGGTGGACGCCAGGAAGCGGGATCCACTGGTGGATTCGGAGCGTCGATGGCTGGAGAAGACCAGAGCGCACCATCCGCTCGTCGTGCTTCGGGCCCGCGGTGACCGCGACTTCATTGCCAAAAAGCTCGGCGAGAACACCGTACTCGTCTGGACCCGCGGGGCTGCCACTACGCTTCATCTGGATCCCGAGTCCGGTCGCGTCCTCAAGACCGAGTCGCGCGAGCGGTTTGGGGGTCCCTACACTCGTGTGGAGAGAACTTACTCAGGATGGGGCGAGCACGATGGGGTCCAGGTTCCCACCACATGGAGGGTGGCGGGGCGGGGACGAGATGGCGGCGTGAGAACCTACGAAACACGGGTGAACGCACCGGCTGACATGGCGCTCTTCGACTGAACCCCGAAAGCGACTCCCGGTTGAGCCCCGTCGACAGGATTGACGGATCCCCCGGACGAAGGATGCCGGGGGATCGCGCTCGTCAGAGCCTTCGCGTTCATTGAACTGCCCCGGAGCGCGGTCGAAGGCGCGAGTGTGGCGTGAGCTGAACCCTTCGCCTCTGAGGAACTCGATGGGCGACGGGTTCAGGACCACTTCGCCGCTCAGATGTGAGATTCGAGGATGGGATGACGGAGATCTGTCGCAGGTTAGCGGTAGTGGGGGTGCTTTGTGTCGGCTTATTCGCCGTGCGAGCGGCGTCCGGTCAGCCCAGGCCGTCCCCTCCGAACTTCGTGCTCTGCATGGCGGACGATCAGGGTTGGGGCGACATGGCCTACCAGGGCCATCCGGTTCTCAAGACCCCGGTTTTCGATGAGATGTCTCGCACGGGCCTTCGGTTGGACTGCTTCTACGCGGCGGCTCCGGTCTGTTCTCCGACCCGCGCATCGGTGTTGACCGGTCGAACGCCCAATCGAATGGGGGCATTTTCCTGGGGATACAACCTGCGGCCGGGCGAGGTCACCCTGGCGGAGGCGCTCAAGGAGGGCGGATACCGAACGGGTCACTTCGGCAAGTGGCACCTCGGCTCCGTACGGGCCGACAGTCCGGTTTCCCCCGGCAACAGTGGGTTCGACGAGTGGTTGTCGAGCCCCAACTTCTTTGAGATCGATCCCTGGATGTCGGACCAGGGCAAGGCAGTTCGACTGAAAGGGGAGGGATCACAGGTGATTGTGAGTCGGGCGCTGGAATTCATCCGGCGCTCGCGGGACTCGGGAAAGCCGTTTCTGGCGGTCGTCTGGTTCGGGTCTCCCCATGCTCCGCATGTAGGAACGCCGGAAGACATCGCCCTCTACCCCGACCAAACTCCTCGTCAGCAGCGATTCCTGGCCGAGATCACTGCGATGGACCGTGCGATGGGGCAACTCCGCGAGGGTCTCAAGTCCGCCGGCGTCGCGAACAATACGCTCCTCTGGTACAACAGTGATAACGGCGCAATTGCCGAAGGCTCAACCGGCGGTTTACGCGGCCGAAAGAGCGACCTCTACGAGGGCGGACTGCGTGTTCCCGCCCTGGTTGAGTGGCCGTCGCAGATTCGTAAACCCCGCGCTTCCCGCGCTCGAGTCGGAACCGTGGATCTGTTTCCGACCCTGCTGGAGCTTGCTGGACTCAAGCCGGGCCCGGCACCGCTTGATGGCGTAAGTCTGGTCCCCCTGCTCCGGAACGAGAAGTGGGTTCGCCCTCGTCCGCTTGGGTTCTGGGATTACCAGATTCCCGGGATCGTGACTCCGAGCACACCCTGGCTCGAGCGCCTGGCCGCCGAACAGGCGGCTGGCCGGATGAGTTCCGCGAACGAGGTCGAGCCCATTCCGGCTGCTCAGACCGTCGGCAACTATTCCACATCCTCTTTCCCGCGCCACTCGGCCTGGATTGACGGGGACTGGAAGCTCCACCGAATTGAGCCGCGAGGTCAAGCGGTCCGATGGGAGTTGTACCGACTGGATCAAGATGAGAAAGAGACCACCGATCTCGCGACTCGCGAACCGGAGAGAGTCGCATCCATGCGAGCCGCCCTGGAGTCCTGGCTGAGGAGTGTGGTATCTAGCTTGAACGGGGCAGACTACCCGCTTCATTGAGTTCTTGCCCTTCGGGCGAAGACGAGGCCCGAAGGACAAAGGCCCCGTCAGCCGCGCTGGGGCGGGTTCGGGGAGAGCCGGACCGCCGAGACTACGCCTTGCCGTAGGCCTGGTAGAGCACTTCCACGGCTCTAAGTCCGTCGTGCCCCGTCATCCTGGGGGCTGTTTCCCCGCGCAGCACGGAAGCGAAGTGGCGGAGTTCCTCAACAAATCGGCTCCGATCGTCCCCCGGCATCGCCGTCCAGTCCGAATCTCCGTCATGGCGGACTCGGGTGACGCCGGTGTCATAGTCGATCACCGCCGCGCCCAGTTCGCCGTAGATTTCCACGACATTGGCGGAACACGGCGTCATCCAGCTTGCCTCGATCACGCCGATGGCGCCCGACTCGGCTCGCAACAGCATCGCGGCGCTGTCTTCCAGCCCGAGGATATTCGGACTGAACGTGGAAGTGAGGGCCGAAGCCGTTTCTACTTCACCCACCAGGAAGCGAAACAGATCCACACTGTGGATAGAAGTATCCATCAGCGCTCCACCGCCAGCGATCTCCGGATTGCTGAACCACTTGTCCTCAACTCCCTTGAACCGCGTCCCGAAGCGATTTCGGAACATCAGGATCCGCCCCAGACTCCCGGCGTCGATCTGCGACTTGACCCACTCCACCGGTGGATGGAAACGATGGCAGAACGCCGTCACCAGCAGGGATCCGGCCTCCGCCGCGGCGTCGAAGATCCGGCGAGCTTCGGCGGGATTCCGGGCGAGAGGCTTCTCGCAGAGGACCGGTTTGCCGGCTTTGATGGCTGCGAGGGCGGCCGGAGCGTGGAGGTGGGGCGGGGTGCAGATGTCGACCGCGTCGAGATCAACCTCGGCCAGCATCTCATCCCAATGCGAGAACGCCCGAGGAGCCGTTGCAGAGGCGCGCTCCAGGTCGACATCGCAAGCCGCCACCACGTCGGCGCCTTCCACCTGTGCCCACGATCGAGCGTGAACTCCGCCGATACCACCACATCCAACCAGTCCAATTCGCAGCGAAGCCATTCCGTTTCTCTCCGTGTTGCTGTTCAGGCGGTGTCGGATGGCGAGCGCTCTCTTCGCCACTCACTCCGGCCCGCTAAGGGCAGTCGGCCATTGGCCGGCACATGACCTCCGTCCCGGTCGTCAACGGGGCGCAGGGAACTTCGTTTCTCGGACGAAACGACCGAGGGCGTCTCGGCGGAGAGAGCGCCTCGGCGGCGCGAAAGGGTTCGGACAGAGGATGCAGGTCTGGATGAACGTGATGCGGGACCTCGAGGCGCTGTTGCCCGAACCCGAGCGGCTGCTGGACGCGTGGCAGGAGGGGGGCGTCACCGGGCTGGTTGTCGGCCCGCTTCAGTTCGATGCCGACAAACTTCTCCCGACGGTCATTCGTGTCGCCGGACCACAGCCGGCAACGGCCGCCTTCGATCCCGACACGGAGGTCTATCGAACTCTCGGCGTGGAGGCGCCGGAACTACCGCGCCCCGAGCCCGAGCGGCGAGCCCGCCTCAAGCGTGCTCTTGACGCGGCGACGGAGCGTGGAATCGAAATCCGCCTCATGTATGCGGATACCGGCGCGGGTCCGGGCGGGGCGGGCCACTTCCTGTGGGATGAGTTGACCCTCCGGTCACGCGTAGCGCGCATGGTCGACACGCTTCAGCAGTTTCCGCAGGCGGCGGGAGCCTTGATGGACGGGCCGGAGTGGGGCTACGAGATCGACGCTCGCCACATGAACCACCGCTCCTACATCTTCCACGATCTGCCGGACTCGCTCCGTCCCCTGTGCGAGTCGATGGACTATGACTTTGATGCCATGAGCGGTGCGCGGGACCGGCTGTTCGCACGTCTGCACCGGCTCACTCCGAGGCAGGTCGCCCTCGCGGCCGGCGGCGGACTCTTGGGGGCTCTGGATCTGCTGGGGTGGGATCCCGACCTCATCTCCTGGCTTAGATTTCGATCGGACTCGATGACGCAGTATCTCCGCAGACTGAGAGACCTCCTGGACCGCACCTGCAACCGCCCGGTGAAGCTGAGCATCGGTCCTCGCACCCCGGCATTTGGGGCGCTCACGGGAATGAACCTCTCCGATCTGACCGGAATCTTCGATGAACTGCACCCCAAGCACTATTTCTGGCACCGGGGTTTCGATGGCTTGGTGGGTACGGTGTATCGGTATGTAGAGGTTCTCACCGAGTGGAACCCAACTCTCTCGGATGCTGACGCACTCACAGTCGTGGAGCTGCTGTTCGGGATTCGGTTCCCCACAGCCGCCTCCGTGCGAAACCGTTCCGATCTGGAGAGAGCCCTCTCACCGGAGTTCTATGCCGAGGTGGTCTCTCTCGAAACGACCCGAGCTCTCGCCGCGGTGGAGGATCCCGCACGGATTGTCCCCTGGGTGGACGCCGGCCGCTGCCCTCACGATGGGGATCCGATCCCTGCGGACGGTCTGGCGCGGATCCTTGATGTCTCCGCCAGGGCCGGGCTCCGCCGCTTCATCTACCATCACCAGGGCAATCTCACCGCCGGTGAGTGGGTGGTGATCAGCGAGCGGTGCGGCCGCCGTTGGGATCCTCGTGCGAGCTGGTATCAACCGTCGGACCAGTGGATCCTGTAGTGCGATGACGCCGGATTGGCGTGAGATGCGAAAACCGACCGACGCTCAGGGGCGCCGGTCGGTCAGGATGGGTCAGGCGCCTGGGATCGTCCAAGTCAATCGTTCTCGTCACGAGTCCAGAGACCACATGGCACGGCAGGTGTCCCCTGACACACTCGCGTGCCTCCGTTGCTCACGATCGTCTTCGGGTAGGTGACCCCAGCTCTGGAAACGGTTGCCTCAACCTTTGACCACTTGCAGTGTCCGTCCACGAAAAGGAAGTTCCAACCACCGGAATGGTAAGGCGGTCCGGATGGAACGGTGGCGCCCTGCGGGAAGGGTCCCATCTCAGTGGGGATGTTGAACACGTTAAAGTCGCGGAATCCGATGCGGTTGAGCCAGTGGGGCCGCTCGCTGATGTGAATCAGACTGGCGGGAGCTGGGATCGTCGCGAGAGCGACACCGCTGGAGACCCCGGTATCTCCGAACGGTCCCCGGGACCAGCTATAGGTGCGAGTTTGGGTCCCGGTCTGCCGGGCGACAGCGTCGCTGGGGCACTTCAGGACACCCTCATTCTTCATGTAGGGCATGAGCGTGATGTCCCACGGACCGGCCGTCACACCGGACGCAGCGCCGAGGGGCGTGTAGTACTGGAGGCAGAGGGTGTCGTCGTAGTCCTGTGCGTACATCATCGACGCGGTGCCGATCTGCTTGAGGTTATTCAGGCAGCCGGTCTGGCGTGCTTTTTCCCGAGCCTGGGCGAAAACCGGGAAGAGGATGGAAGCAAGTATTGCTATGATCGCGATGACGACGAGTAGTTCGATGAGCGTGAACCCACGTCGGCGGGAGGTCGCGTTGGATTGCATCGTTGCAGGCCCCAGTGGCCCTGCTGGGCCGGAGATCAGGAGGCTCGATCCGGCGAGTATCAGGTTGCTCGTAGATCGAACCTCTATGATACCGTGCTGGATGGGGAACCAGAAAACCGATGTGCGGCTGATCGGCTTTCACGTTTCAGGCGGCTGCAGTGGCGTCCTCAGCAACGTGCTGATCTTCCCGAGTGGTGAGTGCGGCAGGCATGAACGGCACCGCAGCCAATGCAACGAGGGTGCTGAGGGCATCCACCCAGATCAGCGGTGTGAGATTACGCCCGAACACCTCGAAAAGGCGAGACCCTACCACATCGGCCATCGCGTTGGTGATATTCCACACGCTCATCATCAGGGCATAGCCGATCGCCTCGCTCCCTTTGGGTGTGGCTCGTGCGGAGATGTCGTAAACGGGGAGCGTGGCCAGTGCCGTGGTCATGCCTGAGAACAGACTCACCGCGATCGCCGTTTGGGGCGACTTGTAGAACAAGTAGCCGAGAGCTCCCAGGCAGTGAATGACGATGCTGAAGCTGACGATCCAGCGGAGATCGAAACGGCGGCAGGCGTAAAAATAGAACACCGAAGCCGCCATACCGGCCGCCGCGCCAAACGTCGCCAGCAGTCCGATGAACGGCTTCTGAAAATGGAGCACGTCGGTTTGGTAGAAGAGGAGCGGTGTGTTCAGCCCGGGCGCCGCCGCCAGCAGAAAGGTCATACCGGCTGCGCCCATGAGCGTGCGGCTCTTGACAACCACCCTTGCCTGTCGCGCCACTTCGGGCCATACGTCTCGATTCACCCTGGCCGGTGGTTCCTTCGGGAGAAACCGCAGGAGAAGCGGGATGAGCCCGAGGTGGAGAGCGCCTCCCACCGTGGCGGGTACGGTAAACGGAAGTGTTGCCAGGATTCCGGCTATGGGGCCACCGATCAATTCAGCGGCCTTGAACATTCCAATTCGCTGTGCTGTGAGACGTCCCGCCGCTCGAAAGCGATTGCCGACCTCGACCATCACGCCGCCAAGGGTGGTGCTCGTGAATACGACGCTGATGTACATCACCGTGTACACCCCGAGCATCCAGTTCCAGGAACGCGGCACGAAGCTGAGCAACATCCAGCCGAGGCCGGTGGCGATGAGGCTGAACAGGAGATAGTGGCGCCGACGAGTACCACAGAGGGGGACGCTGTCCGTCAGCACTCCCGCCAGTGTCTTCAGGTAGTTGCTGGCGTGCCCGATGGCAAAGAACAACGCCACCCGCTCCGGCGCGAGATGCACTTCATCCTTGAGCACGAACTTCAGCGGAAGTGTTCCGATCTGGAGCCCGACATTGGTCACAAGCCAGCCCATCGCCAGGATGATGCTGAGTCGGGTCAACTCTGCGCGTGCCGGAGTCGGAGGGGCTTCGGCGGCGGAGTCCGCTTGGCTCATGCGAGGAACGATCCTTTGGAAGTGGGCTGGTGTTAGGAATTGGAGGGGCTGCCGGCGTAGTGCTATCGGGCGGTCCGATCCGGACGGGGCCCTGCCGAACTCGGGTAGGCGCGATGGAGCTTCTCCGACAGTTCGCGAACGAGCACGGCATTTTCCGGCAACTCCACCACATTCCGAGTCTCGTTCGGATCAGACTGCTCATCGTAGAGTTCCCGCCCTGCGGTTCCCCATTCGGTGTAGCGCCATCGGTCGGTTCGGATGGAGTAGCCCATTGCCTGAGCGCGAGGATACTGGGAAACCGCGTAGTCCTTTACCGATCTCGACGGATCCTGGATCACCGGGAGCAAACTGGCCCCGTCGAGTCCGGTGGGAACGGGAATGCTCGCTGCGGCGCAGAGAGTGGGAAACACGTCGACAAACTCCGCCAGACCCCGGGCTTTCTCGCCGCGTCGAACCTGACCGGGGAGCGCGAACAGAAGCGGGGCGTGAGTAGCGATCTCAAAGTTTGTGTGCTTCGTCCACAGCCCGTGCTCGCCCAACTGCCAGCCGTGATCCCCCCACAGAACGACGATCGTGTTCCTGGCGAGATCGAGCCGTTCCAGCGCGTCCAATACCTTTCCCAACTGAGCATCCATGAAGCTGGCGGCCGCGTAGTAGGCGTGCTTCAGGCGTCGAGCGGACTCCGGGGTCGTGGGTGGCCCCATCTTTGGAATGTCCGAATAGCTTCGGAGTTCTCCGGAGTTGTTGGTTGTGAACGCGGGCGCGCCCTCGGGAAGACGGTCGGTGGGGGAGAGCTGGATCTCATCTGGGTTGTAGAGATCGAAGTACTTCTTGGGGGCCACGAAAGGAAGATGCGGTTTGAGGAAGCCGACTGCGAGAAAGAACGGCTCCGACGCCGACTTACGGGCCTCGAGCCGCTTGATAGCTTCTTCTGCCGTCTTTCCGTCGGAATAGTCCGTGTCGGGCGAGGGGTGGCTCTCCCAGGCCGGACCCCTCTCCCGAGTCGCGTCCCGTCCCGCTGCCCGAGCCGCCGCGCGTCGCGCCTGTACATCCGCCCGAGTCGCAGGATCTCGCCACTCGACACCCCCGGAACGCGGACTCCACCACGGAACCGACCAGCTCGGCTCGTCGTTGTAGCCCCCGTGGAAGATCTTGGAGAGTCCCTCGGCGTGGTAGCCGTTCGCTTTGAAGTGCTGGGCGATTGTGACGGCATTCGGCAGAGCTGTTCGAAAGTGGGTCTTCAGATCCCACACCTTCGTGGCGTCTGGGCGCCGGCCCGTCATCAGACTGCTGCGGGATGGAGAGCACACTGCCTGCTGGCAGTAAGCGCGCATGAAGGTAGTGCCGCGCGCGGCCAGCCGGTCTATGTTGGGAGTCTTGATGGGGCCGCCGTAGGCGCCGAACGAGGGTCGGAGATCGTCGACCGCGATGAAGAGAACGTTAGGCCGAACCGGGGCCGCCTGCTGTGTCGGGCGAGCCGCCTGGGCTGCCGCGCAAAGTCCCGCCATCAGGGCTGCCGCCCACGTCCCCACTCGGTAGTTCATGCGACCTCCGACTCGCGCCATCGCGGAGTCAGAGATCGCATTCTCCTTCCGAGGGGACGTTCCCTTCCCCAAGGACCCGCCGCCCCGGCTTGCGGGCAAACCCGTTGTGTTTCAGCCCGGATCGCAGCGCTGCAGACCCTCGAAGCCGACTTTTACGTCACCGTTCACGATCAACGTCCTGTTCATCCCGAAGCGCTGGCCGCCAGATGGGGATCAGCGTTCCAGGCGCATCTTGAGCCAGTCGATCATCTGCTGTTTATACCCGTGGAAACGGGTGTCTTTCTCCCAGTTGATGACGCCGTGAATGCCGCCCTGAACGGTAATGAGATCGCACTTGACTCCGGCCTTCTTCAGCAACTCCATGCCCAGCGGGGACTGCGCGTAGGGGACCGCCGCGTCGTCGGTACCGTGGATGAACAGGAACGGGGCCGAACCTCGATGCACGTGGGTGTCGGGGGAACCGGCCTGAATCTTTGCCACGCCGGCAGCATCAAGGGCATCGATTCCGAAGACCGCCTTGAGCCCGTCATTGATGGGTCCGCCAGGGGTCAGTTTCAGAGTGTCCATGAGGTTCATCGGACCGTAGAACGAAACCACGCTGTCGACATTGTTCGGCTTCTTGTTTCGGACGCCGATCAGATTGACCAGGTGGGCGCCGGCGGACTCTCCCATCAGTGCGATCCGGTCGGGCCGAACCTTGAACCGCCGTGCGTTCTTCTTGACGAACTGAAGGGCCCGCTCACAGTCTTCAATCATGGCGGTGTAGGGCCATGTGGGAGCGAGTCGGTAGTCGATGCTGAACCAGGCGTAGCCGGTCCGGTCGAGCACCGGGAAGAGCGGCTGAATGAAGGAAGCGCGCTTGTCGCCGTTTCGCCATCCGCCGCCGTGGACCAGGATGATGGCGGGGAAGGGTCCCTCGCCGGCCGGGATGTGCGCATCCAGTTTCAGCGGCATCGGCTCGGCCGTGAACTCGACATCGTTCAACACCTGATAGCTGCCCTGTGCTTGCACGCCGACAGCGGCCCCCGTCGCACATCCGATCAGACCCTGTGTAAAGTGCCGTCGGGACATGGCCGACCCGGCGCCCGGTTTGCTGCTCTGCATGAAAACTCCCTCTCGTGGCCCCCAGCACGGGCGGCCGAGGCGATACCCGACACTCCATTGTCCGAAACCAGAGGAAACCCCTCGCAATTCGTCCGGTGGCGTGCGGCGGTCCCGACATCACTTCCCGATCACGGTTCCCCCAGAGCGGAGCCGTCAGCCTCTCGGGGGTCGGACGCTCCCGTGCGGAGTCCCGTTGACGGGTTGACTCCGATCACCATCGCGCTGCCCTGCCGGGCGCCGCTGCGAACCGTGTGGCCGAGGCCCCGCAGGCGGGTGATAGCTCTGGATGGGAACGAGCCGGTCTCCGCGACGATCTCATCGGGGAGCCACTGATGGTGAATACGGCCCGCGCTCACCGCCTCTGAGGGGCTCATTCCGAATTCGAGGACGTTGAGCGTGACTTGCAGCACGGTATTGATGATCGTGCGACCGCCTGGAGATCCAACCAGCAGTCGAGGTTGACCGTCCCGTACCACGAGCGTGGGGGTCATGCTGGAAAGCATGCGCTTCCGGGGGGCGATGCGGTTTGCTGGTGTTCCGATAAGGCCCGTGGAGTCCGTATGCCCCGGTTGTGGGTTGAAGTCGCCCATCTCGTTGTTGTAGAGAAAGCCCAGCCTCTCAGCGGCGATCTTGCACCCGTAACCCTGCTCCAGCGTGTAGGTCACGACCACGGCATTCCCCTCTCGATCGATCACCGAAAAGTGAGTCGTCTCCGGGCTCTCCGGTGGTTCGTTGACCTGGGATGGATCGCTCGTTCCAGCGTGGGCGGGATTGATCTTGCGCCTCAAGTCGTCGGCGTAGCGCTTCGACGTGAGTCTTCGAACCGGGATTCGCGGGTTGAAGTCCGGGTCGCCGAGATAGCGGGCACGATCGGTGAACGCAAATCGCATCGCTTCGGCGAGGCGATGCAAGTACTCCGGGGAGTTGTGTCCGAGGGAACGCAGGTCGTAGCCCTCCAAAATGTTCAGCATTTCGACCAGGGCGACTCCACCCGAGCTGGGGGGCGGCATGGAATAGATTTCATAGTCCCGAAAGCGACCCAGGATCGGCTGCCGCTCTCGGGCTCGATACCGATCCAGATCATCGGCGGTGATCAGACCGCCATGCTTGCGCATGTCTTCCTCGATGAGGCGTGCCGTGGGGCCGCGATAGAAGCCGTCCGCGCCGTGCTCTTGAATGCGCTTCAAGGTCGCTGCGAGCAGGGGCTGGCGCCAGAGGTCCTCCGCACGATAGTTCGCGCCGTCCGGGCGAAGAAACATCGCTGCGGAACTCGGGTAGCGCCGCCAGGTGGGGGTGAGGGCGGCGAAACTTCGGGCCATGGCCGGACTCAAGCGGAAGCCATTCTCGGCCAGACGCACCGCGGGGGCCACGAGTTCGCGCCATTTACGGCTTCCGTGTCGCCGCAGCGCCAGATCAAACCCCGCTACGGTTCCTGGAACTCCGACGGATCGATACCCTTCGTGGTTGGAATTCCGTACGTACGTGCCATCCGGTCCCAGATACATTGCGGGCGTGGCCGCTGCCGGGGCCATCTCCCTGAAGTCGAACGCAGAGACGCGCCCTCCCCGAGTTCGCACCAGCATGAAGCCGCCGCCGCCAATGTTGCCGGCGGTCGGGTGCACCACCGCCAGAGCCATCCCCGTTGCGACGGCAGCGTCCACGGCGTTGCCGCCTGTGCGGATGACCGAGAGTCCGGCGGCGGACGCGAGGGTGTGCGCGCTCACGACGATTCCGCCATCGGAGTGTACGGCTGTGCCGCCGCTGAGGCCCCGGGCTCGGGGTTCCACCTGCGCCCTTGAGGCGGGAAGAGTAAGAACGCAGAGAATCCCTGAGAGTGTGAGAAGCGCGACACCCACCCCGTTTCCCCTTAGGAAGAAGGAGGTTCCCGCTCGGTCGGGCGTGGAAGGGGGACCGGAGGAGTCGCCGGGGAAACGGTTGGCCCTGGGCGGTCGAACAGAGAGTATCCGTGGAGAGTTGGACATGGGGTTGTCGTCAGACCTGACTACCATTTGCGAGGGACTTGCAGTGCGAGTCCCGGCGACCGGGACGGATACTGAGCCGGCGTGTCCCGCAGCCGAGTTCGGTCCCGACGGTCCGGAAAGCCGTTCAATTCGATTGTACGTGCTGGCCCAGGCCGCCTTCGCGCAGGCGCTCAACGCATATAAAGACGCGTTACCCGTCCGCACCCGCATCATACCCCGGTCCAGCAGCCTACGAGAGCGCCGCGTCGCCACCGGAGTGATCTCCAGTGTTGTTCGGTTTCCCGATCTGGAAACCACGGACTACGTGGGCGACCTCATGCTCCGCAGGAGAGTGCTGCTGCACCTGATTGCCGATCTCACCGATCCGACGGGTGAGGTGGTCGCCACCGGCTCCGGAGAGTGGGTGCTGCAGGTTGAAGAGTCGTGCTTGGAAGGTATGGAGGCGCCCTGCACGCCAGAGGCCCCCGCATAGTCACCGAGCTAACGGGGAGGCAGCAACTTCAGATCCGCCATCCACTCCTGCATGCGGACGTGCCAGGTCCCGAACGGTATGCCGTTTCGAGGCTTGATTCCTCCGCCGTGACCGCCATGACCGTAGATGTGCAGGTCTGACGGAATTCCCAGCTTGAAGAGCGACGAGAAGAACTCCACGCTTTGCCGTGCATGAAACACATCGTCGCTGCCGGCGCTTGTGATGAAGGCGGGCGCGGAGTCTTTGAGCGGGACCAGTTCGGTTTTTGGGTCCCAACCCGGATAGACCAGAGAGACAAAGTCCGGCCGGGAACTCTGTCGCTCGATCGGGTCGGCGGCATCCGACTTCCCGCGATCAAAGCGACAGTTTGCGAGGGCGGCCAGCGCCCCGCCGGCGGAGAAGCCAATGATGCCGACCCGAGTTGGATCGACACCCCACTCGGTGGAGCGGGATCGCACGATGCGGATGGCGCGCTGAGTGTCCTGGAGCGCCTCACCTTCCACCGTGTATTGGTAGCCCGGTGTGAAGGCAAGCCGGTACTTCAGAATGAACGCCGCGACTCCCATCCCGTTCAGCCACTCCGCAATGTCGCTCCCCTCGGAACCCCACACGAGTTGGCGATGGCCACCACCGGGTGCGACGATCACGGCTGCGACCGGGCCTGTTGAATTCTTCGGCAGCCGGACCTCGATCGAGGGGTTATGGACATTGACGATCGAGTTGATTCGCTGGCCCGGCTGTGGAGCGGGAGGCGTAGTAACCTCCTTTTCAGCGGCGCCCTTGAGCGTAGGGGAGCCCTCCGGCCACAAAAACACGGTTGGCGCCGCCTGAGCTCTCACGGCGGACACCGATAGCAGGAAGGCGGCCCCGACCGAGACGACCATCCAGACATTTCGCTTCAAGAAACCACTCATCAATCGCCTCCTCTCGGTTCCGTCATCGGCGGGCCGGGTTCCAGATCTTCACGGGTTCTTCGTGCGGTACTTCACCGGGCAGAACTCGAGAGGTTTCTTCCCGAGATTCCTGGCGCCAGGTTCCACCAGCGGGCCGCGGGACATCACGGCGCCGTCTTTAACGGCGGTGGTTTTGCCCTCACGCACCATCTAGCCCTGAGTCTTCGATACGATCAGAACTTCCTCGTCGGCATGGCGGTGCGGCGTGTGAGGTTCGGCGCCCGGGATGGGGATGAAGCGATCGATCTGCAGATTCTTCGGGCCTGTCATCTCGCCGAACGCATAGAGTCCGGCCCTTCCTCGCAAAGTTTCCTGTAAAGCGTGGGAGCCCATCTCGTCCTTCCCACCCTTCGCTCGACCGCCGAGTCTCCCTCACCCTCTTCATTTCCACGTTGGAGCGCAGGTTCCTTGCGGTACTCCTCCGGAGATGGTCTCCGAGGAAAACTCTTGGTAGGTATTCTCCCGGCGCGGGGAATATTGGTGTCAGGGAAGTATCACGGACCTGGCCCTCGTGGTCGCGGCCCATGGGGGTAACCACTGTGTTTCCACGCTACAGCGAAAGGACGCGTAAGGTGCTTCACCGTCGCGTCGCGTCGGCACTATCAATCTGCCTATGCCTTGGATCTGCCTGGGCCGCCGCGGCGCCCCCGCGACCCGCGCCCAGAAGGGCTCCAGCGCCGGTTCGCCCCGCGCCCCCGGCGCCGACCAACCCGAGACGCTTCCTTTCGGTAGTGAAGTGGTACGGTACAGTGACGCTCGATCTGGTTGCAGGCGGGTCCCGGCGCGCCGATCACCCGCACGACGGGGTTACGGACACCTGGAAGGCGGCAATCGGCACCTCGTGTCGCGAGGAGTTGGTCGTCGAGTTGGCGGAGAAGTCCATCGACGCCGACAGTCCGAGCGGCGCGCTCTGGTCGGGAAAGCTGACGTCTGCGGATGCACGGGTACGGCACACATCGAGTACGGAGTTGGTCTCGGAATCTCCGGACTCCAGGCCAAGGATTGAACGCGCAGATGGTGAAACGACGGGCTCCAGGCGCTTCACGGAGCCGGCGCCGGCCAACCTGCAGATCGATGTTCGGAAGGGGGTCTACGACTTTGACATCACGGGAGCTTTCCAGCTCGCTTTGACCGCGCGCACCCGAACGGAGATCCGCGAGGCCGATGGCAGCGTGAATCGATCCGCTGGATCCGGTGAGGTTCCCGCCCTGGTCGGAAAGTCGATCTCTCCTGCACTAGTGGTCTGTCAGGGCGGAGTTGATTCTTCACCGGAGCCTCGGACGAAGATGTGA
>SYKE01000225.1 GCA_005798285.1 Actinomycetota bacterium
CATGGAGGTGCTCCTGTGGAGTGAAGTTTTCAGGAGACTCTTCCACGTCTACCCAACTTCGACCTCAGTCAGAGCTAAACGACATTTTCAGCATACTTCCGAATGGAATCTGTCCGGAGCGACAATCAAATCGCCGTGCGCGCTTACCTGGGCCGCCGGACTCTGGGTTGCCGGGGCAGTTCACTACCGAACGCGGTGGAACATCGACTACTTCGACCGCCTCGCCTCTCCGATGTTCGGACTGCTGGTGGTGGTAATTGTGGGCCACGTGTTCATCGATGTGTCGGTTCGGACCGAACTTCAGCGCCAGGAAGATCTTCCCAGTTTTCTGGCCAACTCTGTAATCGCCCCCGAGTTAGGGGAGTTTCGAACGCCTAAGCGCCTGTACGATGCGTTCCAGCAACTTCAGCGCCGCGGGGGATAAGCGCCCCGAGGACTTCGCCGAGGAGGTTGGCCCGGGGATAGCCGTGTCCCCGGTGCTGCCGAAATCCTTCCGCGGCGCTCACGTCGCACAGGCTTCCCCGTGCCGCGGCCCAATGCTCCATCGCCGCCACATACTCGTCCATTCCGTGGTGTTTCAGGAGCCACTCTCGCTGGCTGGCATGAGCGCAGAGCATCTGTTGCTTGATGTCCAGGACGCCGGAGATCTCGATGCAGAACTCCACCGGAACCGGCTCTCCGAAGAGCCCGACGCCTTCGATCGGGTCGGCATAGTAGAGCGTCGGGATGTGATCCAGAGGCGGCGGCGGAGTGGACTCCAGGAACATGTTTCGGATCGGGGCCCCGAACGCGGCGGCCCGGGTGATGTTGCTTGTGGACTCGTGATCGAGCATGTAGTCCACGGGGCTGTGGGTGATCACGACATCCGCCCGTGTCTCCCGCATTAGCCGTATGACTTTCTCGAGGGTCCGTTCATTGGGAAAGACCCGAAGGTCGCGCTCCTCCAGGCAGTGGTAGGTCGCGCCGATCATCGACGCGGCGGCTCGCCCTTCTTCGCGTCGGATGGCGGAAATCGCTTCCGGGTCCAGGTCTGCGCTCCCGCAGTCGCCGGGAGTCATGGTGGCGATGTGGGCAGTCCAACCGTGAGCGTTCACCAGCCGGGCCAGCGTGCCGGCGCAGAGAAACTCCGCGTCATCCGGATGGGCCATCACACTCAACACCGTGGGCATTTCAGTTGCACTCCGGAAGCAGCGGGCCGGCCAGTTCCGACAGGAAGAAGAGCTTGCCGGGCAGAGTCGGCATAAACGTGGATGGAATCCACGGGTTCGGCTCGTGATGCAGAGTCATCCAGAGGGGAAGGCCCTGCCATGACATGCCGCGACCCAGGGCGCCGTCGCAGCCGCCGATGATCCGATCCGACTTCAAAAACAGGCCCGGACCGACCGTGTTCGCAAAGCAGGGAACGAGGGTTGTTCGGCTGCGGAAACTCGTGATCGCATTCTGCTCGATCGTGAGGGGATGCAGCCTGGCGCCCAGACGATGGGTCTGGACGCGCCATTCGGCTTCAGTGTCGAACTCGGCTGCGAAGTGAGGTTCCCAGAAGGCGATGTGGCACACTCGCCCCACGCCGAACACCGTGATCAAGCGGCCGCCATTCTCCTGGATCCGGCCGATCCGTTCCGCGTACGCCGGCAGGGCCTCCGGTGAGGCGAAGTGCCGCTGCGACTCCGGCACAGTCAGCGATCCGAGCGGTCCGTAGAAGGCGCCTTCCATCGCATTCTGGAAAGCGCCAGGATCATCGGCGGGGAGCGTAATCCCATTCGCGTCCGACCATTCATCCATGTTGAACCCGTGGACGTGACCGCAGCCCACGTTCCATGCCTTCAGGAAGTAGACCACCCAGCGATACATTCCCATCGGTCCGACCGGCAGGATCATCGCGAGTTGCCGACCCTCCTCTCCGGCCCGCCGAATCTCGAGAGCGATCTCATGACCGAGCATCACTTCGAAGTCGGCCAGCGAGTCGCAGCTCATCGGGTTGAAGTCGGCATTCCACCACGACTCTCGTCGAGTAAGGTCCGCCGGTTCGTTGGAAATCAGGGCGTCGATCTTGGCGAGATCCCAACCGGCTGGGAAGAAGTGCTCAAGCAGCGAGCCGGGTAGGGTGGAAATCAGGTTCACGGTGAAGCTCCAGGTCCATCGGACGGAGGTCCGAGGCGCATCCGCCATCCCTTTTGCATCCCCCCGCCGAGTTCCTGCAACGGACATCCGCCGCGTGCGGATCGGCGGGTGGGCGCCGGCGATCCACCGGCCCGAGTTCGGGTAGTCGAAGCCCCTTCCACCGCATCAGTCGCTGAATGGCGCGAAGAATCAAGTGGGACATGCTGCCCAGGGCGTCCGTCTCTTTGCCCTGTGACGGGCGCTCGGCAGACACCGGTTGGGCGGCGGGGTTTCGCAACAGCCGTGTGTTATGCTTTGTCGACACCGGCTGGGAGGCATTTCCAGACGGCGTCGGAAGTCTCAGACAGCCCGTCGCGCTGTCCAACTCGATGACCAAGACGCGCTTTCCACAATTTGCCTGGGTGCTCCTCGGCTACATCCTGCTGGTGATTCTCGGCGGGGCGTTCGTCCGGGCCAGCATCTCCGGAGATGGCTGTGGAAGCCACTGGCCGACATGCAACGGGCATCTGATCCCCGAGGGCGGTCGGCTGGCGACCCTCATCGAGTTCAGCCACCGGATGATGACCGGTCTGCTGCTGCCGCTGGTCATCGCGCTGGTGGTCTGGTCGCGAAAGCTCTTCCCCGCGGGCCATCCGGTTCGACAGGGCGCCGCGATGGTGCTCTTTTACACCCTGCTGGAAGCATTCGTCGGAGCGGTTCTGGTGAAGTTCGGCTGGGTCGCCAAAGACAGTTCCATCGGTCGCGCAGTGGTGATGCCGCTCCACCTCGTCATCACCTTCGGGCTTATCGCATCCGGCGCCTACTGCGCCTGGGGTTCCCAGCGCGAGGCGCGACCCCGGCTGACGGGACAGGGCACGTTGGGTTGGGTGCTCGGTCTGGCGTTTCTCCTCACCGTCTTCCTGGGGATCAGCGGCGCCATCACGGCGCTCGGAGACACGCTCTTCCCGGCCCGGAATGTCAACGAAGTGCTTCAGCAGAGCGGAGGGGGAACGCACTTCCTCCACGCCTTACGGAAGTTTCACCCCATCATCGCTGTCGCGGTCGGACTCTACATCGCCGTTGCCGCGGGGACTGCCCTGCGTCTGCGGCCCTCCTCGTCGGTTGAGCGTGCGGTCTACTGGGTCCTCGGCCTCTACCTGCTGCAGTTCGGGTTGGGCTTGCTCAATCTGCTGCTGCTGGCGCCGATCTGGATGCAGTTGATCCACCTGCTCACGGCGGATCTCGTCTGGATCAGTCTCGTCTTGTTGACATTAACTGCGTTCGCGGAGGCCGATGGCGCCTCACAGGTTAACCCTAAGACGTTCTCTGCGCCGACTACTGGATCGCCGGCCTCCGGGGCCCCGTCCGGAGCGGCATTTGAACGCATGACCTTACGACAACGGGTATCCGCATACATCGCACTCACCAAGCCTCGTGTGATCAGCCTGCTGCTCTTCACGACGCTGACGGCGATGTTCATTGCGGCAAGAGTCGAAGGTCGACCGACGCCCGGGTTCTGGATGTGCGTGGCGGTTTCGTTCGGGTTCTACATGGCGGCCGGCTCCGCCAACGCCATCAACATGGTGTTGGAGCGGGACCTCGACCTACGCATGGGCCGGACCGCACAGCGCCCGACGGTGACACAGGCGATTCCGGTGCGGCACGCCCTGTTGTTTGCGCTGGTGCTGGCCGTCGGCTCCTTTGCACTCCTGTGGGGCAGTTCCACGCTCATGGCCGCGCTGATGGCGCAGTCCGGGCTCTTCTTCTACGTGGTGATTTACACCCTGCTGCTGAAACGCCGGACCTGGACCAACATCGTGATCGGAGGGGCCGCCGGCGCTTTCCCGCCGCTGGTCGGTTGGGCGGCAGTCACCGGCAGCCTGAGCGAACTGGCCTGGTGCCTGTTCGCCATCATTTTCCTGTGGACACCGGTACATTTCTGGGCCTTAGCCATTTTGTTGAAGGAAGATTACGCTCGGGCCGGCGTACCCATGCTTCCGGTAGTTCGCGGCGTTCGTGAGACCGTGACGCAGATTGCCGTGTATGCCGTTTTGACGGCGCTCCTCTCGGCGCTTCCGCTCGTTCTGCGGGCGAGTGACGGGCAGGTGGCGGCCGGTTGGATCTACCTGGGTTCCGTGGTCCTGTTGAATGGGGCGCTGCTCGCGCGAAGCGCGCAGCTCTACCGAAGTCCGGATGCGCCGCGGGCCCGATCGTTGTTCAAGTTTTCGATGGTTTACCTGGCGCTGCTCTTCCTAGCGATGGCGGTTGACCAGTCACGCTGGATTTAGCAGAAGGCGAAAAGGCAAGAGGGCCCGCGCATGGCGCAGATCTTCCATCCGAGCACTAACGTACTCTCCAAGCTCAGTATCGTGGCCGTCGCTCTCGGCGTGCCCGCTCTGGGCACGGGGGCGTATCTCTTCAGCCAGACCTACGGTGCGGAGATGTACATCCCGAAGCCCCAGCCGATCCCGTTCAGCCACCGACATCACGTGGGAGACGACGGCATCGACTGCCGGTTCTGCCACAGTTCGGTGGACAAGGGACCGTTCGCTGGGATGCCGTCCACTCACACCTGTATGACCTGCCACTCGCAGATCTGGAGCGACAGCCCGGAACTGGAGGCGCTTCGCAGCAGCTTTCGCTCGGGCAAGCCGATCCAGTGGGCGCGAGTTCATGATCTTCCGGACTTCGTCTACTTCGATCACAGCATCCACGTGAAAAAGGGTGTGAGCTGTGTGTCGTGCCATGGACGCGTCGATGAACGTCCACTGGCGATGAAGGAGCAGGACCTGACCATGGGCTGGTGCATCCGCTGCCACCGACATCCCGAGAAGAACATTCGGCCCAAGGAATACGTGTTCAATCTGGCCTGGAAGCCCAACGAAGAGAAGGGCGAGACCCAGAATGAGCTGGGAGAGAAGCTCCTGGAAACGAACAAGATCATGAACGCCAGCCAGCTCACCAACTGCTCGATCTGTCACCGGTAATCGCGCCATGATGCATCACCACACCCCCAGCGGGGACAACCACGACGCGAACGGCTCCGGCGGAGTTTTCGTTCCGCTTTCGAATTTGAGCGTTCAGCCCGAGCGGCTGGATCTGGACTCGGTTCGAGAGAAGCTGGCCGGCAAGGGCGGCCGCCAGTACTGGCGCAGCCTGGAAGAGCTCGCCGACACGCCCGAGTTCCATGCTTTCCTTGAGCGGGAGTTTCCGCATCAGGCGCCCACCGAGTGGGAACCCCTCAACAGGCGTTCCTTCATGAAGGTGATGGGGGCCACGCTTGCTCTGGCAGGGGTCGGCGGCTGCGCCATGCAGCCCGCCGAAAAAATCGTCCCTTACCTGGAGAATCCGGAGCAGATCGTTCCCGGGAAGCCGCTCTACTACGCAACGTGCGTGGAGCTCGGCGGCTATGCCCGGCCCGTGCTGGGCGAAACTCACATGGGTCGCCCGGTGAAGCTGGAGGGCAACCCGGACCATCCCGCGAGCCGCGGAGCGACCGACGCGATCACTCAGGCCGCGGTGCTCGGGCTCTACGACCCCGATCGTGCCCAGCAAGTTCGAAACAACGGCACGCCCGCGACATGGGATGGCTTCCTCCGCTGGTTGGAGGAACAGCTTCCCGCGATGCGTAAGAGCCGGGGCGCGGGGCTCCGCTTCTTGATGGGCGCGTTCAGCTCACCGACTCTGGAAGCCCAGTTTCGACGGGTCCTGGCCCGCTTCCCGGAAGCCAGGGTTTACATCCACGAGCCGGTCTCACGCGAGAATGCCTATGAGGGCTGCCGTCTGGCGTTCGGCCAGGAGCTCGCGCCGGTCTACCATGTGGATCGGGCCACCACGATCCTCTCGCTCGACTCCGATTTCCTGGTCGATGAACCGGGATCGGTCCGGTACGCTCGCGACTTTGCCGCCGGGCGCAACGTGCGGGAAGATCGGCTGGAGATGAACCGCCTCTGGGTGGCGGAGGGGTCGCCGAGCATAACCGGGGTCGCCGCCGATCACGTCATTCGGATCGCACCGAGCGCCATTGAAGGCCTGGCCCGTGCCGTGCAGTCCGCCCTCGTTGGGGGTTCTCCCGCGGCCCCGAACAAAGTGGAAGATCGCTGGTTCCGCGCGCTCGTGGCAGACCTGAAGAGCGCCGGGTCGAAGGGACTTGCCATCGCGGGCAGTCAGCAGCCGGCTCGGGTTCACGCCCTTGCCGCAGCCATCAACTCCGCGCTTGGCGCCGTGGGCTCCACCGTCACCTACATCACCCCGCCGGAAGTCCGGTTTGGTGAGGGTTCAACGTCCCTCAAGGCTTTGGTTGCGGAGATGGCGGGGGGTAAGGTCAGCACCCTGGTAACCATCGGCTGCAACCCCGTCTACACAGCGCCTGCGGATGTCGAGTTCATCAAGGCTGTCTCCACGGTCAAAACCAAGATCCACCTTGGACTCTATGAAGACGAGACGGCGGTGCTCAGCGATTGGCAGTTGCCCCTGTCGCATCCCCTGGAGAGTTGGGGCGATTCCAGGGCTTACGACGGTGTCGTGACGCTGATGCAGCCGCTCATTCAACCCCTGTACGAGTCTCACACCGCCTCGGAATTGCTGGCGGCCATTCTGGGTGAGGGCGATCGCGGCGGGCGCGAAATCTTGCAGGAACACTGGTTCGTCAAACGAGGCGGTGTGTTGCCTCGGCCCGGCGATGGCATGCGTCCCGACTCGGCGGGCAAGCCGGTCTTCAGTGTGGCCTTCGAAAAGTGGTGGCACGAGACCATCCATCAGGGTTTCGTTCCCGGGGAGTCTCCCGCCGCAGCCGTGGGGGCAGCCCAGGCGCCCGCGGAGGGACCCGCCGCCGAGGACGGCACGGCGACCGATGTCGAAATCCTCTTCCGTCCCGACCCCTGTATCTGGGATGGCCGGTTCGCCAACAATGCCTGGCTGCAGGAGTTGCCCAAGCCGCTGACGACCATCACGTGGGACAACGCCGCACACATCAGCACCCGAAAGGCCAAAGCTCTGGGGGTCACGAACGGCGATCTCATCGAGGTGCGATCCGGTGGGGAGAGCGTGACCGCCGCCGCGTGGCTGCTTCCCAACCAACCCGATGATGTGGTCACCATCCATCTCGGATACGGTCGTACTCGGGCCGGAAAGTTGGGCACCGGTAACGGATTCAATGCTTACCAACTCCGAACGTCCGCCGAGCCCGGTTTTTCCCGGGGTGGAACGATCGGAAAGGGGAAGGGGAAGTTCACGCTGGCCGTGGCGCAGGTCTACTACGACCCCATGGACCGCGACTTCTACAAGCACGGAACGCTCGGTCAGTTGAAGGCGGAACCCCGAGACCCGCACTTCATGCACTCGGAAGTTCACTTACCCGAGAACCTGCCGTCGCTCTTCCCAAGCGACTTCACTTCCGATGCAAAGGAAGGGGTCGTCAAAGGTCCCGACACATGGGAAGGTGAGGGTTACAACGGCACGACGATTGCGGCATGGGGGATGGTTATCGACCTCAACGCCTGCATCGGCTGCAACGCCTGCACCATTGCCTGTCAGGCAGAGAACAATGTGGCCACGGTCGGCAAGGACCAGGTGCTGCGAAATCGCGAGATGCACTGGATCCGAATTGACCACTGGTATGCCGGCCCGCCTGAGAACGCGGATACGCATTTCCAGCCGGTGGCCTGTATGCACTGCGAAAAGGCGCCCTGCGAACCGGTCTGTCCGGTCGGCGCCACCACCCACAGCGCGGAGGGGATCAATGAGATGGTCTACAACCGCTGCGTGGGCACTCGGTACTGCCAGAACAACTGCCCCTACAAGGTGCGACGGTTCAACTATCTGCAGTACAGCGATCAGCAGAACGGGCTCGTTCAGATGATGAAGAACCCGGATGTCACGGTGCGCAGCCGTGGGGTCATGGAGAAGTGCACTTTCTGTATCCAGCGCATCAACAACGCACGGATTGAGGCCGAGAAGGAAGAGCGCGAGCTTCGTGACGGCGACATCGTGACGGCCTGCCAGCAGGTCTGTCCGAGCCAGGCCATCTACTTCGGCAACCTGAATGATCGAACGGGGAACGACGGCAAGGGCAGTCGCGTGCGGCAGCTCGCCTCCGACCCGACGAGCTACAAGCTCCTTGAAGAGCTGAACATTCGCCCCCGCACTGCGTATCTGGCCAAACTGAGAAACCCGCATCCGGATCTCGACACGTCACACTCCGCAGGCGCGGCGCACTCGGCGCCCGCTGGGGAGCACGGGGCCGCCGATAGCCACGGGGCGGAAGGTCACTAAAGATGGCGAATCCTATGCTGGCGTCGAATCAGCGCGAGACGTTCGACATTATCCAACCCGGGCACGATTACACCTCCATTACGGAGAAGATCACCGGGATCTCAATGAGCCCGAAGGTCAGCCCTGTCTGGCTGCTCGGGGTCATTTTCGCTCTGGGTATGGCCGGCGTGATGGCCACGGGGATGATCATCACGATCCTCTTCGGGGTGGGTGTGTGGGGGAACAACCAGCCGAACGGCTGGGGTTTCGACATCATCAACTTTGTCTGGTGGATCGGTATCGGACACGCCGGAACGCTCATCTCCGCGATCCTGCTATTGCTCCACCAGAACTGGCGCACCTCGATCAACCGCTTCGCCGAGGCGATGACGCTGTTCGCGGTGGTTCAGGCCGGAATGTATCCCCTGCTCCACGTCGGCCGGCACCAGTATGCCTACTGGATGTTCCCGCTGCCGAACAGTATGGAACTGTGGCCGAACTTCCGCAGCCCGCTGATGTGGGACGTGTTCGCGATTTCGACGTACCTCACCGTCTCCGCGGTCTTCTGGTATGTGGGTCTCGTTCCTGACCTCGCCACGCTCCGCGATCGGTCCACCTCTCGAATGGCCAAAGTGCTGTTCGGGATGGCGGCGCTCGGGTGGCGCGGTTCGGCGCTGCACTGGCGACGGTACATGCAGGTCTACCTGCTGCTCGCCGGTCTCAGCACCCCGTTGGTGTTGTCGGTCCACACCATCGTCAGCTTCGACTTCGCCGTGGGCATCGTTCCGGGCTGGCACTCCACGATCTTCCCGCCCTACTTTGTGGCCGGAGCCGTGTTTGCCGGTTTTGCGATGACGATCCTGCTCTCGGTGCCGCTCCGCGCGGTCTGCAACCTGCGCGACGTCATTACGATGAGGCACCTGGAGAACATGGGGAAGGTGATGCTCGCCACCGGGCTCATCGTCTTCTACGGCTACATCATGGAAGTCTTCTTCGGGGCCTACAGTTCCAACAAGTATGAGCTGTATATGACGTTCAACAACCGAATGTTCGGCCCGTACGCATGGTCCTACTGGATGCTCATCGTCTGCAACGGCATCATCCCGCAGGTTCTATGGATGAAGAAGTGCCGAACCAGCATCCCGTGCCTGGTGGCCGTGTCGATTTCCGTGAGCATCGGGATGTGGCTGGAGCGGTTCGTCATCATCGTGACGAGCTTGAGCTTCGACTTCATGCCGTCGTCCTGGGCCCTCTATCATCCGACCCACATCGACTGGATGATCTACCTCGGCACCATGGGCTTCTTCACCTTGCTCTTCCTGCTCTTCTGCCGGATTCTGCCGGTGATCTCCATCGCGGAAATGCGCGAGTTGATCCACCATCAGAAGCACGTGCACGGTGGGCACGACGCGCCAGGATCGCATCAGCACGCGCACAGCCACGCGAGCCACTAGGACCGAGGGAACGAGAGACATGTCGCAAACTCTGGCTCATAGCAGCGCCGCGGAAGCGGGGCTGCAGCCGCTCTACGGCATCAGCGTCGAATTCGACGACCCGGAAGCTCTGGTGGAAGCCGCGCGCAAGACGCGGGATGCCGGCTACAAGCGGGTCGAAGGCTATTCGCCGTTCCCTATCGAGGCGCTTTCCGAGGCCCTGGGGCAGCATCAGGTGGAGGTGCCGTGGTTGATGTTCGGCGCTGGGATCGCCGGCGGAGTCGGAGGCTTTGGGCTTCTGGCCGTCACCAGCGCGTGGCTCTACCCGGTGAACATCGGTGGCCGGGCGCTGATCCCGTGGGCCCAGTTCATCCCGATCACCTTCGAGTGCACGGTGCTGCTGGCAGCGTTGACGGGTGTGGCGGCGATGTTCGTCTTGAACGGCCTACCCGAGCCCTACCACCCCATCTTCAACGCCCCGAACTTTGATGGGGTCAGCAGCGATCGGTTCTTCCTCTGTGTGGAAGCTCGAGATAAGCAGTTCGATGCGGAAGCAACTCGGAAGTTCCTGGAGGGCCTGGGCGGCCTCCAGGTTTCCGAAGTCCGAGAGAGCAAAAAGTAGAGGTCATCGTGGGATCATCCTGGCAAAAGCAACTGGGGGCGATCAGCGCTCTGGTCTGCGCGGCGATGACCGCCGGATGCACGCGGGACTACAAGTTCCAGGCCGTGTCGATGTGGAATGAGTCCCGACTGAAACCGATGGAGGCATCCACGATCGGCGGACGCCTCTCGTCGGCGCGCGCGCCCGTGATCGGGACGGTCGCTCGAGGGCAGCGTTCCGGACACGATTCAGTGTTGAGTGCTCGAATTGAGGGCAAACTGGTCAAGGAGTCGCCGGTCCCGGTGACTGCGGCGCTGCTGGAGCGCGGGCAGGAGCGGTACAACCTCGGCTGTGCGCCGTGTCACGGTCGTCTGGGTAACGGCGCCGGAATGATTGTCAAGCGCGGGTTCCCGCATCCTCCGGACTACGCGATCAAGCGACTCCGAGAGGCGCCGGTCGGACACTTCTTCGATGTGATGTCCAACGGCTACGGAGTGATGTACAGCCAGGCCGAGCGGATTTCGGTGCAGGATCGGTGGGCTATCGCCTCCTACATCCGGGTGCTGCAAAAGACTCGTCCCGAGGTTCCGGACAACGTCTGGGAGTTTGAGTTGATCAGGGCCCGCGAGCGCGGGATTCTGGATCCGGTGCGCGGACTGCGCACGCCGGATCCGAGCGACACCTCTCACGGCGCGGCCGCGCCTTCCGCGGGCGCCGCGGAACATGGTGGGGCCGCACCTTCGGGTGGCGCCGCGCATTAGCCACGGACATTGAGTCGGACGGCCGCGGCCTTCCTAGGGGATTTGACTGGTGAACGTTCAAGAACTCCAGGTAACGACGACGGAACTGATGGGAGAGAAGCTGAACAAGCTCTCCTCGGGCGCCCTCGTTGCCACTGTGATCGGCGCGGTGTTGTGCGCGCTGACCTTCTTCACCGAGCAGAAGTCCTTCTACCACTCCTACCTGTTTGCGTGGGTGTTCTGGGCCGGCATCTCCTGCGGATCGATGGCCTTGCTCCTCCTCCACCACACAGTTGGGGGCGGTTGGGGCTTCGTTATTCGACGCTTCATCGAGGCGGGGGCAAGCCTCATCCCTCTGGCGGCGCTCCTCTCCGCGCCGGTGATCGCTGGGCTCTTCCTCGGTAACCTGTACGCCTGGTATCAGCCCCATCCCGGGCACGAACTCTCCGGCTTCAAGGCCGACTGGTTCGCCACTCCCTTCTTCCTCGCCCGATGGCTGGCCTACTTCGGCATCTGGTGGGGCTTTTCCACAGCCGCCATCAGGCTCGGGCGGCGGTTCAACACGGGCGCGGACAAGTCAACCCTGGATCAAGTGAACCGGCTCGGCGGTTTCGGCATCCTGATCTATGTGATCACGGTGACGTTCGCATCGGTCGACTGGGTGATGTCGCTGACTCCCCACTGGACTTCGTCCATCTTTGGACTGCTGTTCGTCGCGTCCCAGGCGCTCTCCACGATGGCGCTGATGCTGTTCCTGGTGTGGCAACTCGCCGGCGATTCCCCGTTGGTCAAGGGGCTCGGGAGGTACTTCAGAGACCTGGGTAACTTCACACTCGCGATGGTGATGCTGTGGGCCTACATGTCGTTCTCGCAGTACCTCATCACGTACTCCGGGAACACCGTGGAAGAACTGACCTGGTACCAGTTCCGCTCCACAGGCTCCTGGCGCTGGGTCGCGGTTTCGCTGATCGCGTTCCACTTCGCCGCCCCGTTCCTATTGCTCCTCACCAACAGCGGAATGAAGCGGAGTCCATCGCGCCTGGGAGCGCTTGCCGTGTTGATCCTGCTGATGCGGTTCATTGATTTGTGGTGGCTGGTGAAACCGACCTTCAGCGAGCAGGTGACCTTGAACTGGTCCGACCTGGGGGCTCCGCTGTTGATTGGGGGCATCTGGCTCTTCAGTTGGGCGAGGGCCATGAGAGATCAGCCGATCGTACCATTCCACGACCCGCGTCTTCAGGCGCATCTTCACGAGGTGGTGAGCCATGCATAGCATTCCCGCGAAGCAGGCCCCGAATCCCGACTCGCACTACGAGCCCGAGAGAACCACTCCGCAGGGCACGCAGTCCTACTCCGTGGTTACGGGTCACGAGGAGCGGGATGTCATCCTGCCCCCCATTTTCATCAGCTTCGCGATTCTCTTCGCCTTCACCATCGTGGTGTTCATAGGGATGTTCTTTGCCTATGGCCAGTATGCGAAGATGGAAGACGCCAGGGACGCGCAGATGCCGGAGATGCTGAGGCGTCAGCAGGCGCCGCCGCGGCCCCGGCTGCTGCCGAACATCGCCGACAACCCGGACTGGAAGAAGTCGATGGTGATTGGGCCGATGGAGTACCTGGAGCAGGTTCGCGCCGACGAGGAGCACCAACTGGAGAAGCTCGGCCTCTGGAAGGCGGAGGAGGGCGTGGCCTCGCTGCCCCCGGCCGCTGCCCAGGTGGCCACGGCCGGCGAAGGTGGCGAAGGCGCACAGGATAGAATGCCCTCAGACTCCAGTGGCGGGTTGTCCACTGAGAATAGGCTTCGATGAACCTCCGTTTCAACAGTTGCATCGGCGCGGCGATTCTGGGTGCGGGCCTGTTTGTGGCGGGTTCCGGCAACGCCCGGGCGCAAAGTGGTGCGACTGCTCCTGACCCGCGTGACGCGGCGCTGAAGAAGGTGCGGCTGGATCAGCGCCTCAATCAGCAAGTGCCGACCGACCTCGCGTTTCAGGACGAGCAAGGGAAGTCGGTTCGCCTCAGCGACTACCTGGGCAGCAAGCCGGTGATGCTGATGATGATTCAGTTCCGCTGCACGATGCTCTGCGCCGAACAGGTGCGGGTGTTGACCGACAGCCTGAAGCAGATTCAGTTCACGCCGGGCAAGGAGTTCAATCTGCTCATCGTCAGCATCGATCCGCGGGAAGGGCCGGAGCTGGGGAAAGACATGAAGGATCGCCTGATGGCCGAGTACGGCCGCCCCCAGGCCGATGCCGGATGGCGCTTTCTCACCGGTTCAAAGGCCACGATCGATCGTCTGGCTGCGGCCGTCGGGTTTCACTACTACCTCGACACTCTTACCGATCAGTACGCACATCCGGATGGTGTGATGATCCTGACCCCGGAGGGAAAAGTGTCGCACTACTACTTTCGGCTCGACTACCCACCCCGCGACATGCGCCTGGGGCTGGTAGAGGCCAGTAAGAATCGAATCGGTTCGCCGCTCGACGCACTGGCGCTTCTTTGTTTTCACTACAACCCAACCACAGGCAAGTATGCGCTTGCGGTGATGGCGTTGGTTCGTACGCTGGGGATCGTGACCGTGGCTTTGATCATCGGCGGAGTCGTTATTGCTCGTCGACGCGACCGGATGGGTGCGCACTCACTCGCCGCCGCCGGCCTTGCGGGTAAGGGATAGGGGGAAAGTCTCCGTGATTGGACCGTTAGTCCTTCTGGGAGGGGCGTCGACCGTCTCGGGGGCGGTGGATGCGCTGTTCGCGGTGATCACCGCGAATGCCATCCTGTTCTCTCTCCTGATTTTTGTGGCGCTTGGCGTTCTGGTCTGGCGGTATCGCCAGGGTGCGCGGGTCGACCGCTCGCACGCCCCAACCCACAGCGACATGGTTGAGCTCGTGTGGACGGTCATCCCGCTCATCATCGTGCTCGGGATGTTCGTCTGGAACGCCTTTCTGTACCTCCATATGAAGCGGATCCCGCCGAATGCGCTGGACATTCACGTGGTCGGTAAGCAGTGGATGTGGAAGATGCAGCAGCCCACCGGCCGCTGGGAGAACAACGAACTCCACATCCCCGTGGGTCGGCCCATCAAGTTGACCATGGCGTCCGAGGATGTGATTCACGCCTTTTACATACCCGCGTTCCGGGTGAAGATGGATGTGTTCCCCGCCCAGTTCACCACCATGTGGTTCGAGGCGACCCGTCCGGGCGAGTTCCACCTGTTCTGTGCGGAGTTCTGCGGCACGGACCATTCGAAGATGGTGGGTACTGTCTACGCGATGGAACCGGCCGAGTATGAGAAGTGGCTCCGCGAAGGCAGCAACCAGGCGACGTCGGTTCAGGAGGGAGCTCGTCTCTTCCGACGGTATGGCTGCGGCGGTTGCCACGGCGCCGGGTCGATGGTGCGGGCTCCCGCCCTGGAGGGAATCTACGGGCGACCCGTCCCGGTGCAGATTCCCAAGCCGGGCGTGCCGTTGGATCAAATCAACGCCACCACGGTGTTGGCCGACACCCGGTACTTGCACGATGCGATTTTGCTGCCCGAGAGAGAGGTTGCCGGCGGCTTCCGCCCGGTGATGCCCAGCTTCAAGAATCATTTGACCGAGGAAGAGGTGTTCAAGTTGATCGCCTACATCCGAACGTTGAGCGCCGATAACCCGGCCGAGGCCAGGAAGCGGGACATCACCAACAGCCTGACCGAAGAGGACTACAAGGCCCGCACCGGGTTCGTGCCCGATAACGTCAAGAAAATGTTGGGCGAGTCCGGCGGGACTCGCTAAAGAAGGAACTACGCGATGAGTGCCACCACCGTCAGCGAGGACCGGCTAATCGCGGCGCCGATTGCGCCGGATACCGAGCCGCGCATGCCTGACGAGCACTACCTGAACGCGGGCTACGACTGGAAATCGTGGCTGTTCACCGTCGACCACAAGCGGATCGCGATCCTGTACCTCATATCGGTCTCGATCATGTTCCTCCTGGGCGGGCTGGGCGCCGCGATGGTGCGTCTGCAGCTTCTTGCGCCGCACGGCGCGATCATGGAGCCTCAGACCTACAACAAGATGTTCTCGATGCACGGCATCGTGATGGTCTTTTTCTTCCTGATCCCGTCCATTCCGGCGGTCCTGGGGAACTTCCTGGTGCCGATGATGATCGGGGCCAAGGATCTGGCGTTTCCCAAGATCAACCTGCTGAGCTGGTACGTTTACATCATCGGCGCTTTGATCGGTCTCGTGGCGATCCTCGGGGGAGGCGTCGATACCGGTTGGACCTTCTATGCGCCGCTCTCCACGCAGTACGCGTATGGAAGTGTGTCGCTGGTTCTGATCGGCGGGTTTCTGGCGGGGATGTCGTCCATCCTCACGGGACTGAACTTCATCGTCACCATCCACAAGATGCGAGCGCCCGGCCTGACCTGGTTCCGCCTGCCGCTCTTCATCTGGGGACACTACGCCACCAGTCTGATCCAGGTGTTGGGAACCCCCGTCGTCGCCATCACCCTTCTGGCGCTGCTGGCCGACCGGTTCCTCCACGTCGGGATCTTCGATCCGAAGCTCGGCGGCGACCCCGTGTTGATGCAGCACATGTTC
>SYKE01000226.1 GCA_005798285.1 Actinomycetota bacterium
AGCGGACAACTGCTCGCGTTCGTCTGGTGTGAGCGTCACGCGGTATTTCTTGGGCACAGGGATTACCTCCACACCAAGTGAATCACATCTTCGTCCGAGGCTCCGGTGAAGAATCAACTCCGCCCTGACAGACCACTAGCCACGCGGAACCCAAAGTAGAAGTATCGGTAGTCGGGCTGGAACCCGCTGCGGAGCGACGCGCGGAGGTTGACCGCGTAGTAGCTCCACGAGCCCCCACGAAGAACACAAAGTCTCGGTGCTGATCGCCCAAATGCTTCCGGGTTATCCACAGGGCTCCTGGCATAGTACCCTTCATCGTATAGGTCCTCGCACCACTCCCACACGTTCCCCGCCATGTCTCGAAGCCCATATCCGTTTGGTTTGAACTGTCCCACCGGCGCCGCGTATTCATAACCGTCCTCTTTCCCATAGGAGTTCGCTAGCGCCTCGCCTCTCGCAGGCACCCGGTCTCCCCACGGATATCTGTGCAGTGGCTTTCCACCGATCCCGGTCGCTCCGCCCCGAGCCGCGTACTCCCATTCCGCTTCCGTCGGCAGCCTCACCATCCCCGGCAAGCCCTGCCGCTTCAATTCGCTCGTCGCCCAATCGCAGTATCCACCCGCCTCACCCTTGGTCACGTTGTGCACTGGGTGCTGCTGCGTGTTGTTCCAGTCTTCTTGTTTCGGCATCTCCTTGCCCGTCGCGCGGCAATATGCCTGGAACTGTCCCACCGTCACTTCTGTCACCCCGATCTCAAATCCGCTCATCCTCACCCGGTGTGCCGGCTTTTCGTCAGTGTCAGCCCGCGAGTCCCATGCGAGGGCGCCCATCATGAACTCCCCTGCTGGAATTCGTGCTAACCCGACGACTTCCCCACCCAGTTTGAGGAGAGTGCTCCCAGGCGGATAAGTCACTGGCAAGTAGGTCGGTCGGGCAAATCCATTCTACAGCCCCGTAACCCAGAACACTGTTCCCAGGGACGCTGCTCCCAGCACAAGGAGAGTCCGCCACTTCGCTGGGGAGTTCTTCGCGGGCGGTGCGGCCGCTTGGACCGGCGCATCAGGAAGTGGCGGGGTTCCTGCCAGCGGCCTCTGATTTCCCATCCCCGCCGCCGGCGCGCTGGTCGCGGTCGGAGTTGCTGGAGGCGCCGCAGCTGGAGACTTCGATCGAGCCGCAGCCCGCAGCGCGGAGTTCGCCGGGGCCAGCCACGCTACTTCGAGTGCCCGTCGAAACTGCTCGGCGGACGTGAATCGCCGAGATACCTCGCGCTCTAGCGCCCGCTGCACCACCGGCTGCAGCACCGCAGTAGCCTCTCCTGGGAGCGTCGGCACCGGGTCAATAAGGATTGCGCGTATGAGTTGGGCTTCGTTCGCGCCATCGAATGGCCGGAACCCGGCGAGCATCTCGAACAACATCACACCGACGGCCCACAGATCCATCTGAAGTGACACCCGGTTCTCGAACGCGTCCGGCGACATGTACTGCAGGGTGCCCGAGTACCCTCGAGTTTGCGTAGATCGGGTAGCGAAGCGCGCGATCCCGAAATCCGTGATCCTTGGATCCCCCTTCTGAAGCAAGATATTCTCCGGCTTCAGGTCGCGGTGGACAATTCCCAGCCCGTGAAGGTGCTCGAGCCCTGCGAGGACTCCGAGGGTCAGCCGCACTGCTTCCACCGCCGGCATCGGCTGAGCTCCCACCCGATTCAGGTGAGTGCGAAGCGACCCCTCCGTCATCAATTCCGATACGAGCAGGAGGTGGCCGTCCCAGATCCCAGCATCTTGCACCGGCACCACGTTTCGATGTCCGGATGCGCTGACCCAAGCCCTGGCCTCCGCGAGCAACTGCTCCACCGCTCGGTCCCCGACTTCCTCGGACGACAGATCTTCGTGGCTGACCTTGACCGCAACGGGTATCTCGATCAGCGACCCCTTGCGGATGGCCTTCCACACACTTCCGAATCCGCCGCTCCCAAGTCGCGCCTGGAGCACGTACTGCCCAATTTCGTCTCCAGCTTTGAGCGCCATTTCTCCCCTTTGAACCGGGTGTCGCTGTGGCTGAATAGCGACCCGGCTAAAGTCATGATCCTTGACCGGTTAGATTGTTAATTCGCAGCGCAAACATGCCCTCCAGAGGTATTGCAAAAGCGATTCAATCTACAGTCTCCGCACGTCGTGGAGATGAGGGGTGACCGCGTCGACCGCCACGTCCGGGTGAACAGACGACACGTTCGGGCTTACTACCTGCATCGCAAGACCACGCACTCCCGACCGTATTCACACTCTCAAGAGAACGGGATGGCGAGGCTTCGTCCGAGCCGCGAACCCCGGTCCCGATCACGCACGGCCGACTCAGGGTCGCCGCAACTGCGTCGGCTCGCGCTGCATGCCGAATGCCTCTGAGCAGACGTCACTGAACCGGGGCGCACTTCCACGACATTCGGCGGTCGCCGCGAGATGGCCGGCACACCCGGGCACGTTGTCCGAAACGCTGCCTGTATCCGGGTGAGCACTCCACTCTTCGTCCACCGTCCGCACATGCCGAACCGCCCCCGCGTGGAGCACGTACCGAGTGCTTCCACCGACCCACCTCTCGAACATCGTCATCCTCGGGCTTGACCCGCGGATGACGAAGTCTCCTGGCCCGGCGGGTGGCACGAGGCCCCTCGCTTCGGGCTGCGGGAATCCTCCGCGTGCGCATCCCCGCGATCGTCATCCCCGCAAATAACGCATCGGGCGGACACTCGCTCCACAGAGCGGGGATCCCTTCACAACGCCCTGGCGCGTCGCCCTGGCAGACTTGACCATGCGCGCTTGTCGAGAACTGCTTGCGGCACCTACGCCGCTGGGTCCTCGGGTCAAGCCCAAGGATGACGATGTCTCCTGGCCTCGCTTATGCCACGAATCCCCTCGCTTCGGGCGGTGGGCCCCCGTGTGGGCGCCCACCCCGTCATCCCCGCAGAAGTCGCATTGGGCGGAGACTTACCCCACAAAGCGGGGATCCATTCGCCAGGACTCGGCGCGTCGCCCCAACTGGCTCGGTCGGACGCGCTTCACTGGAACTGCTTGCGGCACCTACACCGCTGGATCCGCGGGTCAAGTCCAAGGATGACGATGGACGAGGGGGGTGTTGGTGGAAACCACGTAGGTCGCCTGGGCGGCCCCGGTTTCTTCAAGGGCTGAACTGCGGTTCGGCGCGGTCCTCCGGGCTACACTCAGGCATACCGAACAACGGAGGTAGGACATGAGCACTCTTGTAGGAACCAGGGGGCAAGTCACAATCGAAAAGGAGATTCGGGACCGGTTGGGCATCGAACCCGGTTGGCGGGCTTTTCAGCGGATCGAGGATGACCGAGTCGTGCTGGAATTCCGGCCTCCCAGGCACCGTCGCTCTCTCGCCGGAGTACTGGCAGTCAAAGCGACTCGGACGTTTCCAACTGAAGAAGCGCTGGAAGCCGCCATTGAGGAAGCGTGGAGTGTCGCTGCCGGCGAGGCCGCCTCTGGGGAGGTGACTGACGGATGAAGGAAGCGCACACCGCCGAGACGGCTCGCGAGGTACTCGATGCCAATCCAGTAGGGAGGCGCCTTCCGGCGGATCACCCCATGCGTGGGAGTGAGAAGCTCTCCCGGCGGAGGATGCGGTCGCCGCGAGAGCGTGGCTCCGGCTACCGCTTCTTCTGCTTGCCGTTGTTGAGTTGTTGGGTGGCCCGATCGCGGACGGCTCGCTCTTGCTCTTTCTCCAGTCGCGAAGTGACCGTCGCGGTGTCCCGCTCCATCTGGTCTTCCCAGTTGCGGTTTCTCAGGTCCACGATCACATTCAAGAGCCGGGTCCCTTCGGGCGCTCGGATGTTGAGCTGCTCCGCCTTGAGTCCACCGTTGATCTGGACATCGAAGAAACAGCCGTAGATGGCATTCTTGCCGTCGTTGCCGGTGGTGACGATCTTCACCGGTAAACCCTCGGCGCGAGTCATCCAGATGGTGGTCTTCCCTTTCTCGATGAGGGGAAGAGCGCCGGGACGCATGAGGCCCTTCGCGAGCAAAACCGGGGCGATTTCCTTGTTCGTGAACTCCACCACCAGACAGGGGTACTTCCGGCGGACCTCGATCTGGGCCAGATCGTCGCGCACCTGGGAGTGCTCCGCCGCGAGTTCGTTCTTCTTGCGGATGCCGTCCACCGTATCCTCGGACTTCATCTTGTCCCGGCGGGCCGTCAACTCGTCCGACCGGGCCTGGAGTTTTTTCTTGAGCTCATCCAGATTCTCTTCCGGAAGCAGCTTGCCCGCGTCCGAGTCCCGGATCGCCCGGCCGATCGCCGCCATCGACATTCGCGCAGTGGGGATCGGACTCGGCGCATTCGGGTCCAGGTTTCTGAACGAACGGACGACGATGTAATTGGAGAGCGTGTTCCAGGTGCGTTCGGAGTCTCGGGTGGCCAGCGCCACCTGATTCTGCCCAAGGACCACCATCTCCAGAAGGATTCGGTCGGGGGCCACATAGGCCTGGCGCATCGGCATCACGAGGGAGAGTCCCTCGGAGCCGTTCGCCGAGCCGCTGGGAACGTCGACCTGAAGCACACCCACACCGAGGTAGTCGCGAAGCGGCGTGCTCGGCGCGGGGAGCGGATCGGAGAGTGCAGGCGTTGAGGCTGCGACACAGGTCAGCAAGACCCCAAAAACGGCGGAGTGAATCAGGCGAGGCTTCACAGTGGTCCTTCCAGAGGGTGAACCCGAACTTTGATCTCGAACCCGGCTCGCATCGGCGAATCCGGGCGGCGGGTCGCTGCCGCGCTGCGGTCGTCTCTTTGACGATCCTTTGCCTTGTGGGGGTTCCGTTTCCTTCGAAGGCGAACACGGGGAGGCGCGGCGGAAAGACCGAGCGCACAACCCGCTCGCCCCGGAAGCCGGCCGCCAGGGCGCAGCACCTGCAAATGGCCTCGGATCGAGCCCGATTGTACCACCTGCCGGACGCGGCGGAGGCCGACTCCGAGGTAATCGCCGCTCTTCGTACCGCCAGCAAGCGGCGCTTCTCCCGCGGAGATTGGAAGCTGCCGGTCCGAGCCTGGGTATCGTCCCCTTTCGGAGTCGAGCGGTTCCGCAACGGCGTCCCGGCGGGGCGGCATCAGGGCATCGATCTCGCGGCGCCCCACGGGGAGCCGGTGGAGGCGCCCGGTACGGCACGAGTGACTCTCGCGAAGTGGCTCCAGAAGTACGGCGGTACGGTGGTGCTCGACCACGGTCGGGGGATCACCAGCTTCTACTCCCACCTCAGCTCCATCGAAGCCCGGCGGGGCCAGCGCGTGAAACCGGGAGACCGGATCGGACGGGTGGGTGATACGGGCGCCGCCACGGGACCCCACCTGCATTGGGGGGTCTACCTAAAGGGCGAGGCCGTCAATCCGCTGCGCTACCTCGCGAAGTCCGAGCGGCCCGGCCCAACCGCCGCTTCGCCCACCCTCGCCGGCGCCGAGCCGCGAGCATCCTCGAAGGAGCCTCGGAGCGCTCGATCGGCGCGGCGAGCAGAGCTTCTGCGCGCGTTGGCCGGACGAGCCGAGTGGCTTCGAAGCCGGCCCCAGGCGCTCATCGCCGCCGTGGTCCGGCGGCGCCGATCTCGCGCGGCTCAGGCGGCCGCACGGCCCGCTCCGGCCGGAGCCGCCGATCAGCAGCCGCGCCAACGCCTGGCGCGCCGCCCATCCCGCACCGGTCGCGGAACCGGCTAGCCGGCGCCGGATCCGAACGCTCGAAACAGTTCAAAGGCGGCGTACTGCAGCCCAAGCTGCACCACGGTGGGCAGCAAGACGACAACCGCCGCCTTCAGCCCGCTGAGACGGAAGAGGGTTCGGACCCCGCAGACACACAGCGCAAGATTCCAGAGCACGAACGGCGAGGCCGAGAGGAACACACTCGCGCGGAGGCTATCGGTGTAGACCCGGCTGCTGTTCACGGCGCCGCTAGTGGAGATCGGGATAACCCAATTGGCAACTGCGGGAATCAGCAGGATGGCCAGGCCCAGCCCGACGTAATGAATGAAGATGGGCGTCCACGACCATCCCACCATGCTTGCCACCCGACCCCAGGGCACGGCCGCTCCTCCCAGGAGTCGACCCAGTCCCATGAAGATGGCGGTTCGGGCCATCCAGCTCGCCGCGGCCGCAAAGGGGGCGCCGTAGGTCGAGGAGTAGATCTGGGCGGAGCCCATCCAGATGGACATCAGACTCAAGAACTCCCCGCCCTCCCGCTGCGAAGTGATCTTGCTGCCGCTTTCGTCCATCAGGCGATGCATCAACTCGGCGGCTCTCACACCCGAGGCCAGCATGTACACGAGGTAGCCTAGGAACATCACGATCGCCGGAAAAACCCAGGCGTCCGGGTCCGTCATCGCGTCGAAGGTTCGTGAAGGCCGCGTGAGGACCCCGCGCAGCCGGTCTCCGAAGGCCGACGAGGCAACCGGCGCCCCGGAGGAAACCACCCTGGGAACTGTCATCTGTTCACCCTTCGTCATCTCGGCCTGCGTGCCGCCACGACACGCTCCACGCCGGCCAGATCCCGCAGTACTTCCAGGCAGCGCCAACCCCGCTCGGCCAGCAACACCGTAACTTCAGACGCCTGACCGGCGCCGACCTCCATCAGCGCCGCCCCCTCGGGGACGAGGCACGCGGGAAGAAGCTCGGCGAATGCACGGTAGAACCGTAAGCCGTCGGGGCCGCCGTCGAGCGCCAGAGCTGGTTCGTACGCTCGTACCTCGATCTGCAGCGCGGGCAGCTCGGCCGAAGGGATGTACGGCGGGTTGCTGACGACGATATCGACGGTCCCCCCGCCCAGAGCATGGGGCAGATCCTCGGGAAAGCTGCCGTGAAATACTCGCACCCGGTCGGTCAGACGGTGGCGGAGAACATTTCGTTCGGCGACTCGCGCCGCGCCGGAGTCACGTTCGAGGGCGATGAGGGCCAGATCGGGACGGGCGTACGCCGCGCCGATCGCGACGCAGCCCGAGCCCGTGCCGATGTCGAGAACCCTGCCGGAAGGCGGCGCCCGATCGAGCAGGGCCTCTACCAGCAACTCGGTCTCCGGCCGGGGGATCAGAACGTCCGGACCCACCTCAAGCTCGAGGCCCCGAAACTCCCAGCGATGCAGGATGTAGGGCAGAGGCACGCGCCTGAGTCGCGGATCCAGCATCGCCTCGAACGCCTCGAGTTCGAACTCCTGAAGAGTGTCCGGACCGTGCGCGGCGAGGTAAGTCCGGCTCTTGCCCAACACATGGCCGAGGAGAAGCTCCGCATCGAGGCGGGGTGAATCCACCCCCACCGCACGGAGTCGCTCCGTGGCGCGAGAGAGAACGACTGCCACCGACGCGTCGCTCCCTTCAACCCCCCGAAGATCAGGCGTCTTCTTCACCTGCCAGCCGGGCTGCTTCGTCCCAGGTTCGCAGCGACTCCACAATGTCGGCGATATCGCCGTCGAGGATGGTGTCGAGACGGTTGATGAGGGTCAGACCGTTCCGATGATCGCTCACGCGGTTCTGCTGAAAGTTGTACGTGCGGATCTTGTCGCTCCGATCGCCGCTGGCGACCTGAGCTTTGCGGACGGCGCCCACCTCGCGATCCTGCTCGGCCCGCATCATGTCGTACAGACGAGCCCGAAGCATGCGGAGCGCCTTCTCCCGGTTTTGAAGCTGCGATCGCTCATCCTGGCAGGTCAGCACCATCCCGGTGGGCTTGTGAGTCAGTCGAACGGCGGTTTCGTTCTTCTGCACGTTCTGTCCACCCGCGCCCGCCGAAAGAAAGGTGTCCCACATGAGGTCCGACGGATTGATCTGGACCTCCACCTCTTCCACTTCCGGCATCACCGCGACCGTGGCGACCGACGTGTGGATTCGGCCCCCCGACTCGGTGACGGGCACTCGCTGCACCCGGTGCGGACCGCCCTCGAACTTGAGATGGCTGAACGCGCCCTTGCCCTTGATGTTGAGCACGACTTCCTTGTAACCGCCGGAAGGCGACGTGGAGGCGGTCATCAATTCGGGCTTCCAACCCTGCCGCTCGGCGTAGCGGGTGTACATTCGAAGCAAGTCGCCGGCAAACAGCGCAGCTTCGTCCCCACCCGTGCCGGCGCGGATTTCAACCATCACGTCCTTCTCGTCGTGAGGATCCTTCGGCAGGAGGAGGCGTTTGAGATCCACTTCCATGCTCGCGAGACGCGGCTCCAACTCGCGAATCTCCTCGGTGGCCATCTCCCGAACATCGGGATCCGGGTCCTCACGCTGGAGCGAGCGGGCCTCATCCAGTTGCTGCCGCAGGTCGTCAAACTGGCGATACAGGCCGACCAGAGGCTGGAGCTCGGAATGAGTGCGAGCGACCTGCGCATAGCGGTGAGCGTCGGACGCGATGCCGGGGTCGCCCATTTCGGCTTCGAGGCGCTGGAACCGCGCCTCGACTTCCATCAACTTATCCCAAACCGACACTCGGTAATCCTCAGGCGATGGTCGTCGCGGGCGCGCTGTCCGGGGGCGTTGCGCCCTCCCGCACCATCACCCCGCGCAGCGAAGCGATGGCGACTTCCACCATCTCCGACGCCGGCTCTCGCGTGGTCATCAATTGGGTGAGGAGGCCGGGCGTCACCAGCCACTGCAGCGGCGCAAAGTTTCGGTACCGCCCGGCGAGCCGGATCACCTCATACGAGATCGACGCCACCAGGGGCAGCAGCGCCACCCGCATCATCGCGATCGACATGAGGTTCGTCTGCCACGGAAGCGCCATCACCACCAGCATTTTCACGATCAACACCGTGATCACGAAGTTGGTGCCGCAGCGAGGATGGATCCGCGACGCCCGCATGGCGGATTCCAGCGAAAGCGAGCCTTCCAGTTCCATCGCGTTGATCGCCTTGTGCTCGGCGCCGTGGTATTGGAAGAGCCGCTTGACTTCTTTCATCCGGCCGATGAGCGCGATGTAGCCCAGCATCAACCCCACGCGGACCAGGCCCTCCACCACCGCACGCCAGCGAGTCTCGCCGAGGATCGGCGTCGCAAGCTGCGCCAGCAGGCCGGGCGTGATCATGAAGAGGCCGAGGCCGAGCAGCATCCCACCGATCGCGGAGCCGGTCACACTGATGTTGGAGATCGGCCGGCCGCCCACTTCGCCTCCGGCGCTCAGCAGCGGCATCAGGGGACCCAAAAGCACCTGCGTGATGGTAGGCGGGGGAGGCTGCGGACGCGCCTGCTCTTCCATGGCCAGGTTGGCCGAGTAGAGCAGCGACTTCATCCCCAGTATCAACGAATCCATCAGGGCGAAGACGCCCCGGAGGAACGGCCACCGGGCCCACGCGAAGCGGGTGAAAAACGCCGGCACGGGCTCGTCGTGAACCAGGATGCTCCCGTCCGCCCGTCGGCAGGCCACGGCGAAATGACGCGAACCTCGCATCATGACGCCTTCGATGACAGCCTGCCCCCCATAGCGGACGGGTTCAGCCACTGGAACCGAGCGCTTTCTGTTGGAGACCCGAAAGAAGGATTACTTCTTGGTGCGGGCGGCCTGCTGGGCCTGGATCTTCTGCGCCTTCTGGAACCGCTGCATGAACTTGTCGACCCGACCCTCGGTATCGACGATCTTCTGCTTGCCGGTGAAGAAGGGATGGCACTGTGAGCAGATTTCCACGGAAATGCTCGGCCGGGTGGACAGCGTCTCAAACGTGCTGCCGCAAGCGCAGCGGATGTTCGCGCTCACGTACTTGGGGTGGATTCCACTCTTCATGACGATACTGATCTTCGTTTCGCGGCGAGGCGGATCAAGCCGCCGCACGCGAGGGCGTGGGCACGATTTCCGACCGTGACCCCTGGCTGATGCGCCATTATAGCAGCAGGTCGGCAGGGCGGATAGCGGCAAACAGTGGGTGGGATCGGGCGCTCTGCATGCGGCGGGGTCGAGACGCGGGGGGACGTGGACGTTGGAGTTGTCGTTGGAAGCGTGCGCCGGACGGGTGCTCTGGTGCGGATTCGGAGAAGAGCCGGGGGAGGATCCAACCACCTATACCTCGCATGCGCGGTTCATTGTGGAAGAACTCGGAGCGGGCGGGGTCATTCTCTTCACCCGAAACATCGGAGAGTTCCCCAGCGTACGCGCCTTGAACGACGCCATTCACTCCGGCGCATCCCAACCCCCCTTGATCGGGATCGATCAGGAGGGGGGTCGGGTCTGCAGGATCGTGAGCCCCGGCATGGTGTTTCCGGGGAACATGGCGCTCGGATCGCTGGACACTCCCCGACTGACCCACCAGGTGGCGCGCAGTCTCGCCGGACAGCTCCGCGCACTGGGGTTCGATCTCAACTTCGCCCCGTCCGTCGATGTCAACAACAACGCCGACAACCCCGTGATCGGCGTGAGATCGTTCGGGTCCGATCCGGCTCTCGTCGGACGGCACGGCGTGGCGGCTATCCAGGGCTTCCTGGCGGGAGGGATCATCCCGGTGGCCAAGCACTTCCCCGGCCACGGCAACACCTCCGTGGATAGCCATCTGGCACTGCCGGTGCAGCGGGAGTCCCCGGCTCAGCTCCAGCAAGTGGAGTGGGCGCCATTTCGGCGGGCCATTGTCGCCGGGACTCCGGTCGTGATGTCGTCGCACATTCTTTTCACCGAGCTGGACCCCGAACTCCCGGCTACCCTGTCCGGAAAAGTTCTCACCGACATCCTTCGGGGGAAGCTCGGATTCAACGGAGTGGTGGTCACCGACTGCCTGGAGATGCGCGCGATCGCCGACCGTTGGCCGCCGGAGCAGGTGGCTCCGCTCGCCATCGCCGCCGGCGCCGACGCGCTCCTGGTGTGCCACACGCGCTCCACCCAGATTCGGATGCGGGACGCGCTGGTAAACGCCGTCCGCGCGGGTACGCTGCCGGAAGAACGGCTTCGGGAAGCTGCCGAACGAGTGACCTTGCTTCAGCGCCATGCCGCCGGCCTGGGCCCCCGACCCGCTCTCGGAGCGGTCTCCCACCGGCTCTCCCGGAGCCTCGAGCGGAGCGCCATGGACCAGGCCATCGGTCGGCTGCCCGGCGCCGAGGGCCACTTCGGACCGTGCCCGCTCTGGCACGTCACCGGCTGCGAAGAGCCCGCGCACGCCCTGGTGGAACGGTTGGGACGCCTGCGTCAGGCTGCCCGGTACGCTCCGTGCCGCGCCGACACGCTCGCCTCAATCCCGGATCACGAGCGCATCGTGCTCCTCGCCGAGCCGGGCCGGCCTTTCGCCCGAGGGAAAACCGATCCCGACATCCTCGATGCGCTTTCGGGATGCTCCGGATCCGTGGTCGTCTCTCTGCGGGAGCCCTATCTGCTGGCCGACTATCCGTCGGACCTGGTGCGAATTGCGGCCTGGGGGTCTCGCAGCCTCCACATCGGAGCGATCGCCCGGGCCCTGACCGGACTGCGGGAGCAGGAGCTTCGAGAGCTTCCGGCGCCGCCCGTGATACAATCGACGAGGGTTTGAGCCTCTGGAGCCGGCGCGCATGCAGCCCTTGCCTGACCACATACCAATCGCCATCTTTTTCGTGCTGGGCGTTGTCTTTACAGCGCTCGTCATCGTCCTCGGAGATCTTCTCAGCCCTCGCAAGCCGAAGCCTGAGAAGCTGACCACGTACGAGTGCGGTGAGCGCCCTGTTGGACAGGCGTGGTCGCAGTTCAACGTGCGCTTCTACGTCTTCGCCCTGATGTTCGTGATCTTCGACGTGGAAACGGTCTTCGTCTTTCCGTGGGCGGTGCGGCTGCACTGGTTCCGCGGGCTGGGGATCGGGCCGTTCATCCTGATCGAGATGATCGTATTCATGGTCATTCTGGTCCTCGGTCTGGCCTATGCCTGGCGCAAGGGCGTGCTGAAGTGGGTGTAGCGGTTTCGCATCGAGGTGGCCTGTAGCGATGATTCAGCGCTATCGTGGTGGGGTTATCGGCTTTCTAGACTTCGCGGGCGAGGCCCTGCGCTTCGCGACCGCAGGCAAGGTGCACGGTCCGATCAACGTCGCTCTGGGATTCCTGGACTACGTGCTGAACTGGGCCCGCGCCAACAGCCTGTGGCCGATGACGTTTGGTCTCGCCTGCTGCGCCATCGAGATGATGAGCGCCGGCGCAGCCCGGTTTGATCTGGAGCGATTCGGAGCCGGCGTGTTTCGCGCCACCCCGCGCCAATCCGACATGATGATCGTGGCCGGCACCGTCACCAAGAAGATGGGCGAGCGGATCA
>SYKE01000002.1 GCA_005798285.1 Actinomycetota bacterium
CAAGCTCTGGGGCCGGGAGGCCCACCGGAGCAAGCCGGCGAAGGGAATTGAACCCCCAACCGACGGTTTACAAAACCGTTGCTCTGCCGTTGAGCTACGCCGGCGATCGGTTCTGTTCGCCACTTGGGGCTCGCTTCTCACCGCGCCCCCTGCACGACCGCACCGTCGCCGCACCTCGGTGCAAGCTCCGACACGACCACCCGTCGAACGTGCGACATTATAGAAAGGGCCCCTCAGCGTGTCAAGCGAGCGGGCGCCCCTTCCCGGGACCGTCGACACGGGTTTCCGAAGGGCGCTCTCGGAGTGACTCCCAGGGCCCGGTTCCGGGTAAGTTGAGGTGGCATGGAGACTGTGACGCAGGGGACAAGGAACTGGTTGCAGCGAGCTGTCGAGCTGGATTCGACGGATTCGTTCGCGGCGGCGGTGCGGGCCGAGTTTGAGATTCCGCCGGGGGTGGCCTATCTCGATGGCAACTCGCTCGGCCTCTGCTGCCGCTCAGCCCGATCTGCCGTGCTGAGCGCCCTGGCGGAGTGGGGGCGATTCGGCGTGGATGGCTGGCTCTCGGCCGCGACCCCCTGGTTTGATCTTGCGGAGTCGGTGGCCGAGCAGGTGGCTCCATGGGTCGGCGCGTACCCGGACGAGGTGGCGGTCGGCGCCTCCACCACGGTGCAGCTCCACCAGTTGCTCGCGACGCTCATCCCGGCGCGTCCGGAACGCTCTGTGGTGGTGCTGGATGACCTGAGCTTCCCGTCGGACTCCTACGCCGTGGCGGCGCAGCTCTCGATGCGCGGGTTCGACCCGAAGCGGTGTATCCGCCGAGTCCCGGCCCGCGACAGCGGGTTGGTCGAGGAGGCCGACCTCATCGCGGCGCTGGATGACACGGTTCTGGCGGTACTCGTGCCGGGAGTCGTCTACACGACAGGCCAGCGCATGGATCTCGCTCGGATCGCCGCCGCCGCGCATGGCGTGGGAGCGCTGATGGGAGCGGATTGCTCTCACTCAGTCGGAGTGCTCCCCCATCGCTTGCACGATTGGGGCGTCGACTTCGCGGTTTGGTGTCACTACAAGTACCTGAACGGCGGTCCGGGCGCGCCGGGCGGACTCTTCCTGCATCGACGACACCACGGCCTTCGACCCGGCCTGGCCGGGTGGTGGGGCTCCGACAAGTCGCGGCAGTTCGACATGGCGCCCGAGATGACTCCCGCGGCAGGAGCCGGCGCGCTGCAGATCGGAACGCCGTCTATCCTCTCGCTGGCGGCCGTCGCCGGCGCGCTCGAACTGCTGAACAGCGTGGGGGTGGATCGAATACGGGCACGATCGCTTTGCCTGACCCGCTTCATGTCCGAGCACGCCCGAGAGGCGCTGGCCGGTCTGAACTTCACGCAGGTCACCCCCGAGCAGGACGAGCGCCGCGGCGGGCATCTGGCCTTCTCCCACCCCGGGGCGGCTCGGGTGTGCCGCGTGTTGAAACGAGAAGGGGTGGTCCCCGACTTTCGCCCGCCGAACCTGATTCGTCTGGCGCCGGCGCCGCTCTATACCTCGTATGAGGAGTGCGCCCGCGCGATTGAGCTGCTTGCCGACATCGTTCGGTCGGGTCGCCACCTCGCTGAACCCGGAGAGAGGGAACGAGTTGCCTGAGCCTTCGCACCGCGTGTACGACATTACCCGCGCCGTGTCTCTGACGCTGGCTTGCTGGCCCGGAGATACGCCCTATGCCTTTGAGTGGAGCTCCCGCATCTCTGAGGGCAGCAGCGTAAACGTCGGGGCCCTGCGCGGCAGCACGCACACAGGCTCCCACGCTGATGCGCCGCTCCACTTCGACGAGGGCGCCGAGTCGATCGACGTCCTGGCGCTCGACCCGTTCCTGGGGGAAGCCGTTCTGCTCGACGTGGCGGGGCGGACCGAGATCCTACCGCACGATCTGCGCGAGCTTCGGGACGCGCCGAGCGCCCGCGTTTTGCTTCGTACCGGCGGATGGTCGAACGGCACCCGCTTTCCGGATAGCATTCCGGTACTCCATCCTTCGAGCATCGAGTTCCTGGGATCCCTTGGAGTGCTGCTGCTCGGTCTGGATGTGCCGTCGGTGGATGCGCTCGACAGCCGCGATCTGCCGAACCACCACGCGCTGGGCCGGTTTGGGATTCAAATTCTGGAGTCCCTCGATCTCACGGGAGTTCCCGCGGGGCGCTATGAGCTCATCGCGTTGCCGCTGAAGCTGGTCGGCGCCGATGCCTCTCCCGTCCGCGCGGTCCTCCGCGCATGCTCTGTTGAGGAATAGGCGACATGCACCTGGGAGTCGATCGGATCGAAGATCTGGAGCAGCAGTACGGAACGCCCCGTGTGCTCGCCGGCGAAGCCGAGTTTGCCGCCGGCGAGTTCGAGTTGATCTGGCGCGCCCATCGCAAGCAGCGGGCCCACGATGTCACGGTCATCGTTCGAGATTCGTGCGGCCGCTTCGCGCTCATTCGAAAGCACGGCTACCCCGACGGGATCTTTCGCCCACCGAGTGGCGGCATTGAACCCGGCGAGAGCGTGGAGGCGGGCGCGGCACGGGAGGTGTGGGAAGAAACCGGTCTCAGCAGCCGGCTAAGCCGCTACCTGCTTCGGGCGGAGATGCGGTTTCACCACGCCGGCAAGACCCTGGAGTGGACCACGCACGTGTTCCTTTCCGACACCCCCGACGCCGCTGAAGGGAACCTCGATCCGAAAGATCGAAAAGAGATCGCGGAAGCCGCCTGGGGAAGTGCGGAGGAAATGCACGGCCCCTATCGGGACCGCATGCTCGCCACGGGGAGCGCCGGCTTCAGCTATCGCGTCGACTTGCAGGATCATGCGCTGGAGCTTCTCGGCTTTCCACCGCCACAGCCCAACGCTCGTTCCATTCTGACCGACATACAACGAGGCCAACCATGAAACGCACCGTTCTGGCGCCCCTCCACGAGGCCCGGGGCGCCCAGTGGATGGAGCACCATGGGTGGGAGATCCCCGCCCGATTCGCTTCCGTCGAGCAGGAGTATCACGCACTCCAGGAAGGCGTTGGGCTCCTCGACCTCTCTCACCGAACCCGGCTGCGAATCTCCGGGCGGGACCGGCGAAACTGGCTCCATGGCCAGTGCACCCAGGACATCAAGGGTCTGGCCGACGGCCGCGCCGCCTATGCCACCATCATGGATCCGCGCGGCAAGATGGTGTGCGACCTGCGGGTGATCGCATTGCCGGGCGAACTCTGGCTCGACCTGCCCGCCGGCACCGATACCCCGATGCAGGAGTACCTCGACCACTACCTCATCATGGAGCGGTGCGAGATTGAAGATCTCTCCGCTTCACACGCCCAGTTGTCGCTGCAAGGACCGCAATCCAGCTACGCCCTGGGCGGCGTGCTCGGTCAGGATGCCGCATCGTTGGCGCCGGGCGGCGTGGTCACCGTCGAGCACGCCGGACTCCCCGTTCACGTGGTACGCAGCTTTCGCTGCGGTGAAGACGGGTTCGATGTGTACGTCCCCGCGGAGGGCGCCGCGCCGCTCTGGGCGTCCCTCTCCATGCCGCGACCCGAGTTCGCGGTGCACTCGGTCGGCTGGGATGCGATCAACGTCCGCCGCCTGGAGGCGGGCATCCCCTGGTGGGGCGAAGAACTGGACGGCTCGCTCGTGCCGCTGGAGGCGCGGCTGGATCACGCGATCAGCACGAACAAGGGCTGCTATGTCGGCCAGGAGATCATCGCCCGGATTGAGGCGCGCGGGCATGTCAACAATCTGCTGGGCGGGTTTCACGTGATGGGAGACACGCTCCCGCCGCGTGGCGCGGAAATCCAGGCGGACGGGAAGCGGATCGGCAAGGTCTCCACCTCGCTGCGCTCGCTCCGCCTGAACCGGCCGGTGGGCCTCGGCTTCTTCCGACGCGAGCATCACCAGGCCGGCGCCCCGCTCAAAGCGGTGTGGGAGGGAGGCGAAGCCGAGCTTCGCGTCACTCCACTGCCGTTCGTCCGAGACGATCACCCGGCTTGAGATTGCGGGAAGGGCCAGGTGCGAGATCGTGAAGCCCAGGCCAGGTAAGAGCAGACACCCAGTACGAGTGATCCCAGGCCCAGCAAGATCGGCTTCTCCCCTGCGGTCGCGAAGATGAAGATCCAGCCGAGAATCGCGACCACGCACGGGATGGGATAGAGCCACATCCGGTACGGCCGGTCCATCTCGGGCGCCCGCCGGCGAAGGAGGATCAGGGCCACCGCCTGCCCGATGAACTGAATCCAGATCCGAGTGGTGAGCAGCGCATCGATCACCAGGGTCAGATCCACGAAGCTGCACACCACCGCGACGCCGCCGATCACGAGCAGTGAGAGGGAGGGGAACCCCTTCTCATGGAGTTGTCCAAACGCCTTAAAGAAGAGCCCGTCGCGCGCCGCCGCAAACGGCACTCGGGAGTAGCCGAGCAGCAGGGCGAATACCGAACCGACGGTCGTCCACAGAATCATCAGTGTGAATAAGCGCGCGAAGCCCACGCCATAGATCCGCTCCATGAAGACGGAAACCACGTAGTTGGAAATCTGCGGCTTCTCGCCAGCGGGCACAAACTCCTGCCAGGGGATGACGCCGGTGATGGAGAGGTTGATCAACACGTACAACGCGGCCACCGTGAACAGGCTGAGAATGACCGAGCGCGGGATGACCCGCCCCGGTTCCTTCACCTCATCGCCGATGTAGCAGATGTCGTAGTAGCCCAGGTAGTCGTAGACGCCGATCCGACTCGCGGCCGCCAGCCCGAACAGGAACCCCATGGAGAATTGAAACGGATTCGGCGGCATGCTGAAGGCGCGCTCAGGGTTGAAGTGCGCCATCCCGGTGAGCACCACCACGCCGGTGGTCAGAAGCGTGCCGATCCACAGAAAGACCGTGAGCCGAGCGATGGAGTGGATGCGCCGGTAAAGCAGCGCCACGTTGGCAATGCCGAGCGCAGCGGCGAAGAGCATCACCTGGAGCGGTGAGATTCCCGGCCAGAGATAGCTGGCATACCGGGCGAAGCCGATGTAACCGGATGCGATTTCCAGGGGGCCGCTGACGATGAATTGCCAGATGAAGAGAAACGCCATCAGCCGGCCCCACGTCTCTCTTCCGAAACCCTCCCGCAGGAATCGATAGCTCCCGCCGGACCCCGGCAGTGCGGCGCCCAACTCGCTCCAGATCAGGGCATCCGCGGCGGTGATGACGAGCGCCACCAGCCAACCCAGCAGGGACTGGGGGCCACCGAGGGACGACATGAGAATCGGGATGGTCAGGAACGGACCGATTCCGACCATATTGCTCATGTTCAGCGCCGACGCCTGAAGCAGCCCGAACCGTCGTTCGAGCTGAGGCGGTCCGGGGGCTGTGGAACCGATGGAAGTGGAAGTGGGTTTAGGGGTGGATGGGTCCATTGCGGAATACCTCTGAGGTCGGATCAGATTCACCCCGGACCACCCGGTTGCCTGCCCGACGCGGCTCCGCCCCACTTCGACGCTCGGAGCTGGCCGCCGCTGCGGCCGCGGCGCCTTGCCTCGGCCTTTACCTCGCGACCCTCGCCCCCTCCATCGCCCTCGGCGACAGCAGCGAGTTGACGACCGCCGCCGCGGTGGCGGGGGTAGCGCACCCCACCGGCTATCCGCTCTACACCATGCTGGGGTGGCTGATGGTGCACCTCATCCCCATCGGCTCTCCGGCCTACCGCGTGAACCTCCTCTCGGCGCTGGCAGCCGCAGCGGCAGTTTGGGTCCTTACGCGGCTTGCTGCCCGGTTGCTTCGTAGCCCTTCCGCGGGCTGGTGTGCGGGAATGGTGTTCGGCCTCGGCCGCACCTTCTGGTCACAGGCGGTGGTTGCCGAGGTCTACACTCTGCACGTGCTCCTCGCGCTCCTCACCCTCGAGAGCGCCTTTCGGGCCTCGGAGGGACGGGGAGACTGGAAGCGGACCGCTTTCCGTTGGGGCCTCGCCTTCGCCCACCATCTCTCCAGCGTGCTCCTCACGCCTGCACTACTACTGCTGGGCGGGTTTGGGAGCCGCCGCCGCGAGCTCATCCGCGCTCTCCCGAGGTGTGCCGCCGCCTTCGGTGCGCCGCTGCAGCTCTACGCGTACCTGCCCCTCGCGGCACTGCGAAACCCGGCGGCGAACTGGGGCGACCCCATCAACCCGGCCAACTTCCTGGCACATGTGACCGGACGACAGTACCGCGTTCGCATGCTGGAGGACGGCCCCGAGGGAGTCTGGCGTCAGTGGCTGGCCTTCACTCTGCCCCCGGGAGAGTCGGGGCCCGGCCACCTGTGGATCCAGGCGACGGTGGCGGCGCCCCTGATCGCCTTCGCCGGATGGCTGCTCTGGCGCCGCCGGCGGCCCCTCTGGGCATGGGTGACCGCAGCGCTCTGGATCGCGACCGTCGCCTGGGCCTCGTGCTACCGCATCCCCGACATCGACGCCTACTACCTGATGGCGCACGCCATGCTCGCGATCTGGGTCGGCGCCGGGCTCCGCGAGGCCTCCGTGCGACTCAGCCGCCGCTCCCGCACGGTGCGACGACTCGGCATCCCGGTGGCCGGGCTGGCGCTGGCGCTTTTGACGGCATCCGAGAACTTCGCCACCCTTCAAACGGCGAATCCATGGACCACCCACACCTACTCGCTGGCGGCACTCGACCTGCTCCCGCGGGATAGCCTGCTGATCGGCGGGGGCGACAATGCGTTCTCGCCCCTCGTCTACGCACAGGCGGTGGAGGGCCACCGCCCCGATGTAACGCTGCTCGGCTACTACGATCTGATCACACCGGCCCGCGTTCGACGGCTGGACCGGCTAACCGCTCGTGGGATCCCGGTCACCGTTCCGCCGGACTACCACCAACTCCCACCCGGGCGCACCTGGAAGATGGATCTCCTTCGCCAGGTGCTGCAACAAGAGGTCGGCCGCCGACCGGTCTTCTTGCTCGGAGAGCCGGTGCGCCTCATCCGCGGCAGCGCCATGCGGTCCGCCCTCGCCGGATTCGACACGCGAGTCGTGTCCAATGTCCCGGCGCTCGAAGTGGTACGCAGTCCCGCAGTGCCCGATCCGGCCGTCGCTCCCCCACCGGGCGTCGGTGCCCCGGTTGTCCGCTTCCGATCCTCCGAAGGAGCCCCCGTCGCCGACCTGCTCGGCGTGACATCAGAACCCTTCATTCGCTCCAGGCTGCCCTGGGTTCGGCTCACCTACCGCTGGCGCGCCCACAATCCGGAAGCCGCATCTCGCGTCCTTGTGCGGGCGCTCTTCGCCGATGCCGAGGGCAACGTGGAGGCCGGCGAGAGCGGCGTTTCCGAGTTCAACAACATCCATGCCCTCGGAAACGCGTTCGCCGTGGGCGAGCGTACGCTGCCGAAGGAGTTCTCCGAACGCTTCGAGCTGTACGTCCCCGCCTCGGATTGGGGCCGCCCGCGCCGCCTCTGGCTCGGCCTCGCGGGCACGGGTGGGCTGCTCGAGTCGGAGCACGGCAAGCGGTTCGTGCCCGTTCTCGACCTCGATGCCGCCGCGCCTATCCGCCGGCCCTGAACCCTGACGCCGCTGGGCGCCCGCAGCGCCGGGCTCTCCGGTCAGCGCGTTGCTTTTCCCGCCCCCAGGAGAAGGCGCACCCCAACAATGGCAAACCCCAACACGCCCGCCCCGACACACGCGACCGCCACGGGAACGGGCTCCAGAAGGCCCAACAGCGGATTGCCGTCGATCCACGGCTCCAACGGCCGCACGTCCGAGTGCATCACGGCGTCGAACAAACTGTGGGTGATCCCACCCACCAGTCCCCCGGTCACGGTCCCGACGGCCGACACTTCTGCCCGGAACGCTCCAGTGAACCCGGACTCCCTCTCAGGGCCTGCAGCGGCCTGGAGCCGGCGACGAAACATCGCGGCGCATCCGAACACCACACCCGCCGTCACGAGCCCGACCAGCGATGCTCCCAGAAGGGTATGGCACACGCGATGCAGCGGGTACTCATTCCGAACGATGAAGTGAAGCGTCTCCACGTCGATCGCAACCTGGGTCGCCGTAAACGCCGTCAGCGAGAGGTTTCGCGGCGAGACCGCCTTGAAGAGCAACCCCAAACCGAAGTGGAACGGCGTGAACGGCATGATCCCCTGGCCTCATCCCTCTCGGAAGTGATCAGACCGCTCTGGTGCACAGGGCCGGCGGTCCCGGCGCCCTTTCCCGGTCGGTCACGGTATGGCCGAGCAAGCTCCGGCCTCGGTCGCGGGCCCTGGCCCGCACTCACCGCAGCAACGCCTGATGCCTGGATCTCCAACCCTCGACGATCGGCGGGACGCCGGCTCCGTCCGAAGCTGCTTCCCTGGCACACCGATCCGCCCGCCCCTCCGCACGAACCTATCGCGCTGCGGCGCGATCCCGGAGGTCCAGTGCCGCGCGTGGGCTGAGCAACACCTCTTCCACCAGCCATCGATAGGGATCGAACACCTCAGCGGTTTTGCCATCAAGAGCATGCTGCTGGTTGCGCGCAGACAACTCTTGTCTGGACGACATCCGCGCCAGTTCCCACTCGCGCCGGGCGAAAACATCCGGCGGCATTGCCAGAACCTGAACTGCAAAGGCCCGCGCCTGCGCCGCCACCTGCTGCTGCAGGGGAGAACCGGTCGGAAGTCCCTTCGACAGCTTCTTCTCGAAGTCTCGAATCTCTTCCTGAGGGTCGCCGCTTGCCGAGTCGATCCGCAGATCACGCAGCTCCTTCAGCCACTTGCCCGGATCGCTCGGCATTCGGGAGGCGCCGCCGCTCTTGCGCTCGCCGAGGGCGCCGCTGATCAACTGGCCGTAACCGCGCCACGGCTGGTCGGCAGTCGGAGCCAACTCCTCTTCAATGCGCACCGCCTGCTCGGCCGTAAGAATGGTGCGAAGGCGGAGCGACAACTCACGAATGAGCGCATCCGTCTTCTGAGCGCGAAGCTTCTGGGCGACGCCACCGGTGTTCAGCAGGAGTTGATCGGTCGCCGCAGGCGCAGCCCCACCCCGCAGCAGTCGTTCTCGTGCCGCCAGCAATCGCTCGCGATGGGTGGAGAACTTCTCCTTCACCTCCGCGTCGATTGCGATGAGCCCCTCGCGACCCGCAGTCGCCACCTGTGCGAGTTTGCTCGACTGTTCCCGAGTCGGGCTCAGCCCATTCAGGATCGAGAGAACTCTCAGGTCCTCGATCAACTCGATCGCTGTTGGGTTCTGAGTTCCGGGGGACTTCTCCGGCGGCAACTGTGCCCCCGCGCCGGAACATCCCATCAGCATCACGACAACCGGAGCCAACCAGGAACCGCTGAACCGTCGCATGATCGCAGTCCTCCCGCATCCAGATCCCAGGGGCCGCGGCGCCAACCTGTGGCGTGCGGCCTGGACCAGGCTTCCTGCATCAACCTTCGATCCCGCTACGCCCCGCCCCTTCACCGGCAGACGGATTGCGGTAAACCGTTGAGGGTGATCCCACTTCTCGGAGGGCTGACACGGACATTCTGCGCGAGGCACACGAAGCCGGCAAGATTCCGGTTCTCCCAGGGGGCCCGTTCCCAACGTCGGGGCAGAGAGCACGCCACTGCGAGCATGCAAAACACACGTCTCGCTCCCACCACCCCGCCAATGAGCACGTCATTGCGAAGATGCGAAACACACCTCCATTCCCACCACCCAGCCAATGAGCAGGTCATTGCGAAGATGCGAAACACACCTCTCGTTCCCACCACCCAGCCAGACGAACACGTCATTGCGAGGAGTGGTTGGCAACGACAAGCGCAACATCGCGAGCCTTGTCTCCGGCTCGAAGCACACGCGCGCCGGGAAGGGTGTCACCGAACGACGCGGCAATCTACGAGATCCAGGCCATGCAGAATTCAGCCCTTGAGCTGTGATTACACCCAGGTCACGCCCACGTTGCCCTGTGGCGGCACACTCATGGGTTTCCCACCATCCAGCCAAACGAGCATGTCATTATGAGGAGTGGCTCTTGACGGAAGGCGACCTGCTGGGAGCCTCGTCAACGGGTCGAAGCTCCCAGGCGCCGGGACGGGACTCGCCGAACGACGCGGCAATCTACGAGATCTGAGCGATCTAGAAGGCGTCCCAAGGACCTGAGAGCACGCCCTGGTCTCATCCGAACGAACGTCCCCACTCCGTCATCCCCGCAGAAGTCGCGCTGGGCGTACTCCTACTCCACAGAGCAGGAATCCATTCTCAACGGCATCGCGCCTCGCCCCAGGTACTTCAGGGTCATCGTGCGGATCTGGCCGGACGACTGGGGGCTCTTCACCCAAACTGCTTGCAGCATCCACGACGCTGGACCCTCGGGTCAAAGCCCAGAGACGACGATGATCGCGGGGTGGGCTGGAGGATGTGATCGGTACGTACGCCCCGAGGAAGGGGGAGCCGCCACGCCACGAACTCCGTGCCTCAGTGCCGAAGCCGCCAGCCAACCGCCCAAGATCGTCAGGGGCGCGTGAGCTCGGCGCGGGCGACGGCGCCGGTGACGGGGTCATATCCCACGGTGAGGAAGAGGCGGGGGCCGGATGGGTGACTGACGGCGAGCGGTTGGGGGAACGGTACGCCCGTCACAAACGCGGGGAAGAGCTCGGCGGGGAACGTGCGCTTTTCCGGCAGGAGAGCGAGTTGCAGGATGTCCCCCGCTCCGACGTAGGTGTAGCGTCCCTCGAGCGAGAAGCGGGAGCCGCGAGGGGTAGAACCGGTGAGCGCGAAGCTGGATTTGCCGGGGTTCAAGCTGAGCTGAACGGACGAAGCGAGGGAGTCGGGGTTCTTGCCGCTCCAGGCGCCGGAGAACAGCTTGACGGCGTCCGCGTTGGACGGGACCTCGGTGAGCGCCACCGGTCCGGAGCCGGAGCGACCCAGAGACAGCGTTCCGGTAATCGCACGAGGCGCGGCGGTGCTTCGGGAGCCGCTGAATTTGCCGGTCCGCTTCGGACCGTCTGCGGCGGTGAGATTGCCGGAGACCGTCTTGCCGCGCGCGGTGAAAGCGCCTCGGAGCAGAGTTACAGTCTCAGTCCCCTCGCCGACATAGATCCCCAAACGGACTTTGCCGTCCAGCTCGGCAGCGACAGCCGACACCTCGGCGGACTCGGCCTGGGCGACGCCCTCGTAGTAGACGAGCCCCCGGGAGCCGGACAGCCCGGCGATCGCCTCGCGGCCTGGGCTGACCGCGAACGTGACGGTCAGCAACGCCGCCACAAGCAGCGCGGAAAGGCGCCCTCGAACTCCCCGGTTGCTCCCCGAAATCCGCCGCTTCATTTCAGCTCCAGATCGTAAGGAAACGCGGGCCCGCGACCGGTCACCAGGATCCGGTATCGTCCCGGCTGAAGGCGTCGGGAGATCCGAGAGCCTCGATCCCGCCCGGGAGAGCGATCGTCGTTCAGCGCGACATTTTTGAACGCGAAGGTGCCCAACACGCCGATCTGCCCCTTCTGCAGGGTCATCAGCGTGTCGCCGCCACCCGCCGGAAACGTGCTGATCGAGAGGGTGCTGGATGAACCCTGCAGCAGGAACTCAAAAGCGTCGCGATCCCCAGCCGGGCTGAGCGATAGGCCGGACGGGTCGGCGACAGTTCGCCCGGTGAGTCGCACCGGGGTGGGGATCACCGCGACCTCGCCCGGCAGGGAGAACTCGTTCGGCTCGTAGCGGTCGCCCTCGCGGAACTCCGCCGTGAAGCGATAGCGGAAGGTCTGAATCTCCGGATCGAACGCCCGGATCGCGATCAGGAGGGTCTCGCCGGGGAAGATTGCCGCCTCGTCCTTCGCGGGCGAGCCGCCCACCGGAAGCGAAATCCGCGATGTGAAGCCGGGACCGCTGTCGTCGTCTTCCCCGATGGAGGGCCCGAGCTTGCCGTCGACTTCTCGATGGAGACTCATCACGGTATCGGCCCGGAGCACGAAGTCTCCCACCGCCGGGAGCGTCCGAAGCACCAGCTGGTGCGGCTCTCCCGAGGGGAGCGAAGGCAACTTCAAACGGATCAGGTCGAGGTCGTTCTCGGGATGAAGCGTTCGTTCTTGTTGCACGGGCAGCGCCAGGAGCGCGCCGGAGAATGCCTCGGGCTCATCATCCGGCTCGAAGCCGTCCGGGGCGAGGCCGGCGCCGAACGGGCGAATACGGCCCTTCACGGACTGGAGGGCCGCCGACTCGATGTCATCCCCGGGGCGGTGGCCAGGATCTGCGGCGCAGGCGGACACAACGATCGCCAGAACCAACAGGGGCATTGCCCTCCCCGCGGGACTTCGGGCAACCTGAGAGATCACTTGAGCCCGCCGGCGGTCGACGGCAGAACTTCCAGGACGACAGGGGCCGCCGCGACTTCCACGGCGGGAGTCGATTCCGTCTTGGCCGTGCAATACACCATCCGCTTCATGGGTTTCACCCATGGCTCACAGTAGATCTGGAAGCGGCGCGAGGTCTCAGTCTCCGTGACGAGAACACCGTTCAGGCCCACATCCAGAATGCGCACGCCGAACGGCAAATTGCGGATATCGAGCGGCACGCGGGCGTCATAACCGCCGTTGCGGCGAATGGCCACATCGACCCACTCCTCCGCGCCGGGCCGGATCTTCACCCCGGCAGGAGCGGAAACCACCGAAAGGTCGGGGACCGGCAAAACGGTGACGGCCGCCATTCCCCCGGCGACAGGAAACGTCCGCTCGACACGACGGCCGCCGATCATCGAGGCGCCCTCCAGCGCGAGCCGGGCCGCGCGGAGCAATCCAGGAGAGCCTGCCGGACGATCGTCCGAGATCAGAAGCGTGGCGGTCATCTCGCCCTCTTCGATCGTCGTGCGCGGGGCCGTGATCCCCTGGGGGAGGCCCTCCAGCCACACATCGATGGGGCCGTTCCAGCCGTCCAGTCGGTCTACCGTCACATCGACCGGAATGCGGCTGCTCGCTGGGACATTCGGCTGCTCCGTAGCGAGGGCCAGCTTGAAGTCTGGCTGTGGAGCGCGCGCCAGCAGTCGGTACGTGTGGTCGGATCCGCCGCCGCCCCGAACATCTCGCAAGCGGACCCGATACTCGCCGTCGCGCGGAGCAACAAACGTGAGCATCGAGTCTTTGCCGAGCGCCGGGCCGCCGTCGTCGTTCTGATAAGGCAGGCGAATGATCGGCATGCCGTTGGGCGGGAACTGGGCGCCCGGCGGGTGAATCTGCACCTTGTAGATCGGCGTGTTGATGGCATGACCGCTGGGCGTCGTCTCCAGGTAACCGACACGCTGTCCGCGGATGGCGCGCAGCCGCACGTCGTCGTCCGGGCCGCGCGGGAGGGCTGAGATCTTGAGCACCTCGCCGCGCACGAACACAAAGTCATTCACACGGAAGTCGTTCCAGGCGAGGAAGCGGAGCCCGGTGGTCACGGAGTCTCGATCATTCAGCACCGTCACCGTTTCGGCGATGCACCGCAGGGTGGCGCGGTCGATGCGGCTTCCGTCCAACTCCACCACCTCGATGAGCGAGTCCAGGCGGGAGCCCAGGCGACGCGCCTGCACCTCGAAGAGGACCGTCTCCCCCTTTCGAGCACGGAACCGGAAGCTGTCGGCCTCTCCCGGACTCCCGAGTGTGCCATTCACAACGCCGGGAACCGGAAGGCCCGCCTGAGAGGCCGCGGCTTCGAGATGCTCGATCCCATCACCCTCTGCCGCCAGCGCCACCGACACCGGACGAAGCAGCGGCACTCCCCCGACCTCTCGCAGGTTAACGGTTTCGCCGGACCGGCCCGAGACGCGCACCCTGCCGCCGTTGGCCAAGTTCACTCCACTCAGGGTGACTTCTCCCCCGGTGGCGGGAAGTCCGAGCGGAAACGCAGCCCGAGCGTAGGCCAGGGGTCCCGCGTTGATCCGGTAGTAGACATCTCCCCCGGCGGCGTTCTCAAAATCCCGGACCCGGAGTCGGTAGCGCCCGTTGTTGGGAGCCTCGAAGATCAGCAGGCTGTCCGGAGTCGTGTCCGATCCCACCGCTTCCACTACGACAGCGCCGGCCGCGTCCAGCACGGCGAGGCTGGAACTGAAGCGCGAGCGGATGGGGGCCGCCACCACTTCAAAAACAAGCTGATCGCCCTTCCGAGCAGCAAAGTCGAACGAATCTTCATCCCCGACGCGATCCATGCGCCCGATCAGCGTGCCCGGAAGCTCCACCGGTTGAGCCGCGTCGCTCCCCGCCGCCTCCTTCTGGCTGATCTCGGGCCAGGCGCCGACGGCGAAACTCACGCTCCCCGTTGCGCCGAGCGGAGTTCGGAGGAAGACTCGATGGATACCCGGCGGTGTGGCCGGAGTAGCCCGTAGGGTGATGCGGGCCTGGTTCACCGAGGCGCCCCTCGCGACGGAGCCCCGAATCGACGGATCGCTGAAGACGGCTTCGGTCGCGTCGCCGATTCGGGCGCCGTCGAGAGTCAGGGTAACGGAAGCTCCCCGAGCAATTCCCGGCGGTGTGACCGAGGTCAACAGCGCGGGCGCCACCTTCACTCCCTGCGCCCTCGCCGATCCTGCGGGAGCCACCGCCGTCAGCAGGCCGAACACGAGCGTCAGTGTTGGGGCCGCGATGGGGAAGGTTGAATCTCTCATGGCTGCCTCCGGCTCGAACCGGCGCGCTGTCCGCGAGGGAGCAGCGATCGGTACTGGCCACTCTCGATCGTGTACATGCCGACCGTGCCATCGTATCGGCCGACAGCCAGTTGACCGGAGCCGCTCATCGCAAGCGAGAGGGGAACGTCATTCTGACGAGGAAACGTCTTCTCCTCGGTGAGCGTCCGGGCATCCCACAGCTTCACGGTTCGATCCTCTGACGCGGATGCCACGTGGCGACCATCCGGCGAAAACACGACCTGGGTGATAGGTCCCTCGTGCGCAAAGGTAGAGTCGAACAGCGCTCCATCGGACGCTCCCGACTTCCAGAGTCGGAGCATCTTGTCGGCGCCGCCGGCGGCCACCAGAGATCCGTCGGGACTGAACGCCACGGAATAGAGCTCCGCGGTGGAATCGCTCAGCGTATAGAGCCGGCGGCCCGCCGCGGCATCCCAGATCTTGAGCGTGCGATCTCCCGACACCGTGGCGATTCGGCGGGAATCCGGGCTGACCGCAATGCCGTACACCGCGTCGGTGTGATCCTTCAACGCGCGACCCCGGCCGCTCTTCGGATCCCAGATGGACGCGAGCCGATCGTACGAGCAGGCCGCGACGAAGTTCCCGTCGGCGCTGAAGGCGACCGATTGGATGCGATCCGAATGAACCCCGCTCAACCGACTCGGGCGACCCGAACTCAGATCGAAAACCAACAACTCACCTGAGCGGCCCGGCAGACCGGAGGCCACCGCGAGCCTGGCGCCGTCGCGAGAGTAGGCGAGGGAAGTCACCAGTTCCCCCTCGGCGGTGAGGGCTCGGCCCGGTCCTCCGTTGAGGTCGACGATTTCAACTTCCCGATAGCCCCCCACGGCTAATCGCTCGCCGGCGGGCGAGAACCCCAGGGCGCCTCGGGGAACTGCCGGGGCAGCGCTGGAGGCTGCGGGGACTTGCGATGGCGCCCGACGCCGGCTCGGTGGCGGCGCGGCCCACGCGTTCGCCCCACCGGTCGCGCCAAAGGTCAACGCGGCGCAAAACCAGCGTCGGGATCTCACGCCGTCGTTCTCGGATGAGTGCATGGTTGGGACGGTCTCTCGCATCCGCTCGGTGGGGTCTCACGCCTGCTAATGCAGGAAAAGGAACTCCTTGCTGGTCAGCAAGGCGGCAAACAGATCTTCCAGCCACTCTCGGCGCTCGCGATCGGGGGCGCCCGCCGGCGGCGCTGCCGCGAGCATGCGAGCCTGCTCCCGGGCCACCGGATCCCGGCCGAGAACCAGGCGATAGGTCCGCTTCACCAGAGCCTCGGCGGCGGTCTCCTCCGTCAACAGCCTTGCGACGGCGCCGTTCGGGGCCCGCAGCTTCTCGTTCACCGTGTCGCCATTGGCCAGGTGGAGCGCCTGAGCCACGTTCGGCTCCTCTTGCCGCTCACACGAGCAGGTCTGGGCGCGGAGTGGGCGACCGAAAGCCGTGAGGAAGTTCGAGGCCACCAGCGAGTCGGGCAACTGGAGCGCTCGAGTTCCAATCGGGTAGCCGACGAACTCGGTCGGAACGGCGGTCACACCGGAGAGCGCGTCGAGGAGCACCTCGGCGGGCAGGCGGGTGGGAATGTAGTGTGAGAAGAAACGGCTGTCTGCAAGGCTCCCCTTCGCCGGCTCGGCGGACCGTTGGAACGTGGCCGAAGTCAGGATCGTGCGGATGAGCCGTCGTACGTCATAGCCGCTCTTCACAAAATCCGCTTCGAGCGCGGCCATTAATCCCTCGTTAGTCGGCGGGTTGGTGAGGCGTAGATCGTCTTCCGGTTCAACGATGCCCCGACCCATCAGCGTGCGCCACACTCGATTGACCAGGGCGCGGGCGAAGTACGGGTTGTTCGGAGACGTCAGCCAATCGGCGAGATGGGCGCGCCGGTCCGCCGTGGCGGCAGGTTCTAACGCGGAGCCGTCCAGCGGTCTGGGCGGCACGGTGAGGCCGGTGCGCGGATGGCTGATGTCGCCGGTGTCGACGGCGTGCACCAGCGTCTCCCCGTTGACCTCACCGTTCTTCATGCGCACCCGCGAGAAGAGGTTCACCATGCCGTAGTAGTCGGTCTGCGTCCACTTCTCCAGCGGGTGGTTGTGGCAGCGGGCGCACGTCAACGACATCCCGAGGAACGCCTGAGAGGTCGTCTCGGTTAGATCGATCGGGTCTTTGTGGAGCACGTAGTAATTCGCGGCCCCGTTCTGGAGGGTGCTCCCGCTCGCGGTGATGATTTCGCGAACCATCCGGTCCCACGGCGTGTTGCGGCCCACCTGATCTCGTACCCAACCGTAGAAGGCACGCATCGAGCGGGTCGGGAGCTTGCGGGAGGAGATCAGCAGGAGATCGGACCAGCGATAGGTCCAGTAATCCACAAACTCCGGACGGGCGAGCAAGCGGTCGACAACCGCCTCCCGAGCGGCCCACCCGACGCCATTGGGAGCTTCCTGTCGCGCGGCGTCCTGGAGCGCCTTCACCTCGGCCTCGGTCGGCAGGATGCCGGCTGCCGCGAGATACGCCCGACGAATAAACCCCTCATCCGACGCGATCGACGCGGGCTTCAAGCCGAGATCGCTCAGCTTAGCCAGTACCTGATCGTCTACCAGATTACGGCGTTCGGGCGCGGGGCGAAGGACAGCCGCTGAAACCGATCCCGTCTTGAACGGGCTGGTCACGCGGGCAAAGGCCACCTTCGTAGCAAACCCGGCGGTGATCGCCGTCTCTCCAGATCCCGCGACGCGAACCCGACCGCGTTCATCCACCGAAGCCACCGTCTCATCACTGCTGCCGAAGCGGACCCAATCCGTGACATCGGCCGTGGTCCCATCGGCGTATCGGGCACGCACCACAAACTGACGGTTGTTGCCCACGCCCAGCCGCGCTCGGGGCGGAAAGACCTCGAGCGCCTCCACGAGCGGTTCGCCCGCCCGGGGCGCCGGCCCGCCGGCCCGGATCCAACCCACCAGCCACCGGTAGGGCTCCGACCCCAGCTCAAATCGCCGTCCGCCGCCGTGCGGGATGGACATGGTCGCCTTGCCGAGCAGCAGGCTTTTCTCCGGCTGCACCGGATTGACGCGTCGGGCGCCCGCCTGTCGGGTCAGCGCTGCCTGATCCGAAGTGGGATCGTATCCCCGGAGCGAGAGTTTCAGCCCGCCCTTCCCTGCCGCGGCCCCGTGGCAGGCGCCGGAATTGCAGCCATAGCGCGTGAGGACGGGCAGCACATGGCGCACAAAGCTCCACCGTCGGGGCGCCGCGCTGCCTCGAACCCGAAGCGGCGTTCGCACTGCCTCTCCGCCCCGAGTCGTGATCAAAAGCGTGTCGCCGTCGCGAAGCCCACGAACACGGCCATCCGCATCCAGGGTCGCGATGCGTGGATCCGCCACCCGACTCGTCGCGCCGGCGCCGCCTTCAATCACCAGGCGCTGGCGGGCATCCGGGCCATCCAGCCGGACCTGGGGCGGATAGACCCGCAGCGGCTCGCCGCGCTTCGGCGGAGGCGGCGCCGCGCTCGCCGGCCCACCCAGCGTCCCACCCAACATCACGGCGCCGAAGACGAACGCCCGGAGCCGCGCCGTCCGGCGATCCATCCCCATGCTCCACACGCCCGGAACCTCCAACCCGATCAAGAAAACAGCTCGTTGATCGGCTGCACGCCATTGTCCACCAGCATAATGGGGCGCCCCTGGGGACCCGAAAGCTCGTGGTGAATGCTGATTCCCAGCGACCGATAGACGCTTGCAGCGACCTCCGGCGGCGTGACGGGCCGATCCTTGGGATAGCCGCCGATCTCATCGCTCGCGCCAACCACCTGCCCACCGCGAACGCCGCCCCCAGCAAAGAAGATCGACCAGCACTGCGGCCAATGGTCCCGCCCGCCCGCCGGGTTCACCTTGGGCGTTCGACCGAACTCACCCATGCAGACCACGAGCGTGTTCTCCAGCATCCCGCGCTGCGAGAGCTCTTCCAACAGGCTGCTGTAGCCGTTGTCGAACCACGGACCCACGATGTCGCGATACGCCTGGATGGGCGTGAAAGGCCGCGAGCCATGAATGTCCCACGTGATCTCATTGAAGACGGTCTCGAACATGTTGATGGTGACGAAGCGCACGCCCCGCTCCACCATCCGGCGAGCCATCAGACAGCTCTGCCCGAACTTGTTCATCCCGTACTTCTTGCGAACCGCCTCCGGCTCTGCAGACACATTGAACGACTCTCGCGCTTCGGGAGAAGACATCAGCGTGTAGGCCTGCTGAAAGTTCGAGTCGAGCAGCTTCGCGTTGGCGCTGGACTCGAACTCCTTCACCCCGGAGTCGACGGCGTCCCGCAGAGACTGCCGCCGATCCGCCCGGATCCGCGAGATGTAATCCGGCGGGAGTAGATCCGCGACCTTGAAGTCCGGGCGGCTGGGGTCCGCGTTCAGCGTCAGCGGGTCGAACTGTTTCCCGAGATAGCCCGCGCTCTGCCCGTGGGGAAGATTGCCGCCGGTGGGTCCCATCGGGGTAGGCAAGACCACATGCGGAGGCGCCGCGCCGCGAGGGCCCTTCATCCGCGCCAGCACGCAGCCGGGATGCGGATGCTCGATGCCGCCCTGGAAGAGCCGGCCCGTCTGCATCATCTGATGGCCCGTGTCATGCACCGCCGCCGCGGTGTGGTAGACCGAGCGAACGAGCGCGTACTTGTCGGCATGTCGCGCCATCCGCGGAAAGATCTCCGAGATGCGGATGCCGGAGACATTGGTCTCGATCGGCTTGTAAGGCCCCCGGATCTCGGCGGGCGCGTCGGGCTTCATGTCCCACGTGTCGAGCTGGCTCGGTCCACCCAGCATGAAGATCATGATGCAGTTGACGTCCCGATCCTTCCGAACGGCGCCCTGAGCCTTCAAATCCGCATACGCGGGAAGCGATAGCCCCGCCAGCGAGGCCGACCCCGCATGCAGGAAATCGCGACGAGACACCCCATCGCAAAATCGAACCGACTTTTCCGCATCGAACCGCAGCATCCATCGCCTCCGCACTTCGAAGCGACGATCCCAGGATCACTCGCCCCACCCCATGTTGAAGCCGCTCCACCCAAAAAGTTTCCCCTCAGGCCCTATTCCCCCTTTCCGCACTCAATCTCCGTGAGTTTGCGCCGTGTGAGGCTCGAAGGCGGCATCAAACAGCCCACCCCTCGATCACCCCCGTCCCAAACCTTGACCTGGGGATCCGTCTGCTGGAGAGGCTGCCAGGATTGCGCCTACGCATCGGCCCGGCTTCCGGGCGACCACGTCGTCCCTGTTTCCCACCCCTGCCCCGCGACCGTCGTCATTCCCGCGACCGCGGGACTCCAGATCTCACGCCGGGCCGTTTCTACCGTGAGGTGCGTCGGGCTACCCGTCCCGGCGCCGGGGCACACTTCCTCGACAGACGCCCGGCTGCCGCTTCACGAAACGGCCTTGCTCAACGAGAGATCTGGACTCCCGTGTTCACGGGAGTGACGTACTCCTCTTTCTTGTGGAGAGACTGACGAGTGTCGCTCCTACCCACAGGCCCGGCATCCGGGCAAGAGCGCGAGCACCTCAGTCTTCTGCCACCACCGCCGCACGGCCGTCGTCATTCCCGCAAGAGCGGGAATCCAGATCTCACGCCGGGCAGGTTCTACCGTGAGGTGGGTCGGGCTACCCGTCACGGTGCTGGGACGCACTTCCTCGACAGATGCCCGGCTGCCGCTTCACGACACGGCCTTGCTCAACG
>SYKE01000227.1 GCA_005798285.1 Actinomycetota bacterium
GCGGACGATCTTCCTGGCGCCGCTGCCGGAGTCTCCTCGGCTGACTTCGGGCTCATCGATCACAACTGGCGGCGGCGCCGGGACGCCTTGATCGGCGACCTGCTCGGTCTTTGCCTTGAAGGGCACGAACTCCGCGCCTCTTTCAACCTTCGCCACCTTTACGGTACCCACAGGCTCGACGCTGCTCGACTTCGCGGAGGGTCGGCTGGGACCGGTGTAGGTCGCAGTCCGAGCCTGCGAACGCGAACGAAGGTCGAAGTCCTGGAAGCTGAAGACAGCTCGCACGCGATCTTCCGGTCGAATGCCCTGGGGGCTGGAGATCACGCGGACATTACTGAACTCGGCATCGACGCTGGTGACTTTCACGCGGCCGACTTCGTTCTTCTGCCGGGTCGCGATCATGTCCATTCCAGCGCGGACACCGTGCCGGCTACCGATGTTGATCAGGGCCTCGGTGTCATCGGCGACGACCGTCGTGTTGAGCACCGTTCCCTCGGGAAGCCGGAACTTGTCCATGAACTCCCGTGCCCGGAACGCTGCCTTGCCGAGCGCCTCTTCGAGAAGGACATCTGCATCACCCTGGAATCCCATCCGAGGGGTGCTTCGACCAACCGCCATCGCGCCGTTGACCAGCGTTCCACTGAACACGTCTTCAACGAGCACGCGAATCTTGGCTTCGGCTACGGGTGCCGTACCACCGCTGATTCGCGCTTCGACGACGGAACCGTAAACCACCGCAGTGGCGTCGATGCCATTCGCGATCTTCACCCGATCCAGTCGATCAAAGGGAGCCTTCAGCCCGAGCTCCTGAATTCGGCGCTGAACGTTGGCGCCCGGCAGCACGTCCCAGTTGGCGGAACCTTCGGCCATCTCCAACGAAAGTTGTGCAGCGGCTACTCGACCCAGAAGGGCGCCACCGACACGAGTCTCATTGTTGAAGTCCAACACGTAGACGGTTGGGTTCGTGCGCTGGGCTCGAGCCGCCGGCGGCAACAGCAAATTCGAAGCCACCATCAGGAATGCCAGCATTCTGGCAAGCCACCGGCATTGTGGTTGACTGCGCAACTTCCTCACGGACAGTTCCTCCTCTGCGTAGAACCTGCGTCCTACGCCCCGGACTTCAAGATGGGGACTTGAGCCCGCATTCCAAAACCAACTGCGATCGAAAACGCGAGGGGCCAGGGATCCCGGGCTCCTGCGAGCCCAGGATCCCCGCGGTCCTTAACCTACCTTGCGACGTGAACTTGCCCGCTCCCTCCGAGGGAGGCGCCCAAGATCACGATCCGCCTTGCGAATAGCCTTCACAGTCGCTGGAGCAGGCGACTGAAACCACCCGCGCGGGGCGACCGTCGCCTGCTCCACGATTCCGCTCGGCGCGGCGCCCATCCGCGATGGCATCGCGGAGCGAACCCCTGGCCCGTTGGGTGACGTGCCTTTGCTCTGCACCACGCTGTTGTCCACGGGGATGATCAGCGTGCACTCCTGGAACGCTCGGACGAAGTAACCGGCGAACGGCTCCAGGTAGTCGGAGCGGAAATAACCGTCCTGATACCCCATCAGACCGTTCTGGACAATTCCAGCGTCCATCGCCTCTTGCAGCGTCAACGGGGCCGGCCGATCGGGCGTCACCACACGGACCCTCAGCCATTCGATCCGCTGGGCCCGCACAGACCCGATCAGGTTCCATCCGGATCGAAGCGGCTGGAAGAACGGCACGGCCGGGATGGCTGCGCCCTGTCTTGCGAAGGCCGTCGTCGCGGGGAACCGCACGAACATGCCCCTACCGGGTGGCAGCGTCGACGCGTCAGCCTCGTTGTAGATGGCGTAGCGTGTGGCATCCGTCTGGTAGAAAGCGGACTTGAACGTCGCAGGGTTCTGGCTCAAGACCGATGCGAGATCCTCACCGCCGAAGTCTTCCGGCAATGAAATCAGGAGCAGTCCCTTGCCGAACACGTGTCGCGGCACGAGCACGAAGCTCACTCCGTTCACGTTGACACCCGGGTTGACGGTAAGGGTTCGCTCGGCGAACGCTCGACCATCAGCCCCGCGATAGCCTGCCTTGGCTGCCCGGAGGATGTAATTCCCCGGCGGCAACTGCGGGAAGCGGAAGTTGGCGGCCGGAACTACCCCCGGGAGCGCAGTGCCCACGGAAACTGCCGCCGGAACCGCTGTCGCCTGGCCCGAAGTCGTGAACACATTGATGTTCACATCCGGGATGAAGGCCGCGTCCACGCTGCTGCGAACGGATCCGGTGACGATGGATGGCGCGACTCGGGAGATCAAAATGTCTCCAGCAGTCGTGGGACCTTCCACAACCACGGTTCCAGCGCCATCGAAGAAGCCGAAGGCGGAGACCTGAATGTTGTAAGCGCCGCCGGGCAATGCTCCAGCCGTTGTGTAACGGCCGGCCACGTCGGTGGTTAGCGTCGCCTGGAGAGCGGTCCCTCTAAGGATGCGCACCGTAGCCGCTTCAACCGGCAGGCCGGGCGAGCCATCCGCATTGCGCTCCCGGACAAGACCGGTCAGCACACCGGGAGCCGGCTGCAGATCGATGTCGAACCGCTTCTCGGCGCCGCCGTCGACCGTTACGGTGCTGCTGTACGGCAAGAACCGAGGATCGCCGGTAACTCGGACCTGGTAGTCGCCTTGCGGTAGGTCTTCGTTCGCAATGTTTGTGGAGCCGATGGTGTAGTTGATCGGGCTGCCATCCGGCGTACCTTCGGTTATCACCGCGCCGGACGTGACCGTCCGAGCGTCGGCGGGAACCCCGAGAACCGGCTGGAACACGATCGTCACAGGTGAGCGAACCAGACCGTCGGTCGTTCGCCGTGTCACCCCGTAGAGGCGACCCCGCGGCTCCCGGACCATCAGGATGGTGCCGAGATCCTTCGGACCGGCGACGAACACATCCCGAACGATCTGGGTGATGTGGCCGAAGCGACGGAAGGTGACATCATAGCGAGTGGACGCGATGGTCGCTCCCGTCGTGAAGCGGCCCGCGGCATCCGTCAGCACGGTGCTGACAATCTTCCCGGTGTCCACACCTACCAGAGCCTTGAACTCAACGGTCACCTTGTCGAGGGGCTTACCCACTCCGCCGGAACCGTTGTCTTCATTCACCTGGCCGCTGACCACACCGTCACGCCCAACCAGCTCAATCAGCGGCGCCACGCTGTTGCCGGAGGAGGCGATCGAAGCATCCACCTTCACATCCAGCCAGTTGGGATGCCCGGTGAGGGCTACCGTGAAGAGGCCCTCTTGAGCGCTGAAGGTGTAGTGGTGGCGGACCGGAACCGTGGCCGCCGGAGCGAACGCGGTAGCCGTGAGCCCCACCGGAAGTTGGCTCGAGCGACGCAGCAGGCCGAATACGACCGGCACACCGAGGTCGGCAGCGGTGATGTCCTGCCCGTCAATCTTGCGCTTCACCTCACCGTAGAGACTTCGCGGAGGCGCCGTGGCAAGCAGCACTTCCACTGTGTTCATCTGCGGGATGCGGATTGCGGCGACACCCTCTTGTCGACCGAGCTTGAAGACGGTCACCGTCCCCGGGCCCGGCGGCACGTCCAGAGCGACATCAGCATTCGGGTCGGAGGCCGAGAAGATCACCTGGCCGGCAACACCCTTCGCACCGGTGACGGCCGTGAACCCGGCTCGGAGGGCGCCGACCTTGTTCAGCACCGCAACTTCCGCGCCGTCGACAGGCGCTCCCCGTGTTCCGTCAGCGAGCTGTTCAAAGACCTGCACGGTCAGCGGACCAGCCTGTCCCTGGAGCAGGAAGTTGATCCCCGGCGTGTTCTGACCCGGATTGACAAGCACCGGTGAACTGAACTGCGCGGTGGGATTGATGAACCGGTTCGGCAGCGGATTGTCCACGATGACCGTGTAACTGCCCGTAGGGGTGTTCGGAATGACGTACGACCCATCCGGCAGGGTCACCGCGGTGAACTCTCGGGCTCCGGTGTAAAGCGGAGAAGCCTGCAGCGTCGCCTTGATGTTCGTGCCGGGCACCGGCTGGTTGTCCTGATCCAGCACAGTGCCGCTGATCGAACCGGGCGAGGCCGGCGACAGCAACACGTCCAGAGAACCCTGTCCCAGACCGTGCGCTCCAGAACCCGTGGCCTTGAAGAACCCGAGGAAGCCTGGGGCTGTGACACGGATGGACCAACTGCCGATCGGCAATCCACGAATAGTGAACGTGCCGTCCGGGCGGGTCAGAGCCGTTCCCACGCGACCGCCCTGGAAGGCCTCAACCAGCGCTCCAGAGACGGATCCGCCTCCATTCAGATTGCTGACCCGTCCCACCAGGTCGGCACTGAACATCCAGCAGAACATGGCATGAGACATCTTCGCCTTGTAGTTCAGGCTCACCAGGCGAGCTTCCGGGAGTGGGGGATCCGGCACCGCCGCATCGTCCAGCGCTGCAAAGACACGCCGACCCATACTCGCCAGGCTGAAGGACATAAAGACCGTCTTCGAACCAGTCGCGGGGTCGTCGTTGCCGATCATCTTGCCGGGAATGACATCCTGCCAACCGGCCTGGGTGGCGCCGATGATGTCCTGTTGCTCGAACGGTACGCCGTCTCCAACGCTGCGGGCAGCATTTCCGAGCGAAGCGCCCCCGTTGTGGTTCAGGTTGCCATCCCATCCACCCGGGAAGTAAGCCGAAATGCCGAACGGATCGATATCAAACTGATCCAGCAGTGTCGGAAGCCGACCAGCGGTGGTGTCGTCCACGCCGCGAGAGGTGAAGCCCACGTTCGGGCCCACATCGCGCAGAACCGCATTCGCAATGGCCGTCCCGGTAGGCGTGAAGCCGGTTCCCGCCGGACCCCCGTCAGCACCGTAGCTCGCTCCCAACACGTTTCGCACGAAGGGAAGATTGGTCAGGCTTCCGTCGACAGTCAGAGACCAGAGGATGTCGCCGCCCGCCACCACCAGCCGACCTGCGGCGCTCTTGTAGTTGGTAAGCAGGGTCTGCGTCGCCTGGTCGAGGATGCTGCCGCTGCCAAGGAAGATGTCGCCCATATACGGGGCGTTCCAGAGCACCGCTCGGCGAGGAACGGCGCGCTGAATAGTTGTTGCCCCGGTGATGTCGGTCGGCTGATCATCTTTCACCGGTTGGTAATCGGCGATTACCGATGCCTGAAGCGGTCCCCGCGCAAGAATTCGCCAGAGGTCGTAGCGGTAGGCTCGGAGACTGCCGTTGCCCAGCCAGTTGATGAAGTCATAGCCGATTCGGGTGTTGCCGCTGAACAGGTCACCGTTCAGGAAATCGTAGGTCTCCGCTTGTTGAGTCCCACCGATGATTGGATACGCTTGATTCGGATTGCCAGCTATCGAGGAAAGCGGATCCGGAATCGGGTTGACGGTGTTTCGAGCGAACTCTTTGGGCCAGAAGTCCAGCGGGCGGCTGGTGACATCAGCTTCAGTCCCCAGGCGATAGGTCGGGAACCGTCGGAACGAACCGTTGAGGCCCCGCGGCCACTTCTGTCCGGCGCCGTGGTCGTCCACGACGAGGACTGGACTCAGCGAGGAGAACTGCTGGGTGCTGAAACCCCAGATGTTGTCGTAGATGATCCAGTTTCTCTGCTGGGCCGGGTTCAGCGGATTAAAGGCGTTGTCGTAGGCGATCAGGTCGACGTAGAAGTCGGAGCCCGCCTGCGGAGTCACCCATTGAGCCGAGAAAACGCCGTCGTTGGCACGTGCGTCCGCTCCGGCGCCATCATCCGTGAGGCGCAGCCACTGGGTCGTGAGCGGAAGACCAGTCGCACTGTTGCCGGACCACGCCCCCACATCATCCACGCCGGGGTTCTTGGAGGCGAGATGCGTGGGCACGGCCAGCATTGCGGCATCAATTGTGGTGGGCCGATCGTAGTAGCTGTAGTCGGAGACGGAAATCCCCTGCGCGTCGGTCTCGAACGGAAGGTGGATGAAGTGCGTCGCCGGATCGGAGATCGATCCGTCGTTCTGGCGCCGAATCACATACGTTGAACTCGTCGTTCCACCGCCGATCACGGCAGGAATGTTGAACAACTTGTGGTTCACGCCCTGGCTGTCGGTCGCCGGACCGTCCGGATCCTTGATCTGGAGCCAGACGCTTTCGATGCCGTACTGCAGATCCCGCAGGTTGGCATAGAAGAACATCGTGTCACCCGGATCACCCGTTCGCCGACCCCGATTGGGGAGCGCGGCGTTCGCGATGTGCAGGATCTCGCCCTGTAGGAAGCTCAGATCCTGACCCGCGTAGGTTCCCGTCGCAGCGACGAGATCCGCGCGCGCATCGTCCATGGTAAGGAGTGCGGGCGGGGTGATGTCGATCAGTTCTGCGCCCCAGAGGTCGGTGTCGGTCAGCGAAACCAGCGGCGCCGGCAGGTTGTTGACGTTGTTCTGTCGGTTGCTCGAGAAGACGAGCCGCTGAGTCGGCTTGCTGGTCGGCAATCCGGAAGACCAGGTTGGCGAACGCTCATCGGAGTTGTGATCCGGAAGTGCAGCGCCGGTGGAGTCTGGGGTGAACAGACGGATCGGGACGTTGAAAAGGCTTTCGATGCCGCCATTCGAGTAGTAGATGTCAAACGTGTTGCGAGTCGGAGCGGCGCCATCCGGCAGTCGCCCAAGCGATGACCACGCGATGAAATTCGCAAACGTCGCAACGCCGTTTGTAACGGTTTGATAGGCGGGCTCTACGTCATCGGCAACATTCGTTGTGAGCTGCGCGATCGGGTTCAGAGCGGTTGCACCCGTGGCTGGGATCGTGAAGAGGTTGTGGTTGATGTCGTTGACGGTGCCGTCCCGTCGAAGGTCCTGCAGCGGGTTCGCTACGTAGACCAGGTCGCCATTTGCGGCGATCCCGCCCGCGTTGGCGGCGAAAGCGATGCGATTGGTGGTTGCGACAGGGTGGTAAACGGGGTCAATGCTTTCGACACCGTTCGCCGGAGTTCCGCTCGTCAGCTGTCGGACCACGCCGCTGACCACGTCAACGACGAAGATATTGCGGACATCACCCGAAACGCTCTTGCGGCGGGCGGCGAACGCAATCGTGGTGTCTCCGGGAGACCAGCTCGGCCGCTCAACGGAAACAATGTCCGCGTTCAGCGGGTTGTTCAACACATTGATGCCGGTGAGCTGAATCCGAGATCCGGACTGCAGATCGAGCACGTAAAGCTGAAACGGTTCGGAGAGCCGCGGCCGATGAACGTAGGCCAACTTCGTCAGCGCGTGGCTGATGGCGGGGAAGCGCTGGTCGTTCACGACCTCGTCACCCGCAAGCCCCGTCACCTGCTGGATGAACGCGCCCTCGCTCGACATCCGATAGACATGGAACGGCGAGTCGCCCAATGGCGCCGTGGTGCCGTAGCTTGCGATGGCATTCACGTTGTTTGACGTGAAGTAGATCGACTGCTGATCCCACGCCCACGCCGGATGGATCTCCTGACAGAGCGAGGAGGATCCGATCTGAGGCGGCCGCGGGTTTGTGGTCAGGTCGATGAACTGCGGATTCGTGGGGGGCGGCGCCGGAGGTCGGGCGCCGTTGTTCAGCGCGCGAACCGTCTGGGACTGCCAAGCTTCAAGCTGTTCCGGCAGCAGGCGCTGGATCGGCAAATCTTGCAAGCGCGATTGAGAAAGCGGCCGCGGCAAGCGCCAACTCGGCGCGGGCGCGGTCCTCTGCCGATAGGACTGAAGACGCTGTGCAGCCGCTCCGCACATCGAGAACGCTGAAATCAGCGTGATGGCGAGGAGAGCGGGGAATGCGCTTCCCAGTCGGACGGAAGGACGTGGCTTCAAGGAAGAACCTCCAGGCCCCGGCGGAACCGTGGTTGTCGAAGCTGAGTGAGAGGACGCGCTGCGCATGGTGAGTTGATGGCAATCGGAGCCAGGCGAGACACGCCCGAACCCGCTCTATCTTTGGGACCGGAGGTTAGGTCTCCTCCTCGATTTTCGGGAGACCGCGCGGAACAGAGTAGTTCGCCGCCCCCACGGTCCTGGTTGGTGACCTCGTCCCAGAGTCTTTTCACTTGCCGTTCTACTTCCGCGCGGCTGCTGTCGCCGTTGATGACAAAATCTGCGCGCTCCAATCTCACCGCCGGATTCACCTGCGAGTTGACTCTCGCTTCGGCTTCTTCACGCGTGAGGTTGGAACCGTGGATTAGACGCGCTACCTGCGTGGTTTGTTGCGCGGTGACCACCACCACATAATCGACCCTCCGAAACCACCCGGCTTCCACAAGCACCGCGGCCTCGACGGCGATCACCGGTGGGGACAACGCCCGCTCCCGCGCGGCTCGAATGCGGCGGTCGAGTACGAGCTCAATCCGAAAGTGGGTAATGCGATTCAAGGTGGCGAGTGCGGCGGGGTTGCCGAAGACTCGGCGCCCCAATCCCCTTCGGTTCAGCGCGCCATCCGGCTGGAGACACTCCGCACCGAACGACCGCACCACCTCCGCCAGCGCCGGGCAGCCGGGCGCCACGATTTCACGGCCGATGTCGTCGGCGTTGATCGTGGCGGCCCCGAGTTCACCCAACATCCGGGTGACCGTGGACTTCCCACACGCAATTCCCCCGGTGATCCCCAGTGATGGGGGCTTGGGGCGATCCACCGATGTGCTATTCCTTTTCATTGGACAGCTCCCGACAAAAAAGTAGGGCCCCCCGTCTGTTCAACGGAGGGCCCTCTCCAGACTTCGGATTCGGAGACGAAGACTACTCCTCGTCTTCCTCTTCTTCCACGTCGTTGTTCAGCAGATCGCCGTAGACGTCGCCCAGAGTCACCCGGTTTTCGTCCCCGCCGTAGTCGCCGTAGTCGCCCTTCTCTTCCAGCGCCTGCCGAAGCGAAAGGGTCATGCGTCGCTCTTCCGGCCGGATTTCGAGCACCTTCACTTCAACGGCATCTCCCACCGTGAGCACATCCTCGGGGCGAGCGATGCGTCGGGAAGAGATTTCGTTGTTCGGGATGATGCCTTCCAACCCGCTGTCGAGCTGCACGAAGGCCCCGAACGGCACCAATCGCGACACGGAGCCGCTGATGAGGTCGCCGATCTGGTACTTCGACGGCGCCTGCGTCCACGGATCCGGGAGGATCTGGCGCAGACCCAGGGAAATGCGTCCCTGCTCCAGGTTGGTCTTGAGAACCATCACCTGAATCTCGTCGCCGACTTTCAAGACATCGTTCGGATGCTTGATTCGAGTCCAGGACATTTCGGAAATGTGGAGGAGGCCATCCACGCCGCCGATGTCGACAAAGGCGCCGTAATCGGTGATGCGGCGGACCACACCGGTGCGAACCTGACCCTCGGCGAGCGTCTGGAGGGTTTCCTCGCGCTGAGCCTGTCGCTCCTGCTCAGTGGCCAATCGGTGGGAGAGCACGACCTTCTTGCGGTCACGGTCCACCTCAATCACCTTGAGCGGAAGGGGCGCGCCCACGTACTTCTCAAGGTTTCGGGCCTTACCGGTGCCCACGTGCGAGGCCGGCACGAAGCCGCGGATCCCAAGATCCACAACCAGGCCCCCCTTCACGCGGTCGGTGACGATCGCAATGAGGGTCTCACCCTTCTGGTGAGCTTCAATCACCCGATCCCACGCCTTCTCAAAATCGGCGCGCTTCTTGGAAAGGATGATCTGACCGGTCTCGTCGTCGTCGGTATCCAGAACGAATACGTCGATTTCGTCCCCAACGCGCACCATCTGGTCCGCGCGGCGACCGGATTCTCGAGACAGCTCATTCGGAGGGACTATGCCTTCGCACTTCGTCCCCACGTCCACGAGGACGCCCTCGCGGTCGATATGAACCACAACACCCCGCACCACTTCTCCAGTGGTGAGAGTCTTCAGCGTGTCGCCGTAGTCGATGGCGCTCGCACCTGAGATCTCTTCGGGGACATCCCCTCCCTGCTCCAACACAACTACCGGTCCGGTGGATGTGCGGTGTCGCCCTTTACGGCGACCGGCGGAAGGTCGCGGAACTCCCAGCGCGGTAGCCGCTCCGGTTCCGGTAACGGCAGCCCGCTCGCTGGTTCCGTCACTCATACCTGGTGGTCTCCCTTCGGACTGTCTCTCGACAGTGAATTTCACGAAGCCGGCAACGTGTGGATCGTGGGACCGACCCGCCGGGTGGGATCGTTGTGGTGGATATCCGCCCGGCTGTACCCCAGCGACAGTTGCCATGGGTCGCGACTGGTATTATAGCACAGGGCAACTTTCTGGGAAGCGACCTGTGAGATCGGGAACCCTGCGCCGCGAACAGCTTCCCCGTTGCATCGCCGGCGGGTGCCGGCGGGGAGTTTGGAGAGGATTCGAGGATGGATTTCTGGTTGGCCGTGCTGATGCGCTGGGCGCATGTCGCAGCGGCGGTGGTGGGGGTGGGTTCAACCATCCTGTTTCGATTCGTGGTTCTCCCCGCGATCTCAAAGCTTTCGGAACCCGAGGCCGCGCTCGCTGCGATCCGGCCCGGATTCAAGCGTGTCATCCACAGTGCGATCGGCCTGCTGCTTCTCACGGGGTTCTATAACTACATGGTGCTTGCGATCCCGCGCGTGGCGGCCGCAGGAGAGAAGATGAAGGCATACCATCCCGTGATGGGGGTGAAGATCATCCTCTCCTTGGTACTGTTCGGGGTGGCGATGGCGCTGCTCTCGCAGGCGCCCGCGTTCCATAAGCGTCGCAACACGTGGCTCACCGTCAACAGCGTGCTTGGCCTAGTGATTCTTCTGTTGGCGGCCTTCCTCCGCCGGCTCTGGTAACCCGTATGAATGAATCGGACCGCGCTCCGCTCCCCCATCGACTCTGCATCCACATCTCATCGAAGAAGATCCTGATGATCGACGACGATCGGGAACTTGCGCTGGAAGACCTCCGCTCCGCCGGAGACGACAACTACTGGTGCCTGCACACCGCCACCGACAATGGCCCGGACGGCGGCTGGGTGCGATATGAGCGATGCAGCCCGCAGCGCGCGTGCTACGAGGGCGCTCCGGATTCGAAGAGCCCCACCTATCGCGCACTGCTCCAGAGTCAGGGGCTCCCCTCGCCCGACTGGACGAGCCAAGACTGATGGATCCACTCTTCCGCGAACTACAGTCTCTGTTGGAATCCGACCAGCCGTTCGCGCTGGGCACCGTGGTTCACACCTCTGGATCGACTCCGCAGCGAACGGGCGCCCGAGCCATCTTTCTGCAGGGAGGGGAGATCCTGGGAACCCTGGGCGGCGGCTGCATGGAGGCCGAAGCTCGCCGGCGGGGGTTAACGCTCACCCGGGGCGGTGAACCGGAACTCCTGGCGCTTCACCTGGACGACGACTTCGGCTGGGATGATGGCCTGATCTGCGGAGGCAGCGCCGAGATTCTGCTCCAACCCCGAGACCCGAAGCTGTGTGAAGTGGCGCGTGAGATCATCGCGCTCCACGAGCGACGGGGCCATGGCGTGTTCGTTCTCGTCGTGGAGGGGCCCGCCGCGGCGCGTGGAAACTGCGGCCTGATCGATGAGTCCGGTCGCCTGATGGGAACGCTGGGTGTCGGAGACCTGGAGGCTGCCGCCCTTACTCACGTCACGGAAGTGCTGAGGATCGGACGAGACGAGCCTCACCGGCTGCGGCTCCCGGGCTCCGAAGTCACGCTCTACTTCGAGCCGATCTTCCCCAAGCCGGTTTGCCTCATCGCTGGCGCCGGGCACATCGGAGGCGCGCTCACCCACTACGCCGCGCGGGTGGGCTTCGACGTCATCATCGTGGATGACCGACCCTCGCTCTGCAACCGCGACCGCTTGCCGGATGCCGATCAGGCCATCGCGGCCGACATTGTGGAAACCATTCGCAACTGGCCCATCGGCCCGGACACCTACGTCGTCATCGTGACCCGGGGCCACCGGCACGACGCGGTGGTGCTCCGCGAAGTGATTCACTCCACGGCGGGCTACATCGGAATGATCGGAAGCAAACGCAAGATTCTGACCATCTACGATGAGTTCCTCGCCGAAGGCATCGCCACAGCGGAAGAGTTGTCTCGCGTGGCGGCGCCCATCGGGCTCGATATCGGCGCCATTTCGGTGGATGAGATTGCCCTCTGCATCGCGGCGGAGTTGGTGCTGGAGCGGCGGAGAAAAGATGGAAGACGGCGGCTTGCCTCGGATAACCGCGCTTGTGCTGGCGGCGGGAGAGTCGAAGAGAATGGGAGCGCTCAAGCCGCTCTTACCGTTCGGGCAGGGGAGCGTGCTGGAAGCGGTCGTCCGATGGCTCAAAGCCTCCCACGCCGACCCAATCCTGGTGATCAACGGGGCGCACCGGCAGCAGATTGAAGCCGAAACGCTCCGGTGCGGCGCCGTGCCGATCCACAACCCAGACTACCCCTTGGGGATGTTGACCTCGGTTCAAGCTGGAGTTCGAGCGGCGCCGGCGGAATCCGATTGGCTGCTGATCGCGCTCGCGGATCAACCCCACCTCAACTCCGGCCTCGTGCACACGCTGTTGGGGGCGGCTCTGGAACGCCCCCAACCGGTCATTGCGCTGCCGCGATTCGGCGAGCGGGGCGGACACCCCATGCTCATCTCTCGTGCCTTCTTCGACGAGGTGCTGGACCTTCCCGCGGACGGAGGGCTGCGAGAGTTGATGCGGCGTCACACCGATGCCGTGCTGCGCGTACCCGTGAACAGTGATGCCGTGTTGCAGGATATGGATACAAAGGAAGCGTACCGAGCCCTGCTTTCACGCGCCGGCCACCTCGATCTCTCGGGAGATCCGATCCGCGGCTCTACCTCGACCGTCTCAGACCACCGGCAAGACCCCACGCCGGAAGGCAACCCGCAGAGCTGACGCTTGCGGGTACAGAAGATAAGGAAGAACTCCATGCCCCATCCCCGTGTTCTCGCGCTTGCCCTGGCGATCGGCCTCGGCTGCCTGTGCGCCGGCGTCCCGGCCCGCGCTTACCAGGGAAAGCCGCCTGCAGCCCCTGCAGCCCCCAAGCTGGATCCAAAGCTGGAAAAGCTGGAAGCCCGGCTCAAGAAGAGTCCGAAAGACGAGAAGCTGAAGAAAGAAGCTGCCGAGACGTACTATCAGGTGGGCCACACCATGATGAATGACCCGGCCCTCCCGCCCCGCGTCAAGTACCGTGGAGCGCTGAAGCACTTCAACCGTGCGCTGCAACTCGCACCGAAGCATGCCAAGGCGGCCGAGGAAAAGAAGCTCATCGAAGACATTTACACCCAGATGGGCATGCCGATCCCCAAGTAGGAAGCGCAATCTCTCGTTGGAGGAGTTAGCAGACCCATCCTCGACGGCGCCATCTAAGCCCGATTCGGATTCGCTGGAGTGGCGCGTACACCTCGCCGCTCGGCAGCCTGCCCGCGCGGCCCTGGCGTTGCTCGCCGTGGCTCTGTCCGCGGCGATCGGCTGGCTGAGTTTGGGAAACGTCGTGGCGGCCCTCGCCGCCGCGGCGCTCCTGCTTGGAGCCGTAGCGGAGTTCCTGTTTCCAGTCACCTACCAATTCACAAAGCTGTATGCCGAGGCCAGGGGCATCCTCCACTGGCGGCGAATCTCGTGGCAAGAGGTTAAGCGGGTGCAGGTGGGTGAATATGAAATCCGACTGTCCCCCCTCCGCTTCCCGGGTCCTCGCGACGCGTTCCGCGGCGTGGTCCTGCGCTGTCCCGACAACCGAGATGAAGTTCGCGACGCAATCCGCCGCCTCAGAGAATCTGCATCCAGAGAGATGGGGCCGCAACGCTTGCAGGAAGGAACCGTCCAGGGTGATACCACCGCGGATTGAAGAGGTGACCGACGAGGAGCGGGATCGAATCTTCACCCGCGTGGCGGAAGAAGTGGTGAAGCGGCGGTACGAAGTTCCCGTGCTGCTGGCGCTGGAAATGCACCGACCTCTCACTTTTTTGGGGAGTCAGTTGATGATTGTGCTCACACCGGCGCTCGCTCCCGCGTTTGGACTCCAGAACCTTGGCGCCATCGTGGCGCTGATGCAGGGAGAAGGCAACTTGGACCGTTTGCTGGAGCGAATTGAAGAGCTTGCCGCGCGACGCGATGGTCTGATTCCCGTCGGGGATGTCGGGGATGAAGGACGGGCAGCATGACACAGGCTTCCACGAGCACCCGAAAGCGGGGCAGCGATCTGGCGACCGTCGAGGCTCTTTGCCTGGCCGGATTGCTGGTGGTCGCAATGGCGCTAGGCTGGTTCTTCGGGGCCGGCTACTGGCGAACGGCGGAGTACTGGTCCAAATTCGTCGCGGGTCGAGCCATCGTCTACGCCTTCTCGGCGATGATCCTCGGGCAAATCCTGTTCGCCCGTCGGGGCGGGTCCGCGTTCATCCGCCGAATTCCCGGTCTGACGGCCGTGGATCAAACCGTCGGTCGTGCAACCGAGATGGGGCGCCCCATCACCTTCTCATTAGGGCTGGGAAACGTCGAGATCATCACGCTGCAGGCTCTGGCTATCGCGCTCCACGTCATCCGAATGGCGATCCGGTTCGGCACACGGGTGATCGTGACCTGCGCTGATCCAACGGTCTACGCCATTGCCGACGAGGCAGTCCGTGAGGCGTTTACGGCAGCCGGTCGACCGGAAAGTCACAATCTGGACGACGTGCGGTTCCTCTCCGACAGGCAGTTCGCCTATGCCTCATCTGCGATGGGACTGATCCTCCGCGAGCGCGTCGCCTCAAACTATATGTTCGGACGCTTCTTCGCCGAGTCGCTCATCCTGGCCGAGGCCGGAAATCAGGTCGGCGCCATCCAGGTAGCCGGCACGCCGATCATCACCCAGATCCCCTTCTTCGTCGCCTCTTGCGACTACACCATCATCGGAGACGAGTACTACGCCGCCACCGCCTACCTCACTCGCGAGCCAGTCCTCTCCGGCAGCCTGGTAGGGCAGGATCACTGCAAGATGCTGATCCTCGGGTTGATCACGCTGGGGGTGATCATGGCGACAGTTTCCGCCGGTCTCGCGCAAGCGTCTCCTGGACTGGAGAACGATGTGAGCGCGCTCGTCTCGAGTTTCGAAAAGCTCTTCACCGAGGCAAAATAGGTTCGGGAGCACGGTCAAAACTATGATTCTGGGCCTCATCAACCCCCTCACCGGGACCGACGACATCTGGATCGTCGGCGACCCCTGGTATCGCCTGATCATTTTCTGCCTGCTGGCCGCCCTACTCTGCACGGTAGTGCTGGGCGCGATCCACATGGCCGGCAATCAGGCGACGCGCCTGCTGGTGATGGGTTGCGCGTTCGCCGCCGGGTTGTTCTACGTTCTCGAGTTCTTCATCCCACCCGATGCGAAGAGCCAGGAAGTGTCGCTCTGGGGCGTCAACCTGACCCAGATGAGCGGCATCATTGGCAACGCCAACCAGGTGGTCGCCGGGTTCACGTTTCTTCTGGGCGTCTACAACCTGGTTCACATCCACGGCAACAACATTCGACGGTTGAGGAAGGGCTGGGGCTACAGCCTCTCGTTCTTCATTGCGTTCCTGGCGATGACGGTGTCGGCATTCGCCCGGGACTGGCAGTCTTTCTTCGATCCAAAATACGACGAGTTGAAGAACACCGCCGGGTACCAACTCTGGATGCCGAGTTGGGTCAACGATGTCGATCCGACGCACGCCCTGATGCCGCACGACATCTTCTCGGTGCTGTTCGAAGGCTTCTACCGGAACATGGATGCCACCATGTTCTCCATTCTGGCGTTCTACATCGTCTCGGCGGCCTACCGCGCCTTCCGAATCCGCAGCAAGGAAGCCGCCGTGTTGATGATCACCGCGGTGATCATGATGATGGGACAGGTTCCGTTAGGGCAGGCCATCACGGCTGCGATCCCCAAGGACGGGTTCTGGCACGGGCTCCGAATCGAGGAGATCAGTCAGTTCGTGCTCAACACGATTAACGGACCGGTGCAGCGCGCCATTGGCTTCGGTCTCGGCCTGGGGGCGTTGGGTATGGCGCTCCGCATCTGGCTCAGTCTCGAGCGCGGCACCTACTTCGAGGAGACCTCCTGACGATGCAACCCCTGCCCACTCGAAACTGGGAAGACATCCTTGGGAAGATCGATCGACGTCTCGTTTACATCGGTCTGTTCCTGTTCACGCTGGCGCCGCTCGTTGGTCGCTGGGCCTTACCGCTGAACACGACCGAGCCGACGAAAATGCTGAAGAAGGCGTTCGACGGGCTGCCACAAGACAAAGTCGTGTTGATCGCCTCGGATTGGGATGCCGGCACCCAGGCCGAAAGCCGGCCGCAATTGACTGCGGTGGTGCGTTATCTACTCCGCAAGAAGCTCAAGTTCATCCTCTTCTCGGTTACCACTCCCACCAGCCCCCAGTTGGGCCAGACGGTGGTGGAGCGAGCCATCGAAGCCGAGGGGATGAAGGACACATGGCAGTACGGCACGCACTGGGCCAACATGGGCTACCGAATTGCCAATGCTCCCTGGCTCCGAAACTTCGCTCGAAGTATCCAGGATGCCATGAAGAATGATTGGAAGGGCGTTCCGCTTGCCAAGCTGGATGTCACCCGCGGCGTCGACAAGTTTGGTCCCGAAGGTCAGGTCAGCATGCTCGTCGACGTGACGGGTTCCTCGTCCATCGATAACTGGTACGCCTACCTCTCCCCCAGCAAGGTCACCATCGGGCTCGCCTGCACCGGCGTCATGGCGCCGGAGCAGTACCCGTTTCTCGACTCCGGCCAACTCTCCGGTCTCCTGACCGGCATGAAGGGGGCTGCTGAGTTCGAGCAACTCACGGAACAGAAGGGCTTCGCGCTGGCGGCGATGGCCGGGCAGTCGTTCGCCCATCTCTACATCTTCATCATGCTGGTTCTCGGCAATCTGTCGGTCATTCTCGGAACCATGAAGAAACGGGCTCGCGGATGAGTTGGGAAACGGCGGTACTCTGGATCGGCGCCTTCTCCACGCTGGCGCTCTACTCGGTCCTCTACAAAGAGAATCCGGTCTATCGCGTCGCCGAGCACGTGTTCCTCGGCATCGCCACCGGTTACGGCCTCTTCGTTGTCTGGAAGGACGTTCTGTACCCCATGTGGTACAAGCCGTTCATCGTCGAGCGGCAGTGGGCCTGGATCTTTGCGCTGGTGGCCGGGCTGATGTACTACACGGTCTACAGCAAAAAGCTGGCGTGGATGAGCCGGGTCATCATGACCACCATGATGGGCCTCGCGGCAGGACTCGCCTTCCGAGAGTTCTTCGGGGCGTGGGTGCCCCAGATCGGAAAGAGCTTCAAGCCGCTCTACGTGTCCGTCAACAATGAGGCCGGACAGTTCGATCTCGCCCAGACGATCATCTCATCCGCCACCAACATCATCTTCGTGGCGGTGTTGATCTGCGTCATGGCGTACTTCTTCTTTTCCTTCGAGCACAAGAACCGGGTTGCGAAGGGAAGCGCCTACATGGGGCGGTGGCTGATGATGATTTGCTTCGGCGCCATGTTTGGTTCCACGATCATGGCGAGAATGTCGCTCTTCATCGGCCGACTCGACTTCCTCTTCCGCGACTGGATTCCGCTGATCAAGTAGCGCCTGCCGAAATGAACTTTCCACAACTGGAGGCATTTCGCGCCATCGTTCTCGAGGGCAGCTTCTCCCGAGCCGCGGAGAAGCTGGGCCTCACCCAGCCGACCATCAGCGCACAGATACAGTCGCTCGAGCGATCCGTGGGGGTCCGGCTCATCGATCGGTCCGCGCAGGGCGTTTCACTCACCCAGGCGGGTCAGGTCTTTCTTCCCTACGCAAACCAGCTCCTTTCCACCGCCATCCAGGCTCAAGATGCGATCCAGGGTCTCATCGGGATGACCCACGGGCACCTCGACCTCGCCGCGAGCAGCGTTCCAGGTCAGTACTTGCTCCCGCCTGCGCTCTCGGAATTCAAGGAAAGGTACCCCGGGATCCGGGTCACGCTCACCGTATCGAACTCCCACGAAGTTCGACGCCTTGTGCGTGACGGCCACACAGAGATCGGCTTCGTGGGTGACTGCCTTCGAGACGACCGCCTCATCCACGAGGCGATCACCCGCGACGAACTGGTTGTGGTGATGCGCCCCGGCCACCCACTGTGTGGCCGGGAGTCGATCTCGGTCACCGAGCTGCTGGCCCATCCGCTGGTGCTCCGCGAGAGGGGTTCCGCCACCCGCTCCACCCTGGATCGGGCGCTCACCGAGGCGGGCGGCTCTCTCGAGAACGCGAGTGTCCATCTGGAGTTGGGAGGCAGCGAGGCCGTGCGCCTGGCTCTACGCGCAGCCGACGTGCTCGCCGTGGTGAGTAACTGGGCGGTTCGGGATGACGTGGAGCGCGGGTGGCTCTGTCGAACCCGGTTGGAAGGGATCGATCTCACACGGGAAATCTTCGTCGTACGCCGCGTCCATGGCGACCTCTCCATCGCGGGGAAGAGCTTTCTCGAGTTCGTCCGAACCGTGTTTCTAGCCCGTTACTCCCAGACCCCTGCCGGCCGACCCGGAGGCTGATCGCCGGTCGGGCCGTGGACCGGTTCAAATCGGCGACCGGTCATCTCAGCGAGCCGCTGTCGTTGAGGCGGAGACAGCACCTCCATCAGCCGTCGATCGACTTCCCGTCGAACCGTGTCCGTCGCCCGCCGAATCTCGTCACGGAGTCGCGGAGTCAACTCGCGGGCCCCGCGAAACCGTTCCATCGCCTCTCGAATGGCGACGGGCTCGTGCCTCACAATGAACTGAATGCGTTGCCTCTGCTCCGGCGCGAGTTGGAGTTGGTCCTGCATTTCCGGCCGAAGTATCGCACGGGGCCCCATACGCTGGAGCCTTAACTGTCGGAGTCGCTCCATCTGTTGGGGCGTCAGGATCTGTGCGATTCGCTGATCCACCTGGAACCGCAAGTCGCCCAGCCACGGTCGCGGGGACCCACCCGGCGGTGGGCCCCCTGGCTGCAGCCGCTCGCGGGCTGCGCGACGCATTTCATCCAGTTCTCGAGCGATGGCGCCGGCCTGGGACTCGGAAACCTGAAGTTCTCGCCGAAACGGCGGTTCCAGCAGCCGCTGCAGGAGGTCCGAACTATCTGGGGGCTGCTGCGCCGCGGCAGGCACGCAGCAGAGCAACACGATGATTGCGAGGCGGAGGTTTCTCATCACTTCTTTCGACGCCGCGTCGGTGTTCCGGTTCGAGAGATCGCACTGGCATCTCGTTGAGATTACCGAGAGGAGGCAACCAGCCATTCCAACGCCATCCAGAGATCGATCAACCCCTGCACGATCGCGGGCACTAGGCCGAATCGCGCCAGGGTCGTGAAACTGCGGCGTTCTGGAACATCAAAGTGATCCCGTTGGGACCACAGCAGACCGGCGATCGCCAGTGCGACTATCCCCAATAGAGACCCCCACCCCGCCGTCAGGTTCCAACCCCTGAGGTTCATGCCGAAGAGAAGCGGTTCCCAGGACAGCACCCCGGTCGGCAGATTCATCAGTTGCCAGGCTGCCGCACAGGCCGCTGACACACACGCCACAGCGTAGAGGACCGAAATACAAACCGCGGCCGCCCACCCCCGTCGCTCGCCGGCGCAAAGTCCGATACCGGTCGCCAGTGAAATGAGGAGGTGCAGCGCGGACCTCACCCCTGCAGCCGTCTCCCCAGTTCCAAGCTGCACCATCGTAGCCACCAGCCACGGGAAGTTTGCCCAGACCCACGCCAGCCCGAGCCAGAAAAGCAGCGGCGAGGCCTCTCCGGCGGAAACACCCTTCACCCCAACCCTCCAATCGCCTGCACACCGAGCGCGCCGCACTCGATCAGCGTCATCAGCGCCGCCGGACCCCAGTCGATCGTGGCGCGCCCAGGCGTCCCGTCAGCCGAGCCAGTGGAGGGCGATTGAAGCTTCATTCCAAGTAAAACGGCCGCAAGGACCGTGAGACGCGCCAGCACCCAGACGGATGCTTCCACCGCAACTCCCCAGCGGTGACCCGATGCCGCAACGCCGTTCAACAACACAAAGCCCGGAAGAAACACCGCAAGCATACCCTGAGCCCATGACGCGGGGTAAGTGACACCCCACACGGCGCCGCGCTGGAGGATCGCGGAAACAATGAAAAGCAAAGCCGTCCGATACAACTCTCCCACCACCGCCTGCCTCACGGCCCCGGGGGCAATCGTCTCGCTCCAGGCGAGAGCAACGTAAACTCCCATTCGTGCCAGTGCCGAGAACACTCCCAGCGGGTAGTCCAGCCGAAAGATCCACACATAGGCCGGCCAGTGCGCGAGAAACACCAGTTGCGAGAGTGCAGCCGCCCAGAGCCAGACGAGCGTCAAAGCGCGGAGCCAACTCTCTCGCAAGACTTCGCTTCGGGACACCTCCTGCTCGGGTGTGGGAGAATGGTCCGGTCGACGTGCGGAAATCAAGGCGCCGTGCCCGTCCGCAGTGCAGCGGAGCGCACCCACCGCAGTCGGACCTCGATCCGAACATGACTCCAGACCAACTTCGCAACCTCTGGGCCAAACCCCAACCCGACTTCAGCCCCGTACCATTCTGGTTCTGGAACGCCGAGCTCGCCCCGGATGAGATTCGACGCCAGCTTCGTGATTTCCGGGAGCACGGCGTGTGGTCGGTCATCCCGCACGCGCGAATTCCGCTTCCGGAGAGCACCGGCTGGCTGACGGACCGCTGGTTCGAGTGCTTTGCAGCCTGTCTGGATGAAGCGCGCTCCAGTGGGATGCAGGTCTGGATCTACGATGAGGGCATGTACCCCTCCGGTTCGGCGGGAGGGAGAGTCGTTGCATGCCGGCCCGACCTCCGAGCCCGTGTCCTGGTTCGCGTCGGAATTGAGGATGCCGACGCTCGGCGCCTGCCCGATTGGGCCGTGGCGGATGGGTGCGCCTGGGAGTGCGAGCTCCACCGAGACGCCCAATGGGGTTACGTAGTCCTCAGCTCCGGCTCTCGAATTCGAGGGCTGGGGTATGGCGCCGATCCACTCTATCCCGACCTCTTGAACCCCGAGTCGACCCGCGAGTTCATTCGGATCGCCTGTGAGCCCTATTGGGAGCGATTCGCAGCGGACTTCGGTTCCGTTATTCCGGCGCTGTTCACCGACGAGCCGAGCCCGCTGGGTCGGTTGAACTCCATTCGTTACCGTCCGTGGAATTCGGAGATCGGCCCACAACTCCAATTGCGGTTCGGCGCCGCGCTTGAGGACGTATTGCCGCTCCTGTGGGAAGATCCCGCCACTGGCCTGGGCACGGACTGGGCGCATCGCGCCTTTCAACATGTGGTGGACTCGCTCTTCGCCGACGCCTACTATCGCCCTCTGTCGGCATGGTGCGAGGCTCGCGGCATCGCGCTCTCCGGTCACCCCGCCGGCATGGGTGAATTGAGCCATCTGCGCTGGTTCCAACTCCCGGCCCAGGACGTCGTCTGGCGTCAGGTGGCGCCGGCGAGCAGCTCCGCCGGTGGACCCGACAGTGTGTTGGGGAAGGTTTCCAGTAGCGCGGCGCACCTCGCCGGGCGGCGGCGCAACGCCAACGAAGCGTTCGGCGCTTACGGCTGGGAACTCTCCGCGCCGGAAATGAAGTGGCTGACGGACTGGTTGCTGGTTCGCGGAGTCAACCTGCTTATCCCCCACGCCTTCTACTACTCCCTGGAGGGTGAGGCGAAGCACGAACGCCCGCCGGATGTGGGCCCGGGCAATCAATGGTGGCCCGCGTATCGATCCTTCGCCGACTACGTCTCCCGGATCTCGGGACTGTTCTCTCAGGGTCGACATGTCGCCGAGATTGCCGTCTACGATCACGGCAACCAGACCGATCCGGATGCCGGCCGAGCCCTCCTCGAAATCCAGAGAGACTTTGATTATCTGGAGCGGACGATCCTGGAGGATCCCGAGGGCGTCAGCATCGAAGGGGGACAACTCTGGACCGAGCACACCGCCTATCGAGTGCTCATCGTACCACGTGGCCACCACCTGCCGATCGCATCCCTACGGCGCATTCAAGAGTTTGCCGAGGGGGGAGGCATTGTCATCGCACTGGGTCACCGGCCGATCGGCTGCCTGGAGCCGGACCGTCTCGCGGAAGCGGATGCGATTGTCCAGTCCATCTGGCCGAACGGAAGCGAATTCGTGGCGCCGTTCGGCGGACCTCACCTTGCAGCGCTGCTTTTCCGCCTGGTTCCCGGCGACCCGCACTGCACGCCACCCACACCCGTGCTCCGGGTCATTCATCACGCCACACCCATCGGCGAGGCGTATCTCTTCGTGAATGAGTCCGTCGAACGCGCGATCGACTGCGAGATAACTCCCCGCGGCGCCGGAATCCCGGAGGAGTGGGATGCTGAGAGCGGCGGCTTTCGGAGAATCTGGCACTATGTCCGCGACGGCACGGCGATCACGCTCCCGCTGCGCCTCTCGCCGAGCGAATCCCGGGTGATCGTCGTCACTCGACAACCGGATCCACTCCGAATACAGGAGACCAACCTGGATGAGGTTTCCGATGTGGAGCGCACGGCGGCAGGAGTTCGGGTGACGGGCTGGGCCTCGCGGAACGGCGTCGCTTCGGCGTTGGGGGTAGAGCGATTTGAGGCGTTCCGAGGAGCTGCCTCAGTGGAGGGGGTCCCCGAGCCGGTGGTCCTGGCGGGTCCCTGGGAGTGTCGGGCGGACGGCCGTTCGTGGACAACACCGGCCCTGGAACCCGCCGACATCCCCGGCTTTGCCGGCATCATCGAGTACGTAACGCACTTCGACCACGGCAGCGCCGCCGAAGACCCTGCACTGGAGTGGCGACTCGAACTCGACGGCGTGTCGGAGTTTGCCGCGATCGGCCTCAACGAAACGCCGCAAAACAGCGCAGCGAGACTGTGGCCGCCTTTCCGCTGGTCGGTGAGTCCCGTGCCTGGAGTCAATCAACTGACGATTCGCGTGTGGAACTCGCTCGCAAATCGTTACGACGGCGCCAATCGACCATCCGGTCTCACCGGACCGGTTCGTCTGACGGCGCGGCGCCGGGTGAGCTTCGACCTGCTTCCCGCGGAGCCTCTGAAGTTTCCCGTCAGCGTCATCGGGTGACTCCATCGGAGACTACTCCAATCCTTCGATGGCGGCCGCAACGGCGTTGTGGAACCGGCGCCGGAAGCGGTTGAACCGAGTGCCGTCTTGCTCCCAATACACACGGTTGGTGAGCAGGACAACCGCCAGGTCCGCCGACGGACAGAAGAGGATGCTGGCGCCCGTGAATCCGGTGTGGCCGTAGCCGTCCGGCGGGAAGAAGTCGGCGCCGTGGTAGAACCCGCCCGGCGGACAAAACCAACCCAGTCCGTGGCCATTCATGCCGGGTGGGTTGTGGTTCCGACCCATGGCGCGAACCACCAACTCCGGCAGCACGCGCACCGAACTAAGCCGCCCCCCGCCGAGCACCATCTCTGCGAACCGCACCACATCGTTCAGGCTGGAGAAGAGGCCGGCATGCCCCGCGACGCCCCCGAGTGCATCGCAGTTGCCGTCGTGCACTTCGCCGCGGAGAACACGGCCGCGGTCGGGACATCGAGTTGGCGCGATTCGGCTCTCGGCCACCACCGGTCGGTACCCGGTGGCCTCCATCCGAAGCGGCGAAAAGATCCGAGTCGCCGCGAACTCTTCAAGCGAGAAGCCACTGCTCTGCCGAACCAGGTCGCCCAACAGGATGTAACCGAGGTCGCTGTAGGCGTATCCCCCGCCGACGGGGCGTTCGCGCTCCGAGTGTCGCACCCGATCCAGAATCGCGTCCGGAGAGTCCCCGCGTCCGTAAAGTCGCTTCCACGCGGGAAGGCCCGACGTGTGGGTGAGGCAATGACGGATCGTGATTCCCGACAGAGACTCTCCGGCCCCCGTCAGGTGGGTCCTCAGTTCTTCCCCGAGGTGGAACGCTCCCTCAGAGGCCAGGAGCAACACGGATACCGCGGTCGCCATCGGTTTGGTGAGCGACGCCAGATCCCAAAGTGTATCGGCGTCCACCGGCCACGCCTCATCCGGCGAGGTGGAACCGCATGTCAGGCTCCAGAGCACGCCCTGGGATGACGACACAACCGCTGCGGCAGCGCCGAGGTAGAGCTGCTCGTCCAAACCGGCGAGAAGCATTCGCGAAAGAGCTGGGGAGGTGCAAACCATAGCGATGCGCTTCCTGGAGCTTGGGAATGGCTGAGTGGGGAGTCGAGAGACGAGGGAACGCGCATGGATGACTGCGTGGGATGAGATCGAGAACAGCTACTTTCGGCTGGCTTCCTCCCAATCGAACAGAAATGGCCAGCGTGTTCTGTGGTCGCAGCGCACAAAGCGCATGGCTCGGACCCGGAGGTCGGACCATCTCAGATTGGCCCCTCGCAAGTCAGCGGCGCTCAAGACCGCGCCTTCAAAACTCACGCCCCTCGCATCAGCATCCCGACACGGTGATTCGATTGTCGGGAATCAGACCCCGATCAGCCTCAGAGCCCTCCGAGGATTGGCCGCGAGCTCGGTCCTCGCATCTGCCGCTCCCCTACAGTCCACCGTTGCCAGGATGTTCAGGCACACCCCTCGAAGCAA
>SYKE01000228.1 GCA_005798285.1 Actinomycetota bacterium
ACGGCTGTACGTTGAAGAGCAGCGACATCCGAATGACAACCGGCTGCACCGTGCTGGCGATCAGGCGCTGCGATACTGAAGAATTTCAAAGCAATCCCGAGCCCGACACGCGATTAAAAGCCGGAGATACATTGATTGTAATCGGAACCCACGCGCAAATCGAGCAACTGAAGGTGCGGGTGGGAGTTACGGGGTAGACCGGAAGCCACAGCCGGATCGTCTCGGTGGTGAGCCCGAGACGATCCCAAATGTCGCCATGCAGACCTACTCGGCGATGACGCGAATGTTGTGGGTAATCCCCTCGGAGTCCAGGAGGTTGATCATTCCAGCCTTTTCCACCGAGCGGAAGTAGGCCTCATTCGCGGAGACGCGGCCTTCCTTCACGTGCTCGAGGAGCGCGTCATTCATCGTAACGCAGCCCCGACTCCGCCCGATCTGCATCATGCTCGGCAACTGGAAGGTCTTACCTTCCCGGATGAGGTTGGAGCAGGCCGGATCCACCAGCAGAATCTCGTGTGCAGCCACGCGACGACCTGCGATGGTTTTGCACAACGTCTGCGCAATCACCGCCTTCAACGACTCCGAAAGCATGACTCGGATCTGATCCTGCTGCCCCGCAGGGAACTGGTCGATGATGCGGTCAACGGTGCTCGCAGCCGTCGACGTGTGGAGGGTTCCAAACACGAGGTGGCCCGTTTCCGCCGTTTCGATCGCGATCGCCACGGTCTCGAGGTCTCGCATTTCACCGACCAGCACAATGTCGGGGTCCTCGCGGAGTGCAGCTCGGAGCGCTCGGGCAAAGCTGTTGGTGTGGTTGTGCACCTCTCGCTGATTGACCAAGCAGCCCTGATTCTCATGCACGAATTCGATCGGGTCTTCAATCGTGATGATGTGATCCTTGCGATTCCGGTTCACATGGTCCACCAGCGCCGCCAGAGTGGTGGACTTGCCGGTTCCGGTGGGGCCCGTCACGAGCACCAAACCCTTGGAGAGAAAACAAAGCTCCGTCATCGCAGGCGGAAGCCCGAGATCGTGCACGGTTAGCACCTTGCTCGGGATCAATCGGAACGTGCCCCCGGGGCCATGCCGATCCATAAACAGATTGCAGCGATATCTCGCTACGCCCGCCAACTCGTAGGAGAAGTCCGTGTCGTGATCGCGCTCGAATTCCTCCTGGTTCCGCTTGGGAGCGATCTCGTAGAGTTTCTCCCAGAGGTACTCGGGCAGGCTCACATCGAATTGATCAAGCTTCTTCATCGTGCCATGAACACGAACCATGGGCTTGACGTTGGAGTTCAGGTGAAGGTCAGACGCTTCCATGTCGTAGAGCAACTGGAAGAGTTCGTCCATGTGTTTGAACGGTCGGACTGGCCCCGTGTAGGCCGCTTTCGCTCCCGGCAACGGCGCCGCCTCGGGCTCCGCAGCGGTGACGGCAGGAGCGGCGGGAGCGGCAGGGACCCCAACCGATACCCTGAGGGATCGATCTAGGAATTCGACGCCGATTTCCACGGCGTAGGCGCCCAGCGTGTAGGGGAAGCTGAAGGGGCTTCGCGCGTTCGCCGCCGCCCGATGCGGCTCGGGCAGGATCTCCGTGATCAGGCTGACGATTTGGGGAGTCGCGAGCTTCTGCTGCATGGGAGCCTGCTGGCCACCCCGATGCAGCACGCACGGTTTGTCGCTCTCAATGACAATCCGCTCGCCCTGCTGCGCCTGAAGGAACTGGATAATGCGATCAATCTGAGCCATGGCCGGTTCTCCTAAGCCTCCAGCGACTTCATGTCAAATTGGATTTCCTCGCGACCAAACGCGATGAGCAAACCCGCCTTATCCACGGCCTTGACGTACGCCTCGCCCGGCGTCACGCGCCCAGCCTTCACCAGTTGCAGCAGGCTTTCGGTCATGCTCACGCAGCCCCGATTGCGGCCGATCTGCATCATGGAAGGCAATTGATAGGTCTTGCCTTCGCGGATGAGGTTTGAACACGCCGGATCGATGATGAGAACCTCGTGGGCCGCCACGCGGCGTCCGTCGGTGGTTCGACAGAGTGTCTGTGCGATGACCGCTTTCAGCGACTCCGAAAGCATCGTCCGGATCTGCTCCTGCTGGTCGGCTGGGAACTGATCGATGATGCGGTCGATCGTCGACGCGGCGGTAGTGGTGTGAAGCGTTCCAAACACCAGGTGGCCGGTTTCCGCCGTCTCAATCGCGATGGCGATCGTCTCCAGGTCGCGCATTTCCCCCACGAGCACGATGTCGGGGTCCTCACGGAGAGCGGCTCGCAGGGCTCGAGAGAAGCTGTTGGTGTGAACGTGCACTTCGCGCTGAGTCAGCAGGCAGTTCAGATTCTCATGCACGAACTCGACCGGGTCCTCAATCGTGATGATGTGATCTTCCCGATGCCGGTTCACATGGTCGACGAGTGCCGCGAGCGTTGTGGATTTCCCGGAACCCGTCGGGCCCGTAACCACCACCAACCCCTTGGAGAGGAAGCAGAGGTCCAGCATCGCCTGTGACAGACCCAACTGGGCCGCGCTGGCGATCTTACTGGGGATCAAACGAAAGACAGCGCCCGGTCCGTGCCGGTCGGCGAAAATGTTGCAGCGGAAACGGGCGACACTCTTCAGCTCGTAGGCAAAGTCGGTGTCGTGATCCTTCTCCCACTCCACTTGATTTCGGTGAGGGGTGATCGCCCAGAGCTTACGCTTCAGGTCATCGGGATCATTGAACTCGTATTCCTCGAGCTTTTGCATATTGCCGTGGATGCGAACCATCGGCTGTTCTCGTGAACTCAGGTGGAGGTCGGACCCCTCCAGTTCCCTGAGCTTCGTGAACAACTCGTCGATGTGTTCCCAACGTCGGCCGGAACCCCCTGGCCTCGCCGGCTGTGCCGGAACGGTGGCCTGAGCGCTCCCCGAATCCTCGTGCCCCTGCGACAACGTGGTCATGACATTGTCCATCAGTTGAAGGGCGCGCGGCTCCCCAGGGCAGCCGGCGCCGTTTTGGAAATCCCAGTTCGAATGTCCGAGTCCGTTTGGACCGGCCTACGACACTTCACTCACGCAGCAGTCCGCGCGCACCCACGACGCCTGCCGGGCGGACGGCACCGCCTCGGGCCCGACGAAACAACGCGCGACCCGATAAGGACGCGGACCCTGAAGCCCAACGGTCAATCATCCGGTCGGCGCTCGAGCCACACGGCAGCAGCCTGGCACACCAGAACTCCGGCCCCGCGTGGCCAGGAACCGCCGGTTCCCCTCACAACCCATAGGATCGCGAGGGGAGCCGGCAAACTCACCGTATGCTTCGCCCTCGGCGTGCCAAACGCCTGCGTCGGAAGGCGAACTCCGGACAACTGGCTGTTAGCCTGCGGCGAGGATTCCCCGCAGTACTTCGATGCCGTGAGCACAGTCTGCAAGGCGGCCCGCCTGATCTCCGACTTCCCGCTCGATGACAAGCGGTCCGTTGAATCCGACTCTCTTCAGCGCCGCGACGAAGTCGGCCATCCCCACCTGGCCTTTGCCGAGCGGTACCTCTTCTCCCCACGCTCCGCGAGTGCTGGGGCGGTTGGCGTCTTTGCAGTGGACGCTGATGATGTCCGGACCGAGGACTTCGACGGCACGGATCGGATCGCCCATGTCGTACAGCAGCATGTTGGCCGGGTCAAAGTTGACCTTTACATTGGAGCACTTGAGGTCGTCCAGAGTTCGGCGCAGGAGATCAGCAGTCTCCTGACCGGTCTCGAGCCCCAGCGTGACCCCCCGCTCGGATGCCAGGGCGGCCGCCGTTCCGAGCGTGTCCAGGAAGGGCTTGCGATCCGGATCACCGGGCTCGGGAAGGAAGCCGCCGTGCAGAGTCAACCGATCTGCGCCCAGGGCTACGGTCCGATCCAACCCCCAGACAAGCGTCTCCAACCGCTGGGCGCGGGTCGCCGGATTGCCGAAGCCGCCGGTGTGCTTGATGGTCTCCGGCGTCGTGTAATCTTCTCCGGGGAAACCGAGCATGGCCGCGGAAATCTCAAACCCGGCGGCGCGGGCCGCTGCGGGCATCCCCTCGCCCTCGTCCCAGGATGCGTGCACCGGATCGCCACACGCGATCTGGATGACGTTGACCCCGAGCTGGTCCAAAAACCCTCGAAGTTCCGGGACGCTCGTCACCTGAAGCGACCAACTACAAACGCCCAATGCATAGGGTGCCGACATTCCCACTCTTCTCCCGATGCGACAACATGCCGCAACCAGTTCACTGTCATCAAGAGTGCCGGCCCCGAGGGCCGGCAGCAGAACCGCTACTCCGGCGGCGCCGAACCCGATTCGTCGGGTCCGCCGGCTGCCATGGGTGGTCTTCGCGCCATCCGTTGGCTTGCTTGTGTTCGTGTCGGCGTTCGCTGCCGGGTGGTGCTGGTGGCCGCCTCCACGCTGTAAACCGGCATCGGCTCTTTCCGACCGCGCACCGTTGCCACGCCGCGGGGAACCATGGGTGCTACTTCCCCTGCATGATCGCGAGACGATTGACTGATCAGGATGTTCGTGCCGAAGTCCTTGTTCATACCCTCGAGGCGGCTCGCCACGTTGACCACGTCTCCGATCACCGTGAACTCTACCCTGCCCTCGGCGCCGATCTCCCCGATCGTGGCGCTTCCGGTATGAACACCCACGCGCGTCTTGAGCGGAGGGAGGCCCGCGTTGTCCGGCTGTCGCTGCCACTCCGCGAGCGCCTGCTGCATCTCGATGGCGCACATGATCGCGCGCTCGGCGTGATTGGGATGCCGGGCCGGCCAGCCGAAATAGGCCATCATCCCATCCCCCATCAGCTTGTCGAGACTACCTCCCCATTTGTCCAGAACCGGGAAGATCACACCGAAGTACCGGTTCAGCAGGGTGCAGATCTCAGCGCTGGTCATGGTTTCCGAAATGGATGTGAAGCCCTGCAAGTCCGAGAAGAGCATCGTGATCTCACGAGTTTCGCCCTGCATCTCCGGCCACTCGTCGTCTGCAAGCTGCGTCGCAACGCCCGGGCCTACGTGGCGGCTCAACTGGCGACTCACGGCAGCCTTCTGGCGCCGCTCGAAGACATACATCAAGCCGAGTTCGAGGACCATTGAGATCCCGATGCCCGCCGATGCGGTCACCGGCTCCAGGAACATCCCACTGGCGCCGACGAGGAGCTGCTGCGTGCCGAACAGCACGGCCGCGATGAGAACAATCGCGATCCCAAGGGTGGGCAGCGGGGGAAGCAGGCGCCCCGCAACCGCGATGGCAAGCGTCACCACGAGCACCATCAGCAGATTCAGCAGACGCGGCGCCTTCGAGACGTACCCGCCCTTGAGGACCGCCTGCGCCACATGCGCCTGGATCTGGACACCGGGCATCTGCTGGCTTGAAGTCGACTGCGTTGGATCGTCAAAATCCGGCATCTCGGAGATCACCGGAGCCCGCTTGATGTCCTGACCAACCGTGGTTTCATCTCCGACGAAGACGATCTTCCCCTGAACCTGCTGCCTCAGCTTGGAGAGAACCGCCTCATCCTGACCGCTGCGCACCAGGTTCTCGTAGTTGATGACCGAGTCGGCGCCGGCCGGCGATCCCGCGGTGCCGTAATATCGAAAGTTGGAAACGAGCGCCTTCGCCGCGTTCTTCTCCCCAACGATGGGAACTCCGAGGAAGGTCTGCTTTGCAATCACCTCGTCCTTGATGAGGGCCTTGGGATCCTTGTCCTTGAATGCCGCCGCGGCCGCCACCCCAAGGGCCGGAAAGTCCGTGTCCTCGGCGGTGTCTTCATCGATCCCGTGGTACCACCACTGGAACTGCCGCACCGTCTTGTCGGAATCGAGCGGAACGTTTGCAAATCCATACCCCTTCGCCCCGGTTCGGATGAGCGGGTTCGGATACTGTTGGGTTCTCTGAACCGCCTGGCCCGCCGCTTCCTGGGTGGTCTCCTCAGTCGCGGCCAGCACGACGTTCCCGTGCTCCTGAATGGCCTTGGAGAAATAGGGATCCAGCTTGGGGTTCTCGTCATAGAAGAGCATGTCGAATACGACCGTCTTCGCCCCCAGCTTCTTCAGATTCTGAAGGAGCCGAGCATGAAAGGCCCGCGGCTGCTCGTTGTAGCTCAGCGTTCCCGGCACACCCGGAACGAAGCTGGGAACTCCCTTGAGATCACGGTAGGTGCTCTCCTTGATCGCAACCACCGCCACCTCGCCGGCGCCCCCCGCCTTTGCCTGTCCTTTAGCGAACACGGTCATGCCGCGATCATAAATGGCGCCGTGGAGGGCCAGGATTTCCCGAGAGCTAGGGGCCAGGATCATCCACGCCAGCACCACAGACACCACCCACACGCCCAGGGTGAGACCCCAGAGCACCAGGCTGCGACCGGCTTTCTTTTTCGACGGCTTTTGTTGACCGATAACCTCGGTCTGGCGCCCAGACAGGCGGTCCGTAAACATCTAGCTCCTCCTCCTGAAACACCGCTGCCGCTGTCGCGGCGCCGTTCGCCCGACGCTACACCGATCCGTTGTTCAACGCGTTGGCGGGAAAGACCGTGAGAGTCGTGTTTTGATTGCCCGTCAACACCCATCTGCCATCCGGAGAGAGCGTCATGCAGATCGGTTCGAAGTCATTGACGATGTATCCGAGGCACTTCCCCGATTCCGCATCCCAGAGGCGAACGGTCATGTCGTACCCAACGGAAACCACCTGACGCCCATCCGCCGTGGCCGCCACCGAGTAGACATTGGACTCGTGGCCCTTGAGCGTGCGCCTCTCACGCCCACTGTCCATGTCCCAGATGCGAATCGTGGAGTCGGCGGCGCCCGTTACGAGGAACTTCCCGTTGCCGCCGATGGCCAGTGAGTGAATCGATCCCGTGTGTCCCACGAGCTTCCGTCTCTCGCGGCCGGTCTCCAATTCAACCACCCGTACCGACTTATCATCGGCGGCCAGAAGTACGCGCTTACCGTCGGGGTGCATCACCATTGAGTAGGCGGTGTATCCGGTGAGGGGGTAGCGCTTCAACTCTCGCGCTGTGGCAAGGTCCCAGATCCTGAGGGAGCGGTCATCCGAAGCGGTGACCGCTCGTTTGCCGTCGGGAGTGACCGCGACGCAGCGAACCGCGGCGGAGTGTCCCCTCAATCGACCCAACTCCTGTCCGCTGTCGAGGTACCACACGATCCCGGTCGTGTCGCCTGAGACCGAAACCGCGCGTTCGCCGTCCGGCGTGATCGACACGGCATAGACAATGCTGGTGTGGCCTTCCAACTTGCCCAACTCGCCGCCGTTTTGCAGCCGCCACACGCGGAGGGTGTTGTCCCAGCTCCCGGAAATCGCCCGAACGCCGTTCGCCGCGATTGCGACACACGACACCGTCCGCGTGTGCCCGGTGAGACGCCGATGCTCGCGAAAGGTGCCGAGATCCCAGACTCGAAGCGTGCGATCCTCGCTGGCACTCAGCGCGAAGCCACCATCCCGGGTGACACACACCGAGTTGATGACTCCCTGGTGGCCCCCCATCTCGTGGTCGAGCCGACCGGTGGACAGATCCCAAACGCGCACCCGGTAGTCTCGCCGCTGTTCCGTGGTGGCGTCGGCTTGAGCGCTGGGGAGTCCGGCGGAGACCAACCGCCGCCCGTCGGGAGTGACCGAGAGTGAGGTCACCGCGCCCGGACTGCCGTCGAGGTAGTTGAGAAGTTGGCCGGCCTCTAGATCCCAGACCGCGATGCGGCCGGAATAGAGACCGGAGTAGGCCAGCTTCCCGTCGCCGGAGAGCACCAGTTGATAGATAATGCCGGTCTGATCTTGTGGGCCGGTCATTCGAGCAACCTCCGAGCGACTCTCCAGATCCCAGAGTCGAATCTCACCGTCATCGCCCGCGGAAATCACGAACAGTCCGTCCGGGGTCACAGCCAGGGATCTCACCGCAGCCGTATGGCGACCCAGGAAGAACAGATCCCTGCCCGCATCCGCATCCCAGACCTGCAGTGAACGATCCTTGCTGCCCGAGACAATGGCGCGACCGTTAGGTGTGAGCGCGACGCAGCTAATGGCGTCTGTGTGCCCCTTCAGTTCGGCGATCTGGTAACCGCTGACCAGATCCCAGATGCGGATGCTCTTGTCGCCGGCGCCTGTGACGGCTCGGCGTCCGTCGCCCGACAGGGCGATGCTGATCACGGGATCCGCGTGACCCTCCAGCACCAGTTCTTCGACGCCGGTGGCCAGATTCCAGACTCGGAGTTTCTTATCGCCGCAGCCGGTCACCGCCTTGAGCCCATCCGGCATCGCAGCCACGGCGGTGACCGCGCCGTCGTGACGAAAACGGGGCGAGCCCATCCCCAGGATGGCGCCCTCCGGCAGCGGGCTCGTCTCGTCCGGATCGGTCCAACGCGCCAGCCCTTCGATCTCCATGGGGACGTCGGCGAGGGTTCGCCCCCGGGTCAGCGATGCCGCGGTTGTCGGCGCTTCCTCAGCGATCCGCTCGGTCGACATCACGGCATCCTGAGTGGGAAGCAGGAGCGACTTGGCGGCTGTCTGGGGCTTGAAGATGCTCCAGCCGGACAGCAGGCCCGTGCGGCGAGACTGAGGTCCGGAGGCGCCCGTGGTCATTGGTCCGGCGGCGCCCCTTCCCGGGGAAGCGGCGAGCGAGGTCGTTCCGGACACCCCCTCCATCAGAATCTCACGCACTTCCGCTGCAGTCGGCCGGTCGCCGGGCTCCTTGAGGAGCATGTGGACCATCAATTCGTCCAGTTCCGGCGGACAATCCTGAAAGACATTCCCCAGGCGCGGAGTCTTGAAGGTCGGATCGTTCAGCATCTGCCCGCCGTACTGCAGCGGTGGTCGTCCCACCAGGAGCAGCCAGAGCGTGCAGCCCAGTGCGAAGACGTCCGCCGCGGGGGTGATCACCGACCCGGTCCGAAACTGCTCCGGCGGCATGAACACCAGGGTTCCAATGCCCTGACTCATCACTGCCAGGCCGCCTTCCGTCATCTTCGCGAGGCCAAAGTCACCCAGTTTGGCATTGCCCCGATCATCGCGAAAGATGTTGTGAGGCTTGACGTCCCGATGGATCATGCCACGCTGCACCGAGGCGTAATCGAGCGCATCGGCTGTTTGTGCGATCCACCGCCGAACATTCGTGACATCCGGCCGCATCCCACCCGCAGGCACCATTTGCTGCAGAGTCCCGCCGGGCAGCCATTCCATGGTGCAGAACGGGAATTCCTCGCCCTCGTACACGGCATCGCCAATGTCGTATACCGTTACCACATGGGGGTGTCCCGAAAGTTGCGATTGCCGCCGAGCCTCTTGCTTGAAGCTCTCGCGAGCCTTCAGATCCAGGGACTGTTCCTTGATCCGTTTCAAAGCGACATCACGCCCAAAGTTGGTATCGGTGGCCAGGTAAACTTCTCCGAAGCCGCCCGCCGCAACAAATCGCTGTATCCGATAACGACGTTCGATCCGGTCGCCAGGCTTAAGCACTGCGTCCTCCAACAAGGGCTCGGGCAAGAGCCGAACCACAACTCGCGTGCGTCCGCACAACGACTTTGTTCTTCGTTCGGATGCTGGTCCCCTCGGACCGAGGGTTCTGCGGTGAATTACTTCACATGGATGAGCCGCTCGGAAGAGGATGGAGCGCTTCCGGGGGGAACCTGAAGACAGGGTTAGGGTCTGGCCTGGTCTCCAAGGGGGTTTCACTCGCATGATCTGGGTGATCATCGGCATTCTGGCCGTTGTCGGATTCGTAGTCTTTTTTGCACTCCAGGGAAAGTCGGCTAAACCGAAGGAACTGTCGGTATCCAAGCCCCCACCGGAGACCATTCCCGATCTGGAGGCCGGTTACGGAGAGGCAGTCAAAGCCTCGTCGCCGGACCCGTTCGGTACGAGGGTGGGTGCTCCGACGCCCGAAGCGCCAACCCCGACTCCCGCCCCAACCCCGCCGGCCGTCAGTCCCACCGGGGATGACTTTGCCACCCGGGCTCAAGCTTCCGCGCCGGAAGCCGACGCGTTCTCCACCCGGGCACAGCAGACGCCTCCCACGGACGACGGGTTTGCAACCCGGTCCCACCAGGCCGCGGCCCCAGATCCCTACTCCACCCGCGCTCAGCAGACGCCTCCCGCGGAAGAAGCCTACTCCACCCGCGCACAGCAGGCGCCTCCCGTGGAAGACGCCTACTCGACCCGGGCCCAGCAGGCTCCCCCCGCGGATGACATCTACTCCACGCGGGCACAGCAGCCTTCCGCGCCGGATGCGTTCGCCACCCGCGCCCAGCCCCAACCGGCAGAGGCCGACGCCTACTCCACCCGCGCTCAACAACCGACTCCACCCGCGCCACAGCCTGACGCCTATTCCACCCGGGCTCAAGCGCAGCCACCGGCTCCAGCGGAAGCAGACCCGTACTCCACTCGAGCCCAGGCGCCCCTTCAACCGGAACCCACTCCGCCGGACGCTTACTCCACCCGGGCCCAGGCGCCCCAGCAGCCGGCGGTGAGCCCACCGGATGCCTACTCCACCCGGGCCCACGCCACCCCTTCCCCGCCTTCAACTCCCGCTGCCGCGGCGTCCGCAGTTCCGGCGCCCGCAGCTTCGGCCCCGGCCCCGGCCCCTCAGATGAAACCCGTGCCTCCGCCCGCTCCGGAGCCCCCTCCGGGACCCAAAGCGGTCCTCCTCGCCCTGGGAGGCGCCGATCGCGGCGAGCGCTATGTCCTCGGAGATCGGACCACCCTGGGTCGGGAGTCCACCAACACCATCCCTCTCCGAGGAGACACCGCCGCATCACGGCAGCACTGCGAAGTGGTTCGCGAAGGCACACAGTTCCGGGTGCGGGACCTCAAGTCTTCGAACGGTACCTTCGTAAATGGCGAGAAAGTCACCGACGTGGTTCTCAAGGGAGGGGACGAGCTGAAGGTCGGCCGGAGCCACTTTCGGTTCGAACTCTAGCGAAGAGTGAGCGAACTGCCGTGACCCTCGACGATCTGGACACACCCTTTCTCATCGCCGATCTGGATATCGTCGAGCGCAACATCCGCCGAAGTCAGCAGCATCTGGACGAACTGGGGCTCGCCTCGCGACCCCACATCAAAACGCACAAGCTCCCCTTCATCGCGTGGAAACAGATCGAAGCGGGAGCTGTAGGCGTCACGTGCCAGAAGCTCGGCGAAGCCGAGGTGATGGTGGATGCGGGGATCCGCGAGGTGTTCATCAGCTACAACATCGTCGGCCGGCCCAAACTGGAGCGCCTCGCGGGTTTGTGCGCCCAGGCGAAGATCTTCGCCGCAGCGGACTCAGGGCACGTCATCCAGGGCTACGCGGCAATGGCTCGGGAGTTCGGCGTGTCGCTGGGCGTGTTCCTGGAAGCCGATACCGGGGGCAAACGCGCCGGAGTTCAGTCTCCTGCCGCCGCTCGACCTCTGGCACGGCAGATTCTGAAGGCTCCCGGTCTGACCTTCGAGGGCGTGTTCACCTACCCCACGGGTCCTCCAACCCAATCGTTCTTTGAAGGAGTCGCCGCGGCACTTCAGACCGACGGCATCGTCTGCCCCCGGTTCAGCGGCGGCGGGAGCCTCTGCTTTTGGGAATTGGATCGCACTCCCATCTGCACCGAACATCGGGCCGGCACCAACGTTTACTGTGACCGAAACCTGGTGACGCAGGCCGGCTATCGCTGGGAGAACTGCGCGCTGGAGGTCCTCACCACGGTGGTGAGCCGCCCCACAGCCGGCCGAGCGGTGCTGGATCTGGGAACCAAGGCCATGACGAGCGACCCCAATCCCCAGGGCGGTTTCCACCACATTCGCAGTCATCCCGAAGCGGTGTTCGAGAAGCTCTCCGAGGAGCATGGCCACCTGGATGTCAGCCGGTGCGCCTCGCCGCCGGCTCTGGAGGATCGGCTCCGCGTCATCCCCAACCATGCCTGCGGCGCTACCAACCTGCATGACCTTGTCGCTCTCCACCGAGGAGGGCGAGTCGAACGCATCCTTCCGATCAGCGCGCGCGGAAAAATCCGTTAACGCAGTTCGCTCCGGAGACACCTCTTTGAGTACCCGTTACGTGGTCTACGGCGCCGGCGGAATTGGCGCCGCGATGGGCGCCTACCTGCATCTCTCTGGGTTTGAAACGGTCTTGATTGCTCGTGGAGCGCACCTGAACGCCATCCGGGAACGGGGGCTTTCCCTGGTCTCGGGGACCGAGCCTCTCTGTGTGCCCGTGTCGGCCGTGGGTCATCCCTCCGATCTCACCTGGCGTCCTGACGATCGGGTGCTGCTCACCATGAAGGCGCAGGACACCGAACCGGCGCTGAGAGACCTCCTGGCGGCGGGCGCCGACGGGGATGAGCTTCCTGTCGTCTCGGTTCAGAATTGCATCGCCAATGAGCCGATGATCGCACGCTACTTCCGACGGGCCTACGGCGCGATGATCGTGATCCCCGGGAGCTTCCTGGAACCGGGTGTCGTGGTGAATCCCATTGCAGGCAACCACGGGTATCTGGATCTGGGAGTCTACCCCCGAGGCGTTGACCCATTTGTCGAAAGTCTCGCAGCCGACCTGACCGCTGCCGGGTATGCTGCCTTCCCGCACTCAAACGTGATGGCGGCAAAGGGCTCCAAATTTCTCGGTAATCTCGGCAATGCCATGGAGGCCGTCACGGACGGGCGGGGGGAGGCTACCCCCTATATGGCCCACGTGCGTGCCGAAGCACGAGCGTGTCTGGACGCGGCGGGGCTTCCCTACGAAGACGGCGACACCTATCAGAGCCGAGTTCGCACCCACCGCGGCACGAACGTGGGCATGGACGGGGACCGCAAGCGGGGATCCTCGTGGCAAAGCCTGGTTCGGCGACTGGGAACCATCGAAACCGACTACCTGAACGGCGAGGTCGTTCAGCTCGGCCGCATCCACGGCATCCCAACCCCGTTCAACCGGGTCCTGCAGCGAGTCGCGACCCGAATGGCGGTGGAGCGCATCCCACCCGGGCTGTACTCCGCGGAAGAACTCTGGACACTGGCAGAAGCCGAGGCGGCCCGGGACTAGCGCCCGGGCAGCCTACTTGATGTCCATCTCAGTGGGGTCGCTCTCCGATCCGTACCGGTCGATCGCCGAAAGTGTAACCCGATCGACCGACCCCGCTAGAGGCCTCATTCCCGCGCCTTCACCCGCCGGGATCACGGAGAGCGTCCATTGCCCGCCGGACCGGGTCTTGAGTACCCAGTTCCTCACCGGCGCTTCTCCCCTGCCGCTCCAGCGCAGCCGCCGAGTCCCATCCGGCTCCAAGTCGAGAGTGAGTTGCGGCGAATCCGGTCTGGCGGAACTCAACCACGGTGATGCCGGAGGAATGGCGGGCCGGGAGTAGACCCGGTCACGGAGGGTCTGCGCGAGAGCGCTCCGGGGATCCATCAATGCCTTGGCGCTGAAGTGAATGTTGCCGGTGGCGCCCTCCTGGGCCCGGGTCAGCCGAATCTGGTTCGCGATCTCCGAGGCGGGCCACGCTGCATCAGAACCATAGGCTCGGCTGGTGTAGAGGCCCGGCCACAAATGACGCTGCTTCAAGTTCTGCTCCTGCCACCAGCGCTGAAGGACGGGATAACTCTGTGCGGGAGGGTCGATTCGCCAGTAGAGCTGGGGACTGACGTAATCGAGCCACCCCTCATTCACCCACTTCCTGGCGTCCGCATACAGAACGGAGTAGGCATCGAAACCCTGAATCTGCTGCGGATTCCCGGGCCGCCAGATACCGAACGGACTGATACCGACCTTCACCCACGGTTTGGTGGCTTTGGTCACGTCGTACATTTCGCGGATGAGAGTGTCCACGGCGTCGCGCCGCCAGTCATCCCTCGAGAGCATCCCTCCGGAACTCCGATAACGCCCCCACGCGGCATCATCGGGGAAGGGAATCTCCGAGGCGCCTTCCTTCTCGCGATACGGATAGAAGTAGTCGTCGATGTGGATTCCATCGAGGTCGTACCGCTTCACGAGATCCTGGACGACCGACAGGGTGTGCTTGCGAGCCCCCTCATCCGTGGGCTCCAGCCAGAGATGCTTGCCGTAAGTGCGAGTGAATTCGGGATGGGTTCGTGAGACGTGGCTGCTCGAGACCGGCGACTTCGCAGAGGGGTGCCGGGCCCGGTAAGGGTTGATCCAGGCGTGCAGCTCCATCCCGCGCCGATGCGCCTCTTCCACGGCAAAGGTCAGGGGATCGTACAGCGGCTGTGGCGGCTCACCCATCTTCCCGGTGAGGTACTCCGACCACGGCTCGAGCGGCGACTCGTACAGGGCGTCACAGCCCGGACGGACCTGAAACACCACGGCATTGAAGCCGAGTTCCTTGATCCGATCGAACATCGCCACCAGTTCACGCTGCTGATCGGCGCTCGGGAGTCCAGGCCGGGAAGGCCAATCGATGTTGGCGACCGTCGCGACCCACACTCCTCGGAATTCACGTGCGATGGGCGGCGGCGCAGGGTCGGAGCCCTGCCGTGCGAGCGCGGCCGTCGTCGTCGCAGCGAGCACAGCCGTCAGGATTCCTATCCACCCGTGTCGGACTCCGTCGCCGCTTCCCGAACTGTTTCCCACCGTCACAGACGGCTGCAAACGTCGCATTCCTCTTCCCAGCACCTTCCCAATCGTGACGCCGTCCGTAGGCGGCATCGCGGCTTCGTCTCAGGTTTAGCACCTCTGCGTCACGGAAACGGGTGTCAAATGGGGTATTCTTCCCGGAGTAAGCCGTAAAAACGCGGCAGAGACACGCACTGGGGAGACCCCAACATGAGATTCCTCCTGGCCACAGACGGCTCCGGCGACGCCCTGGGGGCGGAACAACTCCTGCTCGGAATGGATTTAACCTCAGACGACACGGTTCGCGTGTGCTCCGTGGTGAGCGACACCGGAGCCGCCGCCGTCGCCCTGCCGGATGGAAGCGTGGCGTTGGCCGACGCCCTGGCGGAAGCCCGGGCTCGGGAGGAGCAGCATGCCCGCGGCGCCCTGGAGGCGTCTTGCGACCGAATCCGGCAGCGCGGCGTAACCGCCGAGCCGATCCTTCGCTATGGTGGACCGTCCCACGAGATTCTGCAGGAAGCAGCGTCCTTCGGCCCCGACCTGCTGGTGCTCGGCACTCGCGGGCTGGGTAGGCTGGAGCGCTTTCTACTCGGGAGCGTCGCCACTCAGGTGGCCCGCCATGCCAAACAACCCGTTCTCGTCGCACGCGGACCCGCCCACGTGATTCGCCGCGTGGTGCTCGCCACCGATGGCTCCGAGCACGCGCGCGCTGCGGTCCGCTTTGCCGCAAAGCTCCCTCTATCCGGCGCCGCGCGGTTCACCTGCGTCACGGCATTCAAGCCGACGCACGCCTTCCCCGGCTTCTTCCCCACAGACCGCGACGAATTTGAAGCGCAAGATGAGCAGCACGGTCAGCTCTTGCGGTCCGAGTCCGATCGGCTCGCCCATGCCGCCGCAGAGCAACTGGCCGAGGCCGGACTTCAGGTCTCCCATGAAGTGCTGGAGGGCGATGCGGCGAGTTCGATCCTTGACTTTGCGCGGGCGGATGGCGCCGACCTGGTGGTGTGCGGGGCGCGAGGTGTCTCACTCATCGAGGGGCTGCTTGTGGGCAGCGTGGCCGACCGCCTGATTCAGACATCCGAGTGTTCGGTACTCGTGGTGCATTGATTCGGCGCTCGGTTCCCGGCCGGCGCTGCGGCTATGGGGTTGCGTTGACGTTAAGCCCTTCTTAATCGACCGGGCGACCGCTACACATCCCACAGAAAACACAGTTGCCTGGACCGCACTTTGATCCGACATCTCGCCGCCGGATCAAAGTGCGGCATACGATCGGAGGTGATTCAACCATGGCCCGCCGTGCCCGCACTCGAGGCTTCACGCTCATCGAGCTGCTCGTAGTTATCGCCATCATCGCTATCCTCGCTGCGATCCTGTTCCCGGTGTTCGCACAAGCTCGTGAAACCGCACGAGGCAGCGTATGCCGATCCAACATGAAGCAGATCGGCAGCGCGATGATGATGTATTCTCAGGACTACGACGAGATCCTGTTCCCCTATCGCACTCGCGACGCCAACCCGTTCCGGGCCGACACCCGTTCCGGGCCGACACCCGTGTGTCGGCCAACGCCGCGAGCCGGACGTTCTTCAACCAGCTTCTCCAGCCGTACCTGAAGAACGATGGCGTGTGGAAATGCCCATCCAAGCCCAACGCGTGGGTCAATGTCGACACGTTCGGTTCCGACACCGAGCCGGCGTTCCGCAGCTATGGTGGACAGAACTCCTATGCCGCAAACACGCTCTACTGCTTTCCGGCAGACCTGGGACTGCCAATGTCCCAGATGGAACGACCGGCCGACACCAGTGTCTTGATGGACGGCACCTATTACGGCGCTGCGTTCCTCGGGCAGCGGATGAACACGACCAGCACCTACCCGCTCTACTGGAAGAACCTTGGAAACTCGTACCTCTTCCGTTGGGTGGGCGGCGCTGCTTCCCAACCGTCCGACGCCGAGGCGATCCAACTCGGGAAGTCCCGACATCAGGGACAGATCAACTGCCTGTTCGCCGACGGTCACGTGAAGTCCGTGCAGTATGACCGACTTCGCGTCGACGCGAGCCTCTGGCGGGCGATGTCCAGCCAGCCGTAGGCCTCTCGCGGGTACGGAGAGGCGGGACTCCGGCTTTTCGGGGTTCCGCCTTTCAATTTAGGTGGAGATGCCGCGCAGGATCGCTCGCACCGTTGTCTAAAATCAGGGGTGTGGCGCCGAGAGCGATACTGGATCGGACTGCGGCGACGATGGAGGTTCGAATGCACAGACGGGTTCTGGCCCTTGGGTTCCTCGCCCTCTCCTCGTTCGCCCTGGTTCCCGTTACGGCTCAAACCCGAGTAGAGTTCGTTCCGACTTTTTCCACCAGCCCGCGCGTGGAACAGCAGTGGCAGCGCCTGCAAGCGCTGGCCACGCAGAAGTCGTGGGATGCCTGGGTGACCACGTACCAGCAACTCGTGGATGACACCCGCGATCTGGTGTTGCCCCGTGGTCCTGAGTTGATGACCGGCCTCCGTGGCCAGGCGCACCAGTTGCTGGCCGGTCTCCCCTCTGCGGCTCGACAACGGTACCGCGCTTTGAAGGACGAAGAAGCCGCTGTCTTGCTGCAACAGGCACAAGATCAGAAGGATCCAGCTCTTGCCCTTGAGGTCTATCAGCGCTTCCGGCTCACCGGAAGCGGACCCAAGGCGTTGGCGTGGATAGCGCGAACCCATCTCGCCGAAGGGCGGACGGATTGGGCGCGCACCGCCTACGCCCGGCTGGTCCGAGATACGCGCCCGACTGCCGCCCAATTGACGGAGCAGGCGCTTGCCGCCGCCGCCTCGGGCCAGACTTCGGAGCTCCGTGAGGTCGTCCGAAAACTCCAGACCGACTTTCCCGGCGTCTCCCTGAAGATCGGTGGACGGGCCGTCAGCGCAGCCGATCTGGAGAAGACACTCGCCGTTGCTCCGAAGACCGCGCCCGGAGCGCCCCGATGGGATCGGTTCAGCGGAGCCGGTGACCGTGCGATGACGTCCGGCGCGACGGTGGATCCTCGGAAGCTCTGGCATTACGAGATTCCCACGGTCACCGATACAAGTTCCTACCGAAGTTCCCGCGTGCTGTTCTCATCCAACTCCTCCACCTCGCGCGGCCGCTTCTCATTCGTAAGCTACCCGGCAGTTCAGGGCAGCACGGTGGTGGTGCAGGGGCCTCGCAGCCTCACGGCACTCGATCTGGCGAACGGTCAGAAGCGCTGGGAGATCAACGGTTTCCCTCTCCTCGCCGACGAAGTGCCGGAAGAGCGTCCGGAGCCCCGGGGAAGTTACTACTACCGCGCCAACCGCTCCGGGCAGGCCGCGCCGAGCATTGTCGGACATCAGGTGATCACTCGGGTGCACCTTGCGCCGCCGGTGAATTCGTCGGCGCTCTGGCCCGTCGACCTGGCTCTGGCGTCTTATGACGCTCGAACGGGCGCACAACTCTGGCGCCGGATCGCGGGGGGAAGCCCGCGAGGCGCCTACTACAACATTCCTCTGGTGAGCGGCGGAGTCGTGTACACCGGGGTCGCCACCTACAAGGGCGGAATCACTGAATATTCCGCCGTCGCGATAGATGCCGGCACGGGTGAGACGCTCTGGACCACCTACCTGGGCGCCGGCAGCGAGGCGTTGCACCTGAATGACGGCTCTCCGGCCCTCCTTCGAGACGGTACGGTCTGGATCGAGACCGCGATGCACACCCTCGCAGCGCTCGACATGCTCACGGGTGAGGTCAAGCAGATCTACCGTTACGCGCCGGCGCGGCGCTACGGATCGCGCGGGGGCTCGGACAGTTCGCCGCCGGTGGCGAACGAGCCCATCAGTCTGATAGCGGCGCCGTCCGGACCCATCGTCTTCGTTCCGAGATGGGGCTCTGAGGCGGTCGCCTTCGACCCGAACAGTCTGAAGCCGATCTGGAGAACTCCGAAATCGGTTCGCGGATCGTACGTCGGCGCTCTCTTCGCCGTCGATTCTCGCCGCGCCTACATCACCGGTGATATGATCCGCGCCGTGAATCTCTCCGATGGCTCACCGGCCTGGACGTGGGAGCCCGAAGCGGGATTCGGCGATCTGGGTTTTGCCGCTCTGGTCAATGATCAGATCTGGGTGCTGCTGGACGGTAAACTACAGGTGCGGGCCGCAGCCGACGGAGCCGCCAAACCCGGCGTCAACCTCTCCGCAGTCGTATCGGACACCCCCGGCTTCACCTCACTCATCGTGGTGGATAACACAGCTCTCTTGACGACGGGCGAAAAGATCTTTGCCTTCGGCGTCCGCTGACGCCGAACCGCACCGCGGAAACCCATGGCTGTAAATGTTTGAACTGCTGGGACTGATCGACCGCCTGCTCTCCCTGGCCGAGTTTGCCATCGCACTCGGCGTGATCCTGTACATGATCCGGCAGGCGGCCCATGCTCGCTGGCTGTACCATCCCGTAATCTCGGCCATCGTCAACATCAGCGATGCCTGCTGCGCCCCGTTTCGCCGCCTGCTTCGGAAGGCGAACGTCCCCTCGTCTCCGCTCGACTTCTCTCCGATGGCGGCGGTGATGGCCATCGAGCTCGGCCGCACCGTGCTCAGGTGGCTCTAACGGCAACACGGGGCTCGGCCCCTCACCGCCACGGCGGCGCTGCGTCGGCTACTTCTCAACGGGGAGGTCGAGCCGTCCGCTCCACTCGTTCCATGAGCCGTCGTAGTTTGAGAGGTTCGAGTACCCGAGTAGGCTGAGGACGAACAGGACGACGGTTGCCGCTACCCCACCGTTGCAGTAGGCAATGACGCGGCGGGACGGGTCCAGGCCCAATGATTCGACGGCTCCCAACAGGGCGTCAGTATCCAGGAATCGTCGGCTGTCATCCAGGAGCGCTTCCCTCGGCAGGTGCAGGGCGCCCGGCACCCGGCCCCCCCGCACTCCCCGAGCGACTCGGCCGGAGTACTGTGCGGCGTCCCGCGCGTCAATCAGCATGCACCGCTCCGATCCGAGCTGCGCCGCCACCTCTTCCGCCGTCACACGCCACTCCGGACGCATCTCCGGAGTGAAGACCGCGGGAATCATCGGCGCCGGCTCCGGGGTCACCGGTCCGTCCGCGGCGAGCCACCCGCTCCATCCGCCATCCAGCACACGGACACGGTCCTGACCCGCATATCGGAGCAACCACCAGAGACGCGTGGCGAACTGAGAGGCCGGATGATCGTCGTACGCGATCACCAGGCTGTCATTCCCAATTCCCACCCGACCCAACCGCTCACCGAGTTGCTCCGGCGTGGCTGCCTGAGCAGGAACCGGATCATCAAGATTAACAATGTCCCGGGTCCAGTCGAGATAGATGGCATCGGGGATGTGGCCCGCCTCGTAACTTGCGCGACAGCCGGCGTACACCGCGCTCTGAGTTCCGTCTGCTGCCGTGGACGTCTTCACCTCGCCGCGCATATCCACGACCACGACTCCCGGTTCCGCGAGATGGCGTTTGAGCCACTCGACGTCGACCAGATGCTCGCCTCGCAGCGTCTCGTAATCCACTCCCATCGCTCCCCCGCCTTTGCCGCTTGAATCCGTTCGACCGGCCACGCTTCGGACGGTCTCGCATCTGTTATGATGCCCCAGAGAAAACAGTGATGCCTGAAACCCTAAACCTCGACCTGAACACCCTCTTCCCTTTCCGATTGGACGGCTTCCAATTGGAGGCCTTTGCTCATCTGGATGCCGGTAAGAGCGTTCTGGTTTGCTCGCCAACCGGTTCCGGCAAAACAGTGATCGCCGAGTACGCCATCCACCGAGCAATTGCCGAGGGACGGCGCGTCTTCTACACCACGCCCCTGAAGGCGCTCTCGAACCAAAAGTTTCGAGACCTGGGGCGAACGTTGGGCGAAGAGCGGGTCGGACTGCTCACCGGCGACGTCAGCGTCAATCGCGACGCGGATGTCGTGGTGATGACCACCGAGGTTTTCCGAAACATGCTCTACGGCACCAGCCTCGGCGCTGTGGAGTCAAGCCTCAGAGGCGTCCAGTACGTGATCCTCGATGAGGTGCACTACATGAATGACGCTCAGCGCGGCACCGTGTGGGAAGAGTCGATCATTTACTGCCCGGCTTCGGTCCAACTGGTGGCGCTCTCCGCCACAGTCGCCAATCCGGGTGAGATGTCCGCATGGATGACGGAGTCGCACGGGGATACCGCGCTCGTGGTGACGGATCACCGACCCGTGCCGCTTCGATTTCATCAATTCGACGGCCGAAAGATCTCGCCATTGATGCGCTCCGGCGGTACTCTGGACCACAAGCCCCGCGTTGACCGGGCGACCGGTCGTCGAACGCGAGGCTGGGAGCCCCAACCCGACCCGGATCTGCTGGTTCAGGCCCTCGCCGAGCGCGAGATGGTGCCGGCCATCTATTTCGTCTTCAGCCGCAAGGGGTGCGATCAGGCGATGCTCTCATCGGGCCACCTCCAGTTGCTCACGGGAGAGGAGTGGGACGCGGTTGAAGCTGCCGTCACCGAGTACGCTATCGCGAACCCGCTGATCGCGGATCATCCCCACCTCCCCTACCTGTTCCGCGGCCTCGCGGTTCACCATGCCGGGTTGCTGCCGACCTGGAAGGTACTGGTGGAACGGCTCTTTCAGGCGGGCCTGGTCAAGGTAGTCTTCGCCACCGAAACGCTGGCGGCCGGGATCAACATGCCGGCCCGCTGCACGGTGCTCTCGTCCATCTCCAAGCGGGGCGACAGCGGCAACCGCTACCTCACCGCGAGCGAGTTCCTGCAGATGTCGGGACGCGCGGGCCGGCGAGGCATGGACCGCGTAGGGCACGTCGTCGTGGTGCAAAGCCCGTACCAGCCGCTGGCCGACGCGCAGCGGCTCGCGATGGCCCCCGCAGATCCGCTGGGCAGCCGCTTCACGCCCACCTACGGAATGGTGCTGAATCTGCTTCAGCGCCACTCGCTGGAGGAAGCCCACTTCCTGATCTCCCGGAGCTTTGGCGAGTTTCTAGAGAATCGCCGCCGCGCGCAGCGCCGCTTCCGGCGTCCCGGCAAGGAGCCCGCTCGCCGAACCGCCGAGCCGGTGCCCTACAACTGGCGGAAGTTCCTCGGCCTCCGGGACACGCTTCAGACGTTCGGCTACCTGGCGGACGACCGTCCGACAGCGACCGGCATTACCGCTGCCTCCCTCAGAGCGGAACATGAACTGCTGGTAGCGGAAGCGCTCTTCACGGGCATTCTGGATGACCTGCCTCCGGAGCGCTTTGCCGCCTGCGCCACCGCCCTCGTCGCCGAGGAATTGCGGCCCAGCGCCTGGGTCAAGCCGGTCTTGAGAGGCGACGCCGAAGAAGCCATTCAGAACCTGGTACGCCTGGCCCGGGAGATCCGCCGGGTGCAGCGAGAACACCTGGTCGATGTTCCTCTCCGGGTCTTCTCCGATGCCTGCGGGCTCACCCAACTCTGGGCCGAAGGCATGGACTGGGACAACCTGATGGGGCTCACCAACCTGGATGAAGGCGACGTGGTGCGCATCCTGCGACGTTCCCTTGATCTGCTGGATCAGATCCGGCACGCGCCCGGGCTGGACTCGCGTCTGGTGAGTCTCGCCATCGAAGCGGCCGACGCGATCAATCGGGAACCCGTCAAAGAACTGGTTTGAGGGCGCTCTGTCGCCGACTGAACCTTTGGATTCAATTGGCGTCTAGGAACCCAGCAAACCGTATCCGCGAGGGAGTTTCACCGATGACCGTTAAGATGTTCCGTACCGTTGCCGGCGCCGTTCTGGCTCTGGCCATTGCCGCACCGGTGTTCACCGCCGCCCATCCCGCCGCCGCCGCGCAGAAGCAGGCCGGCAAGGGTCAGCGCGGCGCCGGTGGACCGCGCCGCGTGATGGCGATCCTCGAAAAGCTGAACCTGACCGCGGACCAGAAAACCAAGATCAAAGACGCGGGCGCCGCCTACAGAGCCGAAGCGGAAAAGCTGAAGGGCCTCAGCGACGAAGAGCGAAAGACCAAGAATCGTGAACTCGGCAAGGGGTTTCGCGACAAGTTGAACAGCATCCTCACCGAAGACCAGAAGAAGCAGCTTCAGGAAGAGATGAAGAAGGCGCGACCGGCTCAGGCGAAAAAGCCGAAGAACCCGTAAGCTCCCGCGTCCCCGAGTGTTCTCCGGCTCCGCCCCAGGCGGGGCCGGTTTCGTTTTCTGACGTGAATGCGGGATGATTCCCGAACCGAAACAGTTCGGCCAACACGATGCGGAAGGAGCACTCGCCATGGCAGCTTTACAGGGGCGAACGGCGATCATCACGGGCGGCGGGCGAGGGATCGGCCTCCACACGGCGCAGTTGCTCGCCGAGCAGGGCTGCTCGGTGGTGCTGGCTGCACGAGGTGAGACCGAAATCCGTGCGGCAGCCGAAGCGATTCACCGGACGGGCGGACGTGCTCTGCCGGTTTGCTGCGACGTCGCGGTGGAGCGAGAGGTCCGATCCCTCGTGGACGCGACCGTGGAACAGTTCGGAGGCATCAACATCGTCATCAACAATGCCGGCGGGGTTTGTCGCGAACTCCTGGTCGACACGTCCGTCGAGCAGTGGGATCACGTGCTTCAGAGTCAGGTTCGCGGGACCTTTCTGGTGACACGTCTCGCACTGCCGCACCTTCTGGCTGCGGGTTGGGGCCGGGTGTTGACCGTCTCATCCATGGCTGGGAAGATCGGAGTGGCTCGACGGGTCGCCTATTGCACCGCCAAATGGGGCCAGATCGGCTTCACCGAAGCCCTGGACGAAGAACTCCAGGGGACCGGCGTTCGCGCCCATGTGGTGTGTCCCGGGCCGGTTGCGACCCGGATGCGGGCCGAGGGGTACCCCAACGAGGTCCCGGAGTCCCTGATTCAGCCGGAGACCGTCGCAAGGCAAATCGTGTCGCTCATCACGCTCCCCGAGACCGCCTACATCCGCGAGGTCTGCATCCGAACAGGGTTGCCGACTCGCTACAAGGACACGTCCTGACGTGCCCATCGGGGCCTCAGCGCTCTCTGTCGACGTCTCTAGTTGGAATTGAGTTTCGCTCACGCAGGAAGTGCGCCCCGCGACGGCGGATTGCTAGAATAGGTTCGGGAGACCTGAGAATGAGACGTTCCGCCGATTCGCGCATGGTTGTGGGCCTGGGACTGGTGTTGGCGGCTGCGATGCTGCCGGCCGTGCCCGCTCGGGCAGACCTCAAGATCGAGGAGGAAGCCACCTCCCTCGGTTCGACGGTGCGCCGTTGGGTCTACATCAAGGGAGACAAGCGCTCCATCGTGAGTCGGGCCGAATCCACCGGCGTGCTCTACAATGCCGGCGCCCGCTACGGAGCGCAGGTTGAGATCGCCCGACCCGACAAGGACGTGATCTGGCAACTCGATCCTCGGGAACGGAGTTACCGCGAGGTCTCGTTCGACAAGTTCAAGACGCTGGTACAGCGGGGCCGCCAGGCGCCCCGTACCGCGCAGGAGCAGGCGCTCCGTTCAACCTATCAGACCGACACCACCCACATTGAAGCGGTGGAGACGGGGGCGACCCGCAAGATTGCCGGCCAAACCGCGCACCAGGTGATGGCGCGCGTCATCGTCGGTGCCCGTAACCAGTACTCCGGCAACGTGTTCAACTTCACGTTCGACCAGGAAATCTGGCTTTGCAAGGATCCGGCGATCGTCAAGGAACACCAGGCATTTGAGAATGCCTACGTCGAGACGTTCGGCACGGCCCTGACTCTTCAGCAATCCCAGGTGGCGGCGGGTGAGTGGGGGGACGCGTTTATCACGCATGTCCGAGCCCTCTCTGATCGAGTGCGCGCTCTCGGCGGCGTTCCGCTGGCCATGACGATTTCGGTAACTGAAGAGGCCGTGGCGCAAAACCGAAATGAGAAGAGCGCCCAGCGGAAGACTCTCGTCGCCAGTCTCGAGGTGAAGAAGATCTCCCTCGAAACGGTGGCCGACAGCGAGTTCGAGTTGCCTGTGGGCTTCATCAACCAGGACACCCGCGTGGCGGTCGCCGGTCCGAATGCGGCTCCCATGCCGGCGACCTTGCCGACGCCGGACGATGAAAAGCTCACGACCGGCGTGATCGCGGCCATCGGACCCAAGAATCCGCGCGCGGTTCCGCCCGCGCCCGCGCCCGTCGCGCCGTTGATTGCCGCTGCGGGACCCACCCAGAAGCCGCCGAGCGTCACTCCGCCACCCGCCGACACCACGCCCCCTGCGACGCTTGCCGATGCGAGGGCGATGATGCCGCCGATGCTCCCGGCTGCGCCGCCCCCGACTCCCGTAGTTGCTCCCCGGACCGCTCCGGAACCCATCGCTACGGTGGCGGCCACGCGCTCGGGCGCCACCCCGGTTGTAGTGACCGCCCAGCCGGCGCCTGTCATCACGAACAACATTCCCATCCTTTCGGGAGGAGTGCTGTCCGGTGGGCTGGCTTCCGGTCAGGCTCCCCCGCCCCCGGTCACGATAGACGAGCCGGAGACGTTCAAGCCGCGCCGGAAGAAGAAGTAGGCCCCCTCATCCAGTCACCGCTGGGAGATCAGTTCTCCAGGATCAACTCCTGGAGAACCCCCCGGCAGTCCATCTCGTAGTCGAGCGCGTCAATCGGCGGTCGCGCATAGTAGTGACGCAGACCGTGTCGCACAGCGGCGCCGATCACGTCCATCACTTCCGGCCCCAGCACGGCGTCCATCGCGCAACAGGTGTAGACGCTCGTCGCGGTGACGTCATCCCACGTGAAACCGAGACCTTCAAGGCGGCGGGACATGGCGCCCATCACGTAGGCAGCCTTTTCCCGCAGCCCGCCCACGGTTCGATCGTTCGGCCGGATGACCTGGGCCGTCAACATCGGACCGCCTCGAAGCTCGCCGGCGCCGGCCACGACAAACGTCGCCCGAGTTTCCTCGTGAACCGGCATGGTGTAGCTGAAGGCGTAGAGCGACGGCGCCATCGGCGTGGCCCAGGCGGGAGCTACGTTGGTACGGGCGATGGGGTTTTGCCCGCGTACGAGCAGGTCCCACTCTTCGATCAGGTCGCAGTACCCGTCGTTGAAGTCCAGGAAACCCTGGCGCGTGAAAGGCGCGGGACTGCGGAGTTCAACGCCGCACAGAGCCGAGATCGGCCGGCCCATCGTGCCTTCGATAAAACTGCGGGCCGCTTCCAGACCTTCCTGCCAGGGCAGCGGGTTCAGGAGCGTGCAGCGCAGGATCTCGTAGCCGTCCGCCGCGCGGACGCCGCATGAGTAAGGCTCGATCCCGGGCAGGAACTGATAGTTGCCCTCGTCGCAGGTTTCCAATGACTGACTCATGGCTGATCTCTCCCGGGGTCCCAGCTAGAAAAAAACCCCCTGGCGGCAATCGCCAGGGGGTTTTACAAAACAAACTCCCCCGCGTGGATTC
>SYKE01000229.1 GCA_005798285.1 Actinomycetota bacterium
AGCGCGTGGGCCCGCCCATCCCTGCGGCACGACGGCGCGTGCCGACCGATTGCAAACCGGATGGATCCCAGTGCACCGCCTTCTTCAACCGGCTCTGGAACTTGAATGATCGGCGCGGATCTCCAGGAAAGTGTCGGGTGCTTGCCGTGTCGCAAGGGAGTCGCAAGGCAACCAACGAGCGTGGGACCCTCTATCGAATGTGGCTGCCAGCCGGACAGGAGTGGGAGTTGCCGATGGATCAGGCGGACTGCGCGCCCGGTTCGCTGCTGCCTCAGTTGCTGGCCGTCCGGTTCCGCATACGGATGCCGCTGGGCATCGCGGGCGCCTATCTGAGGAGCCTTCCCACTTTCATCTCCACCGAGTCGGCGCTGGATTGCCGCCCCGGCGAAACCCCGCCCTTCGATGCCTGGTACGCCCGAAGCGACGATGCTCCACCCATCGCCCACGACAGCATCGATCCCGGAGCGGTCGCCTTTGTGGTAAACGCACTGTTGGAAGCACAGGGTTGCAGGGAGACGGTCGCCAAATAAGCGTCGCCCGCCGAGGACTTGAGCGGATTCGCCATCGAACTGACGACACGGAGGACGGCCAGTGGACCCGATCTGCAGAATCAAGTTGCTCGGTGGGTTACAGGTCTGGTGTCGAGGCGAGCCGGTCACCCGGTTCCGCAGCCGGCGGACGGTGGAACTCCTGGCCTATCTCGCCTGCCACCTCCGCCGCGAGCACCCTCGGGAAGTTCTCATCGAACTGTTCTGGCCCGATTGCGACCTGGATGCCGGCCGGCACAGCCTGAATGTAGCGCTCTCTTCGCTGCGAAAGGAACTGGAGCCGGCCGGTGTTCCGGCGGGATCGGTGCTTCGAACAGATCGCTTTGGAGTGCGACTCGTCTCCGAGGCCGTCAGCACAGACGTCGGCGCCTTCGAGGCCGCCGTCCGTGCCGCCGCGGAGGCGCCGCCCCACGGAGACCAGCGGGCAAGCCGCCTCTCCGAAGCGCTGGCGCTCTACGATGGAGAGCTGCTGCCGGGACACTACGACGACTGGGTCGTTCCGGAGCAGCAGCGCCTCGACGAGCTTCACTTCCAGGCGCTGCGTGCCCTGATGGGTCAACTTCGAGGGCAGGGCGACTTCGAGGGCGCCCTCCGTCTGGCCCTCCAGGGAGCCCGTGCGAATGGACTCCGAGAGGAGTTGCACCGGGAAATCATCCGGATCTATCTGGATGCGGGGCGCGTCGACGAGGCGGTGCGACACTACCGCGAACTGGTGCGTCGATTGGCCCAGGAGCTCGATCTTCTTCCCAGCGCCGAGACGCGCTCCTTGATCGATGTTCTCCAATCGGAAAACCGCCCGGATCCCCGTCCCGAGCCTCCGACCCACCCCCATCGAGCGATTGCCGTCGAGGCGGCGCTCCCGGAGCGGGGTGAACTGGAACCCCTCGGAGGCGCCATGCCGCTGGGTTCCCGCTTCTACGTCGTTCGGCAGGCAGATGTGGAATTCGATCAGGCTGCGGGACGTCGAGACAGCATCATTTTGCTTCGCGGCGCCCGGCAGGTCGGAAAGACCTCGCTCCTCGCGCGCGGTCTTCAACGGGCGCGGGAGGCCGGGTTCCGGGTGGCGGTCTCGCACTTTCAAGGCTTCAACGCAGGTCACCTCGAGTCGGCAGAGGCCTTTCTTCTGGCACTCGCCGAGGATCTCGTTGAGCAACTCGATCTCGACATCTCTCCCTCCGCCGAGTGGAACCGAACCCGCGGGCCGAACCCGAACTTTCGCCGCTTCCTCCGACGCGACGTGTTGGAGCGATTGGACCGCCCCCTGCTCTGGGGTATGGATGGCGTGGACCGTCTCTTCGACGCGCCCTTCGCCACCGACGTCTTCGGGCTGTTCCGATCATGGCACGAGGAACGGGCGCTGGAGCCGGGAGGGCCGTGGGCCGCCCTTACCCTCACATTGGTCTATTCCACGGAAGCACATCTGCTGATATCGGACCTCAATCAGTCGCCGTTCAATGTGGGAACCCGGGTCGAGATGTATGACTTCACCCGAGAGCAGCTCGCCGATCTGAACCGGCGCTACGGCAACCCGCTGCGTTCGGAGGAGGATTTGAACCGCTTTCACGGATTGCTGAATGGTCATCCGTTTCTGGTGCGTCAGGGGCTCCACGCGCTCACATCGCGCCCGGCCAATCTGGCCGCTCTGGAGGCGGGGATCGGAGCGGGCGACGTCTTCGGCCCGCACCTGCGCCGGCTGTTGATGCTGGTCGAGCGAGAGCCGCCGGTCCGCGCGGCGGTGCTCTCAGTCCTTGCGGGGGGCCCGTGCCCGTCAACCGACCTGTTCTACCGGCTCCGTAGCGCGGGCATCCTCTCCGGCGACGGACCCCGCTCCGCCCGACTCCGCTGCTCCCTCTACGAACTCTTCCTCCGGGAGAATCTCCAATGATCTGGGACATGCGAGTAGGAGGTCTTCGGAAATGGCGCCCAAACCTGGTCGGACGTTTCCGCCCGCCCGGTCAACCGTACCCGTGGAGTGAGGGGAAGCATACGAGAGAAACAGGCGGCGCAGCGAGCTATCGCGCGGGTGCTCCCCTGCGACTCATCCCTACTCGGGGGCTCAAGGTTCCAATGCCGGACGGCGTCTCCTGTGGTTCAGTTGAGCCTGAAGGATTGCACTAATAGCTCAGGATCGAGAACCGGGTAGTGACGTTGGACTCCGCGTAGAGGCGAGTCAACTCCGCGTCGGCATGTCGAAACTCATCTCCGGCGATGCGACCCATCGTCCCCGACCGATCTGTTCCGATCACGCCGGCAAACTCTGCGTTGAGCGCCGCTGCGTAGTGACGGTGGAGCACCGCGCACTTGAAGGGAACTGCGGGCAAGCGGGCACGCGCCGAGTCATAGAACCTGCGATAGATCAAGGTTGAGCGGGCCTGCTCCATGTGAATGGCTCTTCGCAACCCCAATGCGCGTCGCGGATCCGACCCATCAGCGTCCATCATGGAGATCGCCACGCGGTCCACTACCTCTCGGCCTCGCAACTCAAGCTGGCGCATGAGAGTGGCGCGGTCGTCTTCAACCAGCCGAAGCCACCCCAGATAGTCCCTGACCGCAGGATCCCCAAGAGGACCCGAGACACCCTGTGTTGAGTTTTCAGCCTCCTGGAACCTGGATTGCAACTCCGATCTCTTCGATCCAGGAGGGCGCTGTCGTTCCCTGCCCAGCGGTCTGGAAGCGCCCAAA
>SYKE01000230.1 GCA_005798285.1 Actinomycetota bacterium
CGCGCGCACGATTTTGTCGGCAGTACGTCGGAGGCATAAGGGTTGTCGGAAAGCTATTACGCAACCGGGCATCGCAAGAATGCGACCGCCAAAGTCTGGCTCTTCCCGAACGGTTCGGGAAGCATCACCATCAATGGTCGTGACCTGCCTGACTATGTTCATCGTCGCTCGCTGGAGTTGCTGGTTCTCCAGCCGCTGCAGTTGACCGAGACCGAAGGTCAGTTCGACATCAAGGCTAAGGTCCTGGGTGGTGGAATCGCCGGTCAAGCCGGCGCGCTTCGCCACGGGATTTCAAAGGCGCTCGTCGAGTTGGCGCCCGACTTTCGTCCGCCGCTCCGCCGGGGTGGGTTCCTTACCCGCGACCCCCGCGTGAAGGAGCGCAAGAAGTACGGACGCAAGCGCGCCCGTCGCGGATTCCAGTTCAGCAAGCGCTAAGATGTTTGTGGCGGGGGCGCTGTCGTTTGGAGAGCGCCTTCCAGTCAGGACCATTTGACGGAGCGCTCTCGAAACGAAGGGGGATTGGTCGTGTCTGGCCAACCCCCTGCTTGTCTATTCGTTTTCGAGCCGGGTAACGGTGCTGTGAAGCTGAGCAGATTCCTTGTGTCTGTTGTCGTAGTCGCGCCGACCCTCTGGGTCGTGCCTGTCCTCGCTCAGGTCTCGCACGGCGGGGCCGAACGAGGGGTTCCTTCTGCGCGCGTCGGGGGCCCGCTCCAAGCTCCCGTTCAGGCAGGGGTGAAGCGGCGAGGGACCGGCACTCCGGTGCTTCCCCCGGTCAATCCCGGCGATCAGGGTGTGCCCTCCCCTCCTGTAGTCTCTACACCCCACGAACCTCCTGTTCCGGTCACGGGTCGTTTAGGGCAGGTGCTGGCAGATACGGATGTTTACCGCCTTCCGGACCCCAGAGCTCAGTGGGTCGGTCGAATCAAGCGGAGCGCCCGGATCGCAGTTCTCGGACAGTCGCAGGGTTGGTACTCGGTGTTAATGGGGGACGGCAGCCAGGCCTATGCGCCCCAGACGCATGTGGAGCTGCTTCCGTACGAAGTGAAGGCGGTTCGCCCGGTTCGGCCCCCCGCGTTGGGAGCGGCCCCGGCGCAGCCGGGCGGTTCGGGGAACATGCCTCGCCCCGGTATGGCCGCCAGTGGACCGGTAGTTCGAGCAGTCATCCAGACCGCCTTCCAGTACGAGAACACCCCCTATGTCTATGGCGGCAATACCGATCGCGGCATCGACTGTTCCGGGCTGGTTAAGAATTGTTTTCAGGCGGTCGGCGTGAAGCTGCCTCGTCGGGCTTCCGAGCAGGCGCTGGTGGGCCGCAGTATTCCCCTCAGTGAGCTTCAGCCCGGAGATCGACTCTACTTTTCGGTGAAGCAAACTCACGATCACACCGGGATTTATCTGGGTGACGGTTATTTCATCCACGCTTCACGTTCTCGTGGAAAGGTCGGAGTTGATCACCTTTCCACTCGCCTCTATGGTGAGAACCTCACGGCGGCCCGCCGGTTGTAATGTCAAGGGGGCCACGGCTCCCCTGAGGAGGATCACCATGTTGCGAATAGGAATTATTGGCGCGCGCGGATTTACCGGCGGTGAACTGCTGCGCCTCGGGTTGGCTCATCCGGCGTTCGAAGTGGGTTACGTCACCTCGGAGAGCCAGGCGGGTCAGCCGGTGGCCGACGGCTTCCCCGGATTGCGCGGCGTGACGTCTCTCAAGTTCTCGGCATTCGACTCGGCCGCGGCGATGGACAGCGCGGACGCTTTCTTCTTCGCGCTCCCGGATGGGGAGGCGATGCAGCGGGTTCGGCCTCTCCTGGAGGCAGGCAAGAAAGTCGTGGATCTCTCCGGCGACTTCCGGGTTCGAGATCCTCAGAACTACGAGCGCTGGTACGGCAGGCCTCACCTGGCGCCCGACTTGCTCGAAGTGGCCGCGTACGGGATGCCCGAGCTCGGGGCGGATCGCGTGAAGGGGGCCTCCCTGATTGCGAATCCCGGATGTTACCCCACAGCCTCGCTGCTCGCAACGGCGCCCCTCTTCGCCAAAGGTTGGGTTCGCGCCGACTCTCTCGTTATCGACGCCAAGAGCGGCGTGTCGGGCGCCGGCGGGAGATCCAGTCTGGATCCAGCCTTCTCCTTTCCGGCGATCACGGACAACTTCCGCGCCTATGGCGTCACCGGTCACCGGCACATCGCGGAGATGGAACAGGAGCTGAGCCGGCTCGCTGGGAGCGGAGAGGTGGTGATGAGCTTCACGCCCCACCTGCTGCCGGTGAATCGTGGACTGATGGCCACCGCGTACGCGGACCTCGTTGGAGACGTCTCGGCAGAACTGCTGCACGACCTCTACGGCCGGTACTACGCCGAAGCTCCCTTTGTCCACGTGTTGGATCGCGGTCTCCCCGAGCTTCGATACGTCAATGGTTCAAACGCGTGTCATGTGGCGGTGCGGGTGGATCCCCGTACTCGCCGGGTGACCGCCATATCGGCTATCGACAACCTGGTGAAGGGCGCCGCAGGCTCAGCGATTCAGAACATGAATCTTGCTTGCGGATTGGACCAGACTGCTGGTTTGCGGCATGGGGCCTTCGGCCCGTAGATACTCGAGGGGATCGTTCGTGTCAAGGGTAAAACTCACCACCGGCTCTGTCTGCGCGGCGCAGGGCTTTCGGGCAGCCGGAGTGGCTGTCGGCATCAAACCGTCGGGGCATCTGGATGTCACTCTGATCGCGTCGGATCGCCCGGCGGCGGTCGCGGCGGTATTCACCACCAACCGGATTTGTGCGGCGCCGGTCCAGGTGTCTCGTGAGCATGTTCGTGGGGGAGTAGCGAGGGCCATCGTTGTCAACGCCGGAAACGCCAATGCGTGTACCGGCGAACAGGGTCTCGCTGATGCGCGAGAGATGGCGCGCTTTACGGCGGAGGTTCTCTCAGCAGAGGGTGATCAGATCCCGCCGGAGCAGATCGTGGTTTGCTCCACCGGCATCATCGGTCGCCCCCTGCCCCTGGCGAAGGTAGAGGCGGGCGTGCGCGACGCGGCGGGCGTCCTAAGTCCGACCGGCAGCAATCGTGCGGCGCGCGCGATTATGACCACCGATACCCGCCCCAAAGAGTGCGCGGTGCATGCGGATCTTCCGAGCGGACAGTTCTCGATCGGCGGCATCTGCAAGGGCAGCGGGATGATCGCTCCCAACATGGCGACCATGCTGGCCTTTCTCACCACGGATGCGGATATAGACCCGAAGTTGCTGCAGACTCTCCTGGGCCGGGTGGCGGATCAGACGTTTAACTGTGTCACGGTCGACGGCGACACGAGCACGAACGATACGCTGGTGGTTCTGGCTAACGGCGCCAGTGGGGTGAAAATCCTCCACGGCACCGATGAGTTCCGGGCCTTCAAGCTGGGCCTTAACCAGGTTTGCCGGCGACTCTCGCGGGAATTGGCGCGAGATGGCGAGGGCGCCACCAAGCTGGTGGAAGTGCGCATCCGCGGCGCCCGCACCGTGAGCGATGCTCGAAAGGCTGCGCGAACGGTTGCGAATTCTCCGCTCGTGAAGACGGCGCTCTTCGGGAACGATCCCAACTGGGGCCGCATCCTCTGCGCGGTTGGCTATTCGGGAGCGCAGGTCGATCCAAATAAGGTGTCGCTCTGGGTCAGCGGGGTTCAACTCGTCCGTGACGGGACTCCGGTGGCGTTTGACGTGGCCGCCGCCAGCGCCGCCATGAAGGTGCCCAAGCTCCTGCTGGAGGTAAATCTCGGCAAGGGATCCCGCAGTGCATCCGTCTGGACGTGCGATCTCAGCTATGACTACGTCCGCATCAACGCGGAATACACGACGTAGGTGGGCAAGGGCATCAGCCGGTATCCATGAAAGGCGAACTGACGGTGACCGACTCGGAGCGCGCACGAATCCTGGTGGAGGCGCTGCCCTACTTCCGGAAGTACCACGGTCGCACCGTGGTGGTGAAGTATGGCGGCGCCGCCATGACTGAACCCGGGCTCCGGGATCAGGTGATGCAAGACATCGTCCTGATGCAGACCGTCGGTCTCAGCCCGATTCTGGTACACGGCGGTGGGCCGGAAGTCTCCGAGGCCATGAAGAAGGTCGGTAAAGAGCCGGTCTTCGTTCGCGGCCTCAGAGTGACCGATGAAGAGACCGTCAGAATTGCCGAGATGGTCCTGGCGGGTCCCACCAACAAGGGGATCGTGACCCTGATTCACCGCCACGGCGGGCGCGCCGTGGGGCTCTCGGGGAAAGACGGCAATCTGCTGGTCGCCCGACGCATGGAGGTCGACGGCGCCGATCTGGGCTTCGTGGGCGACGTGGACGAGATCAACCCGCACATCATCGAAACGCTCGTCGGCGGAGGCTACGTGCCGGTGATCTGCAGCATTGCGGTGGGACGCGGCGGCGAGACCTACAACGTAAACGCCGACCACGTCGCGGGGTTTCTTGCCGCTGAACTCAAGGCGGAGAAGCTTCTACTCCTCACGGATGTCCGAGGGATTCTGCGCGATGTCAAGGATCCGAACTCCCTCATCTCGGAATTGACCGCTGCTGAGGCACGGGCGTTGATCGCGAACGGCAGTGTGGATCGAGGGATGATTCCAAAGGTGGAGTCATGTCTCAAGGCGATCGAGGGCGGCGTGCCTCGGGCGCACATTCTCGATGGCCGCGCTCCGCACAGCATTCTCACGGAACTGTTCACCGATCACGGGATCGGCACGATGGTCATTCCGTAGTCGGCCCCCACGTGAGGGTCACCTGGGTATCGCCCTTCCCCGTGGGAGGGTCGATGGCCTGCAGGGTGACCTGCCGAGCTTGAGCGGCGTTTCGCCACCGAAGATAGTCGCCTTTGAGTTTGGGCCCATGCTCCAGCGAAATGGGGGCCCGCCGCCACTGAAGGCGATATCCAAGCGTTTCCAGCTTCTTCAAATAGAAGGCGGCGATGTTCCGTGCCGGCGTTTTCGGCACGCGAAACGTGGTCATCAAGACATCCGTCCCCACCTCGGTGGAACTGAAGCCCAGTGCGCCCGGGTAGTCCGGCAGGCCGACGGCGCTGGGTGGTTTGACGCCTGGGATCGCGTTCTGCGGCGCCGGATCTTCGGACTCGCGGGCAAGCTGAAACCCGCCCGCGCCGAGCAGAAGCAGGGCGAGCGCAACCATCGCAAGCGGCAAGACGCTCTGGGTCCGGCCCGGTCCGGAACTCGCCGCCGGCGCCGCGGCATCGACAGTGGCGGCGGCGGGCCGCTTGCTTCTTCGGCTCATCGATTGGAATTCAGCCAGATCAACATCGCCTGCCGACCGGTCTCTAGCCGTCCTTCCCGCCGGGCCCGACGGTAGCTGAAGTAGTGCTCCGAGAGGCAGCAGGTACACTGGTCCGCCCGAGAAACCGAACTCTGAGAGAGGCCGAGCCCAATCAGCCGATCCACGACGGCGCCTGAGAGATCCAGCATGCTTCGGTCTCCCACCCCCGCGGTGAGAAAACGCGAGGGGAACTCCCGCGCCACATCGGGCCCAACCTCATAGCAGCAGGGTCCGATGCTCGGCCCGATCCAGGCCAGCACATCGTCTGGACTGCACCCCCACGTAGCTTCCATCAGCTCCCAGGTGCGTTCCACCACTCCGGCGGTCAGGCCACGCCACCCGGCATGGATGGCTCCCGCCACGCGCCTCACGGGATCGACCAGCGCCACGGGGGCGCAGTCTGCCACCAGGATGGTCAGCGGCAGCAGAGGCGCGCTGGTGACCAGCGCATCCGTTGCGGAGAGCGCCCTCTCGGGCTGCTCCCACCGCGTTCCGGCGTGGAGCGGCCCCACCCGCGCCGCGTGCGCGCCGTGCACCTGCTCCGCCACCACGGGGAGTTGCTGGCGGCGCCCCAGGGCGTTGGTGAGGGCGCGGCGATTCATCTGCACCCGCTCGGGGACATCGTTCACGTGGAACGCCAGGTTAAGCGATTCATAGTCATCCCGGCTGTGGCCACCTGTGCGTGTGGTGAAGAGGATGCTTGCGGCGCCGTCCAGGTCGGATGAGGGCACGAGGAAGCGAAGCCCTCGAGTCTCGGTCCAGGCGGCTGCGAGTGAGGGGTGGGCGGCGGCGTTCATCCGCGGCAGTTCTCCCGATTCAAGAGGGATACGCATGCGTAAACGGAGCGGAGGTGCGGTGTGGGAATTCCGAGCAGATCGGCAATCTCGATGACGCTGCCCAGCATCGCGTCCACCTCCATCGGCAGACCGGCTTCCAGGTCCTGGAGCATGGACGACTTGTGTTCGCCCACCGCCACGGCGCCATCCAACCGCTGCTCGATGGTCACCTCGGGAGCCGCGCCCAGGGCCGCAGCGATCGAAGCCGCCTCCCCCATCATGGCCGCCGCCAGTGAACGCGTCAGTGGGTCGGTCCCGATCGTGCGCAGGGTCGCCCGCGTCAGGGCGGAGAGCGGGTTCATCACCAGGTTGCCCAGCAGCTTGGTCCAGATTTCCTGACGAATGCGGCGGTTCACACGACACTTGAGGGAAGCGGTGTTGAGAACCGATGCGAGTGCGGTGCAGCGTTCACTCTTCTCGCCCGTCGGTTCCCCCAGGGTGAACCGATGGCCCTCGATGTGCTCCACCACGTTCGGCGCCAGGCGGCGTGTGGCGGGCCACACCACGCAGCCGATGATCCGCTCCAGCGGCAATGCGCACGCGATTTCGCCGGACGGGTCCAGTGCCTTCAAGCGGGTCCCCGCCAGCGGGCCATCAACTCCTTGAAAGTACCACCAGGGAATGCCGTTCTGTGCGGTAACCACCGAGGTCCGCGGCCCGAGGGCGGCGCCGAGCCGGGGCGCCAGCTCGGAGATCGCGTTGGCTTTCACCGTCAGGAGCACCGTCTCGACGCCGCCGAGTACCGACCAATCGTCCGTTGCCGCGGGTCGTGCGCGCCACACGCCGTCGGCGTCCCAAACCTCGATGCCGTCGGTCTGGATGAGGTCCAGGGTCTTGCCCCGCGCAAGCACCGTGACGTCGGCTCCGGAGCGGGCCAGGAGCGCGGCGACATAGCCGCCGGTCGCCCCCGCGCCCAGAACCGCCAGCTTCACCTGCGCTCCCCGAACGCAGCCGCCACGTGCCGTCGCTGCACCTTTCCGGTGGCGGTTCGCGGGATGGACTCCACAATGTGGATCTTGCTGGGACACTTGAAGTCGGCCAGACGCTCCTTGCAGAAGCGCTGCAACTCGGCGGATGTGGCTTCCCCGGCGAGCACCACCGCGGCGGCGACTTCCTCGCCCCACATCGGGTGCGGAGATCCGAAGCTGACGGCCTCCGCCACGGCGGGATGCGAGAGCAGCGTCTCGTCGATCTCGCGAGGAGAGATCTTCTCGCCGCCCCGGTTGATCAGTTCCTTCAGCCGGCCGAGGATAGTGAGGTAGCCGTCGTCGAGCCGTCCCTGATCTCCCGTGCGAAACCATCCATGGGTGAAAGAGGACGCATTGGCTTCGGGATTGTTTTCGTAGCCGTGGGTAACGTTCTCACCGCGAATGACGACTTCGCCGACTTCTCTCGGCGCCAACAGCGTGCCGGCCTCATCCATGATGCCGACTTCCACACCGGTTCCACACCCGACCGTGCCGGGCCGCCGCTCCGACGGCGGAAGCGGGTTCGACGACATCTGGTGCGAAGCCTCGGTCATGCCGTAGGCCTCCAGCACGGGTACGCCCAGACGCTGCTCGAGCTGCAGCATCACTTCCGGCGGGAGCGCCGAAGAGCAGGAACGGACGAAACGGAGATTCTCCGCGCCCGCGGGTCGCTCGTCCTCGCGGAGCCGCGAGAGCAGAAGCTGGTGCATGGTCGGCACTGCGGAGTACCAGGTCGCGCCATATCGCTCCACCACCGGCCAGAAGCGCAGCGGGTTGAAGCGCGGCGGAGCGACCACGGCCCCACCGGAATTGAACGTGGAGAGCGTCGACGCCACGAGACCGTGCACGTGAAACAGCGGCATCACGCAGAGTGAAACATCCTCCGCGGTGAGGGCGTAGGTCTCCACGATATTGTCGAGGGATCGGCAGAGATTGGCGTGGGTGAGCGGAACGCGCTTGGGACGGCTGGTGGTTCCGCTGGTGTGAAGAATGAGCGCCACGTCTTCGGGGGTGGCCGCCGAACTGCGACGTTTGGGATCGACCATGGAAGTCGACGTCAGCCGCACTTCGCCGTCGCCGACCACCGAGACTTCGACCAGAACGCCCCGATCTCCCAGCGCTGCCCGCGCCGCCTCTGCGCCGCCCGCCGGCACGAGCATCACGTGGGCGCCGGTGTCTTCGAGGTAGAAGCGGAACTCATCTTCCGTGTAGGCCGGGTTCAGCGGCGCTGCCGTGGCGACCGCCGCCGCGCCGAGAAAGCAGAGGATCGCTTCGGCGCCGTTGGGCAGCACGAGCGCCACTCGATCTTTGCGCTCCACCCCCAGGCCCGCCAGCGTGTCGGCGATCCGCGCCACCTCGCGCTTCAGAGCAGTGTAAGTCCAGGTGGGGCCATCGGGCACGATGAGAGCGGGCCGATCCGGAGCCCCGTGCTCCAGGATTCCGGTGAGAGTATTCATAGTCCGTCGCGGCGCTCCCTAACGCCAGGTGGATACTTCGAGCTGCTTGGTGCGTTCTTCCGCCGGCGGCATCTGGGCGGTGGCGCCATCAGCGCCGTAGCGCCAGTTCTCAATGTGTCGCGTTTGCGCGTCAAGCTCCAGCGCCCGCTGCCACTCTCGCCACAGGTAGTCCTTCCGAACACCAAGATGGATGTGTTCCCACGGAAGCACCTCCTCGAAAGTTCTCGGGCGGCATGCGTACCAGTCCGAGTCGATGCCCGTTTCCTTGAAGGCGGCCTTCCAGTTGCCGCCGTTCCGAAACGCGGCTTCCACGGCGTCGGCGACTCGCCGATCCGCCATGGCGAGCACGGCCTGGACGTGCGATCCCCGCACGCTGTCGACGGTGAACTCGATCTTGCTGCTGGCGTGACGCACCGCCCGCCCGATCTCCTTCAGCCGCCGCTCCATCACCGAGACGGGCGCCGAGCCGGCCCACTGATAGGCGGTGTGCGGTTTCGGCACAAAGGGATGCAGCGTGAGGCCCACCTTGCGGAAATTGCCGGCGGTGACGACTCCCGCTGCCAGACCCGCGACGGCGAGCCGATCCGACTCCATCTCGCAGGGGAGTCCGATGATGAAGTAGAGCTTGATCCGCTCCACATTGTTCTCGGCGCAGCGGCGGGCCGCCACCAGCACGTCCTCATCCGTGACGTGCTTGCGGGCGACATAGCGGAGACGCTCGGAACCCGTTTCCGGCGCCAGCGTGATCGTTTTCTGCCCTGCCTCGCCGATGGCGCATGCCACGGCCTCGGTCAGGTTATCCGCCCGCAAACTCGACAGCGAAACGCCGTCGGCTTTGGAGGCCAGGCTCGATGTGATCTGGACCAATTGTTTGTGATCGGTGAGCGAGCTCCCCACCAATCCCACCCGTACCCCCTGCGGGTCGGATTCCTGGCGGCGAGCGAATTCCGCGTCGAGCTGCTCCGGAGGCGTGTAGCGGACCGGCCGGTAGGCGTAGCCCGCAAAGCAGAACCGGCAGCCCTGACCGCACCCCCGCGCCGCCTCGGCAAGGAGCATTCCCCCGAACTCCGTGTTCGGCGTGACGATCGGGGCGCTGGTGTCGTAGCGATGAAGATCTCGAGCCACCCACCGGCGAACCGGATAAGGCGCCCCGTCCAGCGGACGGATGGCTTCCACGGCGCCGTCCGCCTGGTAGGTCACTTCATAAAGCGACGGAACGTAGATGCCCTGAAGCTGGGAGAGATCCCGAAGGAGCGCCGCCTTATCCAGCCATCCGCCTTCCGTGAGGTGCCGCCGGATGATCGGCATCATCAAGTCGGTCAGCCCTTCGGCCTCGCCGATGACGATGACATCGACGAACGGCGCCACGGACTCGGGGTTCACCCACGGAGCCGGGCCCCCCATCATCACCAGCGGATAGCGCTCATCCCGGTCCGCGGCTCGAAGCGGCAGCCCCGCCAGATCGAGCATTTTCAAGACGTTCAAGTAATCGAGTTCGAACGAGACCGAGAAGCCGATGACATCAAACTCCCCGATGGGTCGCTGGGTCTCCAGGGAGAACAGGGGCGTCCGCGAACGTCGATGCTCTTCTTCGTCCTCGGTGTCCGGCAGAAAGACCCGCTCGCACACCGTGTCCTCTCGATTGTTCAGGAGACGGTAGACCAACTGGAATCCGAGGTTGGACATTCCCAGACGGTAGTGGTTGGGAAACGCCAGAGCGAACTTCATGAGTTCACCCTGAGGCTTTCGGATTGTTCCGCGCTCCTCGCTGAGGAGTCGGCGGGCATTCTGGATCAGTCTAAATGACATAGGGAGCGGGTCGACGGCGCGAACCACGATAGTCTTACATAGCAAGTACCCGGAAGGCAACGAACCGCCACCATGCCCCTGGTTTCTCCCGAGGGTCGACATCGATTATTGGCCGTCGGGGCGGCAGCAGTACTGCTCTTCGGTCTGGGAGTGGTTCAGAAGGTGCGCCAGATCGCGCCCGCCGCCGGTCGCGCCACCACTGCGGACCGAGTGCGCGGGGTGGTGGTGCGCCGGTTGGGGATGCCGCCGGATGCGGTGGGTTGGCGTGTGCCGCTCGAGCAACTCGGCGGTCGCGGGATCGATCGCGGGGAGCTTCGCGAGGCGCTTCAGGAAGAGACGGGACGTGAGCTTAGCCCGGAGGATCTCGCCGCCTGCCGCAACCTCCACGACGTCGTGAATGCGCTGGAGTCGGCGCAGACTGCCGAGAAGACCTCGCCTCGACCTGCCGGCCTCACGCTCCGGGACCCTGCCCGTCGCGGTATTCCTCCTGATTTAAGCAAACCGTAAGGAGTAACTAACCGAGGACGGCTACAAGATAAGTTTCGACCTTTGACCCCCTCGTCCGGGGAGCGACGGCCGGAGTCGGCCGATCCCACCCTCCCGGGGCGAGGTTATCGGAGCCTGTTGGGATATGAGACTGTTGCCGAAAAAGTCGCCGCTCTTCGACCAGTTCGATCAGCACGCCCGACTTCTGGTTGAGATGAGCGGCGAACTGAAGGGCCTCTTCGCACGCTTTGACAATGCGACCGCCCGTCAGTCCCGGATCAAGGATCTCGAGCACGCTTGTGACGAGATCACCCACTCCGTCAACACCTCGATGCACGAGATGTTCGTCACACCGCTGGACAAGGACGACATCGCAGATCTCATCTCTGAGCTGGACGATGTCGCGGATGAAATGGATGCTGTCGCCTGCCGGGTCCAGATCTACCGCCTGACGGAGAGTCGCAAGGATGCCCACGCTCTCACCCAGATTCTTGAGAAGGCCGTGCAGCAGGTTTGCCTGGCCGTGGAGAACCTGCGACACGGCAATCAGCGCGCTGTGATTCTCGAAGCCTGCCGGCAGGTGCACCTGCTGGAGAACGAGTGTGATGCCGTTTACCGCGAGGCATTGACCGAGATCTTCAACACCCCGGGGATCGACCCGATTGTGCTCGTCAAGTGGGATGATGTGCTCGGCCGGCTCGAGAAGGCAGTGGATCGATGCGAGGACGTTTGCAATGTCCTTGAATCGATTCAACTGAAATACGCGTAGCGATCTCCATGGACCCCATACTGCTGCTCGTACTTCTCGTGGTCGTGCTGGCGCTGGCCTTCGATTACAGCAACGGCTTCCACGACGCCGCCAACTCCATCGCCACGATTGTGGCGACTCGGGTCCTCACGCCGTCTCAGGCGGTGGCCTGGGCCGCGTTCTTTAACTTCGCCGCCGCGGCGCTCACCCACACGGGCGTTGCCGCAACAGTTGGGAAGGGGATCATCCACAAGGAAGTCGTGGATGTGTATGTGATCATGGCGTGCCTGGTAGGCGCCGTGAGTTGGAACATCCTCACCTGGTACCTGGGCCTGCCGACGAGCTCGTCTCACGCTCTCATCGGGGGGCTGGTGGGCGCCGCGATTGCCAAGGCAGGCGTCGGCGCGGTGGTGGCCGCAGGGCTCATCAAGACCCTTCAGTTCATCATCATCGCCCCCGTGCTGGGGCTGGTGCTGGGCTTCATTCTTCGAACGGTCGCCGAGTGGCTACTGATACGGGCCCGGCCCGGCCCGGTTTTCGCGTGGTCGCGTCGGCTCCAGCTCCTCTCCTCGGCGCTTTACTCACTTGGACACGGCAGCAACGATGCCCAGAAGACAATGGGCATTATCGCGGTGCTGCTTGTCAGCATGAAGGATCAGGTGCCGGCGCTGCAGGCGGCTCCCGATTGGCTGATGCCGCCGAGTGATTTGAAGTCGATGCCGTGGGTGATCGTGATTGCCGCGTACAGCGCCATCGCGCTCGGAACGCTCTCCGGCGGCTGGCGCATCGTGAAGACGATGGGCATGAAGATCACGGATCTGGACACCGTGGGTGGAGTGTGCGCTGAAACCGCCGGCGCAGCGACACTCTTTGTGGCGACCAGCCTGAAGGTGCCCGTCAGCACCACGCACACCATCACGGGCTGCATCATTGGGGTGGGTACGGCTCGCCGGATGAGTGCGGTTCGATGGAGTGTAGCGAGTGGGATTCTACTGGCGTGGGTCCTCACGATTCCTGCGGCGGCAACCACGTCGGCGATCGTGTACTTCCTCGCCACCCGGTTCTGGCCGTTGTTTCCGCAGCCGGTCCAGATGGTGATGAACCTCGGCGTCCTCATCGGCCTCGGCTATGCGTTCTACATCTGGATGCAGGCGTCGAGGACCGGCAAGGGCCACTGATCGCGCCGGCTATCGGGAGGCGTTCCGTTGAATCGCCTCCCGATACAGCGCGTCATAAGCATCCGCAGTGGCCTCGATGGAGAACCGGCGGATCCCCTCCAGGGCTGCGGCACGCATGGACAGTCGGAGTTTCTCATCTCTGAGAATCTTCACCAACGCCTTTGCGAATGCAGCCTCATCCGGGGGTGTGAGCAGACCGTCCACCCCGTTCCGAACGACCGTGCTCGGGCCAAACGCGTCCACGGAAACCGCGGGGAGCCCGGCCGCCTTTGCCTCGGTCAGCACCAGACCCTGAGTGTCGAAAAGCGATGAAAAGGCGAACACATCGCAACCGGCATACACCTGCGGCATGAGCGTGGGGTCCACCGGCCCCGCGAAGCGAATGCGCGATCCCGACGAGAGGCCGGCGGCGAGCCGGCGCAGGGACGCATCCTCAGGCCCTGCGCCGACCAGCAACAGCCAGGCATCGGCGACTTGCATCGCACAGCGGTCGAAGGCGGCGAGCAGGAACTCCAGGTTCTTCTCCCGCGCCAGACGTCCTGCATACAGGGCGAGTCGTGCGTCCTCCGGAACTCCGAATCGAGCCCGGGGGAAGTTCGGATCCGGTGGAAGCGGCGGGGCGATCTTCAGGCCCGTCGGAATCACGTGGATCGGGCTGGAGACTCCGTAGCCTAACAACACCTCCCGGATGGGTTCGGTGGGGACAGCCAGCGCATCGCATGCGTTGCAGAAGTTGCTCGAAAGGCGGCGAAGATACGCTCGTGCAGGCGGAGCGAGAAGCGGTCCAGCGTAGTGGGCATACTCCACATAGAGGGTGTGGTACGTGGTGATGATCGGGGCGCCGAGTCGACGAGCCCATCTCCGAGCCACCTGACCCAACGCGAATGGCGAGTGCGCGTGAACCACATCCGGCCGGATCGCCTCAAATCGTCGCCTGCAGGTGGGCGACCAGGGCCAGGCCAGCGGGTAATCCGCATGCCCGGGTAGGAGATAGGACGGAAATCGGGAGGTTGGAAACCGGTCGGTATGTCCCGGGCAGCGCGGGGCGAACACCTCGACCGAGTCACCCCGGTCGACCTGCTCCCGGGAGAGGGTGTCGATCGCTACCGCCGCGCCATTGATGACCGGTAGATAGCTCTCGGCGAAGTGGACGATCTTCATGGGCGGGTTGTGAGTCGGGCGAAGGAGGGGTGGAGCGGCGTTCCGGCGTCCCACCACGAGTTTCTATCGCCCCAAAGAGGGCCCGTGCTATGATTCTGGAAGTACCCGGCGCCACACGCGTCGAACAAGGGTGGGCGGAGCGCCGCGCGAACCAGCGTCGGCGAGCCGACTACACGGGAGTGTTTCGTCCTTTCGGTACGCGAATCGGGACGAAATCCAGGACTCGAAGAGGAGCCTTATCGGCTATGAATCCGCTCAAGGCGGGAAGCCCACACATCAGCCCTACGTGCAGGGGCTGGCGCTTTCCGTCGAAGATGAAGACTGTTCGAAGCACGGCGGTTGCCCTGCTTTCCTACCTGATGCTCTTGTTCCTTGCCGCCCCATCGTGGGCTCAGGGGGCCGAGAGCCATGGTGGTGGGGAAGCCAACCTGAAAGTTCCGGCTCTGGGTGACTCCGGAGTAGCGACCTTTCTGGGGATGTCCGGAACCGCGATTCTCGCCAGCGGTTTGCTGGTGTGTCTGCTCGGGATCGTGTTCGGTCTGGTGGTGGTCAACCAGCTCAAGGCCGCGCCGGTCCACGGATCGATGCGCGAAATCAGCGAGTTGATCTATGAGACCTGCAAGACCTACCTCACCACCCAGATGCGCTTCATTGCGAAGCTGGGCGCCTTCATCGGGATTGTGATGGTGGTCTACTTCGGGTTCCTGCAGAACTATTTCTCCGAAGGCAAGACGCTTCAGGTCGTCATCATCCTGGTGTTTGGTCTCATCGGCGTGCTCGGATCGGCCGGCGTGGCCTGGTTCGGCATTCGGGTGAACACCTTTGCGAACTCCCGCGCGGCGTTTTCGGCGCTCCGGGGCAAACCCTTCCCCTGCTATGCCATCCCGCTGAAGGCGGGAATGAGCATCGGGATGCTGCTGATTTCCGTCGAGCTGTTCATCATGCTCGGCATTCTGCTCTTCATCCCGGGTGAGTATGCCGGCGCCTGCTTCATCGGTTTCGCCATCGGCGAGTCGCTCGGCGCCTCCGCGCTCCGGATTGCGGGTGGGATCTTCACCAAGATCGCGGACATCGGCTCCGACTTGATGAAGATCGTCTTCAAGATCAAGGAAGACGACGCTCGAAACCCCGGTGTGATCGCGGACTGCGTGGGCGACAACGCGGGAGACAGCGTGGGGCCCAGCGCCGACGGGTTCGAGACCTACGGCGTCACCGGCGTTGCCCTGATCTCCTTCATCCTGCTCGCGGTGTCGAATCCGGTAATTCAGGTTCAGTTGCTGGTCTGGATCTTCGTGATGCGGATCGTGATGGTGCTTGCGAGCGCCTTCTCGTACTTCGTGAACGATGTGATGGCCAAGGGCAAGTACCAGGACCTGGACGAATTCAATTTCGAGCACCCCCTGACCTCGCTGGTCTGGCTCACTTCGTTCGTCTCCATCATCCTCACGTTCATAGTCTCCTTCCTGCTGATTCCGCAGTTAGGTGGCGATCCAACGCTGTGGTGGAAACTCTCCGCCATCATCACGTGCGGAACACTTGCGGGCGCGGTGATCCCGGAGTTGATCAAGCTCTTCACCTCAACGGAATCGGCCCACGTTCGAGAAGTGGTGACGGCCTCCCGCGAGGGCGGCGCATCGCTGAACATCCTGTCCGGCTTCATCGCGGGCAATTACTCCGCCTTCTGGATGGGGATGATCCTGATTGCGCTGATGGGCACGGCCTGGCAGATCGCGTTGATGGGGCTTGGGCCGCTGATGACCGTTGGCACTGTGGATGCCTCCGCGGTGTTTGCCTTCGGGCTTGTCGCCTTCGGCTTCCTGGGGATGGGACCGGTCACCATTGCGGTCGACTCGTACGGTCCCGTCACCGACAACGCGCAGTCTGTGTTCGAGCTCTCGATGATCGAAACGCTGCCCGGGATCTCGGCCGAGGTGGAGCGTGACTTCGGCTTCAAGCCGAACTTCGAGCGGGCGAAGCACCATCTGGAAGCCAACGACGGGGCCGGCAACACCTTCAAGGCGACCGCCAATCCGGGGCTCAGCGGAACCGCCGTCGTGGGCGCCACCAC
>SYKE01000023.1 GCA_005798285.1 Actinomycetota bacterium
AGCTGAACGACTACGGCTTCTTCCGGAGACAGGGAGATGGAACCGGCGGAAGCCTCCTGGCTTCGTCGGAGCCGGTCGTTCTCCGGCTGCACACCACCCAAAGTGATGTGCTGCAGAATGCGACGGCTTCGTTTGCCCTGTTCAAGCTCTATCAGAACATGTTCCAGAGGGGGGTGCAGACCCACCTTACCCACGCCGTCATCTTCGATGAAGCACACCGCGCATCCCGCCTGAAGCTGCTTCCAAAAATGGCCAAGGAGTGCCGAAAGTACGGCATCTCTCTGGTCATCGCGTCCCAGGAGGCGAAGGACTTCAATGAGTCTCTGTTCTCCGCAATCGCGAACTACCTGGTGCTCCGGGTCAACAGCACGGACGCCGATGCCCTTGCCAGGAACTTCAGCGGTTGGGCGGACGGGCCCCGGATTGCGGGCCGATTGAAGCTGCAGGAGAAGTACTCAGCACTTCTGGTTGCCGAGGGACAGCGACCGGCCTGGCTCCGTCTCCTCCCATCCTGAGGACCCGTGTGCGCGGCCCGATCTCGCTCCCGGCGAGTGCGGGCCGCAGCCGGAGAGAACGACGGGGATCCGACCAATCCCACTTCTTGCCGGCTGGGGATGAGCCGCCGGCCACTGCGACTTCCAACCTGGAGCCCACACCCCAGCGCCCCTAAACATCCATTCGGAGGGTCAATTCAATCCTATAATGAACATGTAGGAGAGATCTTCACAAATCATCCCGGTTCAGTCCGGTCAGAGCGCTCCAATGCTCATCGAGTTCACCGTTCGCAACTTCCGGTCGTTCCGGGAGGACTCCACCTTCAGCATGGTTGCCGCCAACCTTGCTTCGCGGGACAAGACGCTGGATGTCGAGAACGTCGCGGCTCTGGCAGAGGGCCTTCGCCTGCTGAAGACGGCGGCCATCTACGGTCCGAACGCCGGCGGGAAGAGCAATCTGGCGAAGGCGATCCTGTTCATGCGGCAGTTCGTTCTGAACTCCTCGAAGGAGACGCAGGCCGACGAGCCGACCGGAGTCGAGCCGTTTCTTCTGGACGACGAGAGAAGCCGGGAGCCCTCGCACTTCGAGATGGTCTTCCTGCTGGACGGCAAGCGCTATCGCTATGGCTTTGAAGCAACGGGCGAGCGAGTGACCTCGGAGTGGCTCTTCTTCGTACCCTCGAAGCGGGAAGCCCGCCTCTTCATCCGCGAGGGGAAGGATGTGGAGATTGGAGAGCGCTTCAGGGAGGGTCGTGGCCTGGAGTTGCGAACCCGCGAGAACGCCCTCTTCCTTTCGGTCGTCGCGCAGTTCAACGGCCCGATCGCGCAGCGGGTGCTCTCCTGGTTTCGCAGCTTCAACCTGATCACGGGCCTGGACGACACCGGATGCCGCCTCTACACGCTCGACTGCCTCCAGCAGGGTCGGTTCGACGCGGAGATCCTTCAACTCGTAAAGCGGCTCGACCTGGGGATCGACGACATCAGCGTCGAGACGACGGATGTTCGCGAGGAGTTGCTGCCCGCGAAGCTTCCCGAGCCGCTCAGGAAGTTGATCCTGGAAACGGGTGATATGTTTCACCACGTGAAAACCAGGCACCCAAAGGTCGGCGCGGACGGCCGAGTCGTCGGCACAACTCTTCTGGACCTCGACGTCCATGAGTCAGAGGGAACCAAGAAGCTCTTCGCATTCGCAGGACCGCTCCTCGACACCCTGCAGCATGGCAAGGTGTTGTTCGTCGACGAACTGGATGCCCGGCTCCATCCTCTCGTCACGCTCGCGCTGATCCGGCTGTTCTGCACGTCGGAGACGAACCCCAGCAATGCGCAGTTGATCTTTACCACCCACGACACCAACCTGCTGTCGAACACGCTCTTCCGCCGCGATCAGGTGTGGTTCGCCGAGAAGGACCGGACGGGCGGCACTCACCTCTACTCCCTGGCCGAGTACCGCGTCCGCAACGACGCTTCCTACGAACGGGACTACATCCAGGGCAGGTACGGGGCTATCCCGTTTCTGGGCGATCTGAGCCGGCTGGTTGGAGCGCCTGATGGCTCGGAGTAGCTCCCTCCGTTCCAGGGGGCGGGGCTACGGGGAGCGGGTTGTCGACAAGAGAGACCCGATCCAGCGGTTCCTCATCGTGTGCGAAGGAGAGAAAACCGAGCCGAACTACTTCCGCCCATCCACGACCGTGCACCTGCTCGTGCAGGGGTTGAATCGCTTCGTTCGCTGGTCGCCAAGGAGACGAACGCCGGGCGATGATCTTGATCTGTGCCCCGCACGTTTCACCGGCGGGGCACAGATCGAGACACGGCGGCATGGCCGTTGAAGCTCGCCGTCGATGGTGAGGCGCGGGGATTTACTCCCCGCGCAGGCCGAAGAGACGAACGGCGGCGTTGGTGAGGATCATCTGCTTGTCGGCGTCGCTGATGCGTGCTTCCGTCAGCATGCCCAGCGCATAGCCGGGGTTCTGGTCGGGGTAGCTGCTGGCGAAGAGGACGCGGTGCGCGCCGAGCACCTCCATCAAGCCTTCCAGCTTCCCGCGGTGGGCGCCGCCGGAGAAGGGCTCCAGGAAGACGTTGGGACAGCGCTTCGCCGCCAGTAGTCCCGCCTGCCAGGAGTGTCCGCCGCCGCCCCAGGCAACAAACTTGATCGTGTTGAAGTCCGGCGCCATGCTCTCGATCGCGCCGGCGGTGTCGGCGTCGAGGCATCGCACCAACAGCGGCTTGGTGTAGCGGCGGTAGGCGTTCAACAGCTCGCGCGTGGAGGCGCTCGTCAGCGGAAGGCCGCTCATGTACGGGTCCAGCACCGCCCCGAGAAACTTGCTGCTGCCCAGATAGCGCTTCAATTCTTCCGCGGAGCGTTCGGGGTAGTAGGGGTTCACCACCACCCAGCCGCGCATCTGCGGATTCGCGTCCACCAGAGCCTTGGTTTCGGCGTTGCCCGCCGCCAGTTCCCCGGCCAGCGCGCGGCGCGACGCCACCGCCATCAGGTCGAAGCGGGCCCGCTGCAGCGTCTGCTGCAATCGCGCGCCGTCTCCCTGAACACACTGCGCGGCGCCCAGGAGCGCCAGTAAATCGACCCCCGGCATCGTGTTACCCCTATCCCAGCGCGCGCTGAATGTTGCCTTCGAACACCGCCTGCCGATCGGCCTCGGTGATCTCCGCGAATTGAACCGACATCACGGCGCTGCCCACCGATCGCAGCGGCTGCGCCGAGCCGAACACCACGCGTTGGGTTCCGAGTACCTTCACCGCCGTCTCAATCGCGCCCCCGGCCTCCAGTCGAGACGTTTCCGCCCAGACATGCGGCGAGATCGTCCCCGCGTGCAGGAGCGTGCCGAGCCCACCGGTGTGAACCGAGATCGCCGTCGGAACCTTGAGCAATGCCGGTACATCGGAGGTGATCACCGGCGCCGGCAGCTCGGCGGCATCGATCACGATGAGCTTCGCGCCGGCAAGCGCCTCCAGCACCGCCCGCAGCGGGCCCACCGCTCCGCTCAGCGGATAGCCGTGTTCTCTCGGGCAAAGGCGGAACACCTTGACGCCCTGATCCAGACAGCGCTTCACCTCGGTGAGGCAGTCCGGGTAGTCGAGCGGGTTGATGACCGCAACGGCGCTCAGCGGTCCATGCTGGGCGGCAAGCTGGATCGCCTGCCGGTTCCCCTCGGTGTTCTCGTAGAAGATGGCTGCGGTGTGGGTTACCAGGCAGTGCCCCACGCCGCGCGATTGCATGCTGGCCGCGAGGGCCTCCACCGAGAGATCGACCTCGGCTCGTGGCCACGCGCCCACAAGCCCGTAGGCATCAATGATCGGCACGATAAACTCCCCTGCCGCGACTAACCGGCGAATTCGGCCCGGGCGTGACGAATTCGCCGCAGAACCCGATCGCGCCCCAGTACCGCCAACGTCTCAAACAGACCCGGACCCACCATCTTGCCGGTGGTTGCCACCCGCACGGGATGAATCACCTCGCCCGGCTTCACACCGAGGGCTCCGGCGCTCTCCCGCACCGCCAGCTCCACGCCGGCGACATCCCAGGTCGGCGCAGCGGAGAGTCGCTCGGCGGCCGCATCGAGCGCCGGTCCGGCGGAGGCCGTCTTCAGCCGCTTCTTCACGGAGGCCTCGTCATACTCCGGCAGGTCACCAAAGAAGAAAGACGCCAGTGCCGGGGCTTCGGCAAGGGTTTTCATGCGCTCCTGCTCCAGCGAGAGCACTTCCCCGAGAAACGCGCGCTCATCGGCATCGGGATCGCAGCCGGTCAGGCCCGCGTCGATGAGATGCTTCAGGCAGCGCTCCACCAGCTCGGGTCGATCCAGGCCGCGGATGTACACGCCGTTCATCCAGTTCAGCTTCTCGAGATCGAATACGGAAGGGCTGCTGTTGATGCCTTCGAGTGCGAACAACTCCACCAGCTCGTCCCGCGTCATCAGCTCCCGATCCCCGCCCGGGGACCATCCGAGCAGCGCCAGGAAGTTCAGCAGCGCCTCCGGCAGGTAGCCCTGATCCAGATACTCGCCCACGAAGACGGCGCCGTGGCGCTTGCTGAGCTTGGCCACCTTGCCGCTCTGGGGGTCTCTTCCTTGAATGAGGCCGGGATGGACGTACTTCGGCAGCTCCCACCCGAGCGCCTCATGTTGAAGCACGTGTCGGGGCGAGCTGGGCAGCCACTCCTCCGACCGGATGACATGGGTGATCCCCATGAGCCGATCGTCCACCATGTGGGCGAGATGGTAGGTGGGGAAACCGTCGGATTTCAACAGCACGTGGTCGTCCAGCTCCCGGTTGGGGTAGACGATCGTGCCGCGCACCTCATCGTGAAAGCGCGTTTCGCCGTCGAGGGGCACCGCGAAGCGCACCACGTGGGACGCGCCCTCCGCGAGCAGCCGACTCACCTCGGCCGCCGAGAGTCCCCGGCACTGACGATCGTACCCGAACGGGTGGATGTTCGCCTTCTGACGCGCCTCGCGGACCCCCTGCACGCGCTCCCGAGAGCAAAAGCACGGGTACGCGCTGCCTGAGGCGATTAGGGCGTCGGCAACGGTTCGATAGTGATCGAGACGCTCGGACTGGATGTAGGGTCCCACCGGACCGCCCACGCGCGGGCCTTCGTCGTAGTCGAGGCCCAACTCCCGCAGGCTGTGCACGATCGCGTGCTCCGACGCGGCGTCGTAGCGCTCGCGATCGGTGTCTTCCAGGCGAAGGATGAACTGTCCGCCGAAGCGTCGGGCGAGCAGCCAGGAGTAAAGCGCATTGCGAATGTTGCCGACATGCGGCAACCCGGTGGGGCTGGGCGCCCACCGGGTGCGAACGGTCGCTGTGGCGGGGGCCGTCATGTGCCGCTCCCGCCGGTAACGGCAGCCCGAGCTGGTCTACTCCAGATCGAGATCATCTTCGTCATCATACATCCCGCGCATCGGACGCTTCGGGCCGCCCTTGCGCTTCTGCGCCTTCTGGGCGCGCTTCTCATCGTAAATCCAGATGCCGGGGTTGGCCGGAGTCTGCGTGAAGTAGCGCTGTCCGCTGAGAATGCTGGCAAGCTGAGCGCGGCGCACCCGGCGCACGACGTTGACCTGGGTGAACAGGGTGACGAAATCCAGACCTTCGGGCTGCACCTTCAGGATCCGAAGCACGATCTGGGTGAGGGGCAAGCTCTCCGCAACGGCGTCGCCTCGAAGCGGCAGAAGCTGCTGAAGTCGCTCGAACGGAATGTCCATCAGCGGTTCGAGCGCCTCGCCGTCCCGCACCAACCGGTATTCGTCCGAAGATTCGGTCTTCTCCAGCGTGAAGAAGCCGCCGACCCAGGGTAGATTGTTCTCGTACCAATCCTTCAGGCCGAACAACAGCCCGAGCCGGTTGTTGTACCAGGCGTCCATCCGGTTGCCGTCGGCGCTCACGAGCACAATCTGAACCAGATCCGGGTCGGATGGGAAGAAGCCTCGGTCCGAGTTCCGGATGTACAGCGTGCCGGCCACATAGTGGTGGAGCGGCGGGCTGGCTTCCAACCGCACGGGCGGCTTCGCGGACGGCGAACTCTCGTCGTCGCCGAGGTCTTGCACCAGCGGATGCTGCACCGACTCGTCGAGCTGGAACTTCCACTCGTAGGGCGGAAGCATCTTGTCGATCTCCGCGCCCTCTTCATCCAGGTAGTCGCGGTCGTCGTAGCCGAGGCCGTCCGGCACCATGGCGATTTCCATCGGAACCGAACCCGCCAGGCGGAACCGCTCGCCGCCGACCCACTGGAAGCGGCTGTCCTCGTGGAGTCGCTGCAGCAGCGAGGTCAGGTAGCCCTCGTAGCGCCGGCTCCCAGGGAAGACCTCCACCAGTTGGCAGAGCTCGGCGGCACGGTAGCTGCGATCTTCCTTGAGCGCAAACTCGTAAACCTGGTCCAGATCTTCGTCCGGCACCCGGACCGCGAGATCCTGGGCGCCGAAAGCGCTGGTGGTTTCCTCGGTGGGTACGGCGCTGGAAACCGCCTCATTCAGGGCTTCGGTGTCGGCCACCACGGAGCGGACCTCAGCGAGCACCTGCCCATGGGCTTCGGCCGTCATCCACGCCGGACCGCGACCCAGGCGGAGGTCCTCCGTATCCCAGAGATCGTTGAAGATCTCATCGGGATCGTGGTTCTGATGGTCGGCCCACACATAGAAGAGGAGCGCTTTGTTGTCGACCGCGGAGCCCGCCCGGCGGACGATGGCGCGAGCCAGATCCGATGGGTCTTCGTCCGTCAGTCCGGCCGCGGCGACCCGCACCGCATCGAGCACCGAGAGATCGGGGAAGTTGTCCTGCTCCACATCCTCCACTTCGTCTGAGGAGATGTCGATCAGCCAGCGAGTGATCCCCACCAGGTCATCGCGGGTGCGGAAGAACTGCGGCCGGGTTCGGGAGAGATTCTCGATGTAGCGGGTGTAGTACTCGGGGAGCCGGCCGTAGACGGCCGCGGTCAACACAGCCACGGTCTCGGCGCGGGCCGGATGGCCGATCTGGTCGATGAAGTCTTCCACCGCGCGTTCCACCGGCTTGCGGCGATCGGCCTCGGCGCGGCCGCTTCGGAGAGCCAGATCCCACTGCCGGTTGGATTGCGCGAAGAGGGAATCTCCGTCCAGCATGATTCGGCAAAGATTCGCCAGGCCGCCAAGCTCCTCTTCAGAGAGCTTCAGTCCCAGCTTGGCGGACACCAGGTTCGCCACATCCACCGTGCGAAGCGGGCCATCGGCCTCCAGCACCACTTCGAGAGTGGCGGTTCGAACGGCGTCCAGCGCCCTGCCGCGCATGTCCAGTCCCGCCGCCGGGGTTGTCACACTCATCTGGCTTTCACTCCGATCTGAAGTAACTCTGGGGTTCGCGCCGGCGACCGATGAAGCAGCCGCAGCGCTTTCGCGGTGAGATCGTACTCACTCGAACCCGTAATCTCCGCCAAAACAAAATCGCCGGGCGCCGATGACGGCAAAGCGGTGAGATCGAGGTGGGTCTCCCCGTCGATCTCCGGCGCCTGCCCCATGCTCCGACCCACCCCTGCGTTTCCGGTCACCTGTTCCACGAGCACTTCGATCTCGGAGCCGATGCTCTTTCGCAGCCGTTTCCGAGTCACGTCCCGCTGAATCCGCATCAGACGGTGGTAGCGATCCCGTCTCGCGTGGGCCGTAACCTGCTGGGACATCGCCGCCGCCGGCGAGCCCTCTTCTTTCGAATACTGGAACACACCCACCCAATCGAGTTGAGCATTGTGAACGAATGCGGCAAGCCGCTGATACGCCTCGCGCGTCTCGCCGGGGAAGCCGGCGATGAAGGTCGACCGCACCACCATTTCGGGACACAGCGCGCGGGCCGTCTCGATCATCGCGAGGAACTCATCGTCGCCGCCGGGCCGGTTCATCGAGCGCAGTACTTCCGGCGCCGCGTGCTGCAGCGGCATGTCGACGTACCGACAGACCCGGGGCAGCGTGGCGATCGCCTCGAGCACTGCCGCGGCGTGCCGATCCGGGAACAGGTACATCACTCGAATCCAGCGAAGCTCCTCAATGCGGCTGAGCTCCGTCAACAACTCCACCAACTGGTGGCCGCCCAGATCCACGCCGTATCGGGTCGGATCCTGACCCACGAGGATCAGTTCCCGCACCCCGCGGGCGGCAAGCTGCCGCGCCTCGAACACGAGGTCCGAGATCGGCCGGCTGACCATTTTGCCGCGAATGCTGGGAATCACGCAGAAGGCGCAATTGCGATCGCACCCTTCCGAAATCTTGAGGTAGGCGGTGTGGTGCGGGGTCTGCTGCAGTCGAAGGCCGTAGCCTTCGAACCCGGCCGCGGGTCCCGTCACCTGCGTAACGCGCTCTCCGCTGAGCACTCGCCGGACGACATCCGGCAGTTCCTGGCCCTGACCTACCCCCAAAAAGCCGTCGACCTCCGGCATCGCATTCGCGACTTCAGCCCCGTACCGCTGCGTCATGCAGCCGACGGCGACAACGGCTCGTACCTGACCATCCTTCTTGCGCCGGGCGGCAGACAGCAGCGTGTTGACCGATTCCTGGGCGGATGCCTGCAGAAAACCGCACGTGTTGACCACCACGACGTCCGCGCTGTCGAGATCACCCGTCAGCTCGAATCCCTCAGCTCCAAGGTGTCCGAGCATGACCTCGGAATCCACCAGGTTTTGGGACAGCCTAAATTTATCAGCGCGACGCGCTCACCCATGCATCATCCTTCGGGAAACCGCAACATTATAAGGTTGCCGCTGTATCCCGGTCAAACCGGACTGAGCGCTGCCGACGCTCCCGCTTCGCGTGAGCAGGGCCGGCAGTGTCGCTGCCCCTGCCGCCGTCGCAGACCGTTCGACACGGCCCGCAGGGCGCGGCTGGATCGAATTGGCCTGAAAGGACTGTTTCTCGGATGTCTAACCCCATCTCGCGCCGTCAGTGGCTGCGATCTTCTCTGGTCGGCGCCGGCGCGCTCGGGTTTCCGGCGGTGGTCCGCTCTCAGGCCGGTCGCCCGGCCGTCGCCTGGGGCGCCCAAACGGGGGACATTCGCTCCGATCGCGCCATTGTCTGGAGTAGAACGGATCGACCCTCCCGTTTGATTGTGGAGTATTCGCTGGATCCGCGCATGACGGATTTGCGCCGGCGGGTCGGACCGGCGGCCCTGGAATCATCCGGTTTTACGTCGCGGCTCGATCTTACCCACCTTCCCGCGGGACAGACGATCTTTTACCGCGTTCTTTTCGAAGATCTCGCGGAGCTCGGTCGAATGAGCGATCCGGTCGCCGGCTCGTTCCGAACCGCTCCGGATCCGAACGGCCCCGCGCGACCGGTGAAGTTCCAGTGGTCCGGCGACATGGTGGGTCAGGGCTGGGGAATCAATCCGGACATTGGCGGTGTGAAGATCTTTTCGACGATGCGGGAGCGGCAACCGGATTTCTTCGTCCATTCGGGCGACACGATCTACGCCGACAACCCGCTTCAGGCCTCCGTGACGCTGGACGACGGTCGGATCTGGAAGAACCTCGTTACCGAAGAGAAATCGGCCGTGGCCCAGACGTTGGATCAATTCCGTGGGGCGCACGCCTACAACTTGCTCGACGCGAATGTGCGGGGTTTCTATTCGGAGGTGCCGACGGTGGCCCAGTGGGATGACCACGAGGTGCTGAACAACTGGTTTCCCGGTCGACGCATGGATGCCGACGCCCGCTATCAGGAAAAGTCGTGCGATCTGCTCGCCGCCCGCGCTCGCCGTGCGTTTCTGGATTACATGCCGATCCGCCCGAACCCGGAGGATCCTGAGCAGATCTTCCGCGCGTTCCCCTACGGTCCGATGCTGGACATGTTCCTTCTGGACGAGCGCAGCTACCGGGGACCGAACACCGGCAACCGGCAGGAGCGCCCGGGGCCGGAGACCGATTTCCTCGGCTCCCGGCAGGTGCAGTGGCTCAAGTCTCGCCTGCTGGCTTCGAAGGCCGTGTGGAAGGTGATCGCCTCCGACATGCCGAT
>SYKE01000231.1 GCA_005798285.1 Actinomycetota bacterium
CACTGGGAAAAGTTGTGGGTATTCCTGTACCGGGAAGGGGTGGAGCCCACGAACAACCGGGCAGAGAGGGGACTACGGGGCGGAGTGATCTGGCGAAAGACGAGTTTTGGAAGCCAGAGCACAAGTGGAAAGGAATACGTCGAGCGAATGCTGAGCGTGGTTGGGACGGCGCGATTGCGAGGACAGAACGTGCTGGACTACCTGACCGCGGTGGTTAGCGCAGAGAAAGCCCGAAAGCCTATCCCTGACCTCGGATAGGCCCCCTACCTGAACGGTTACCCACGGAGAGCCCGGATGTCCGAACCCACCCCCAGAGTCCCCTCCCGGCAGCGCAAGCGCAAGCCCGTCCGGCCGAAGGTGTTGCTCGACCGGCTCGGGGCGCTCTATCCGGCCCCGAAGTGCGAACTGAACTACACCACCTGCCTCGATCTGCTGGTCGCTACCATCCTCTCAGCCCAGTGCACCGACGAGCGCGTGAACATCGTCACCCAGGCGCTCTTCCGGAAGTACCGCCGCCCCGAGGACTATCTCTCCGTACCCGAAGCCGAACTCGAAGCCGATATCCACTCCACTGGCTTCTTCCGCAACAAGGCGAAGAACATCCGGGGGGCCTGCCGGCGGATCCTTGATGAGTTCGATGGCGAGGTGCCCGGCACGATGGAGGAACTGATCACCCTGCCCGGCGTCGCACGGAAGACCGCCAACGTCGTGCTGGGCAACTGGTTCGGCCGGAATGAGGGCATCGCCGTCGATACCCACGTCACGCGGCTCTCCGGATTGCTGGGGCTTTCCATCGAGACGGATCCGGTCAAGATCGAACGAGATCTCATGCAGGCGTTTCCACGGAAGCGTTGGACCGAGATCTCGCACCTCCTCATCCTCCACGGGAGGCGCGTCTGCGTCGCGCGGCGGCCGAAGTGTGCTGCCTGTGTGTTGAATGACGTTTGCCCCTCCGCGGCGGGTTCCGAGACCGCCGGCGGCGCGACAGCGAAACAGCCCGGGAAACTGGTATGATGGTTGGGCCCGCAGCCACCACCGACACTGCGAACTCTGCGAACACTTTCGTTCCCAGGCTTCATCCGATGAGCGAAGACATCATCATCCGCGAATTCCTCGGCGATAATCCCGACTCCGGCCAGTACAAAGAATGGCGGGAGATCCTGGAAGCGCGTCTGAAGGGGATGCAGCGCGATGCAGCGCGCTCCTCTCCAGGCGACGCCGCTTCGCTTGAACTGCGGATGGCCACGCTGCGAAAGCAGATTGCGGCGCTGCGTCAGGAAGAAGCCATCACCGAGTTTGTCGAAGACTCGGTGCGCGTCACGCTGGCCATGGGCGCAACCCATCGCGGCACGGACGCCGATGAGGCCGATGAAGTTCTCCCGCCCGGGTGGGACAAGGTCGATGATGACGAACAGTGAGGCGCGCAAGCTGCAGGCGCGACTCCTGGCGCTGGATATCAAGCTTGCCGAGCTGGATCATCAGATGCGCGCGTCCCAGGTTCGCATTCAGCAGCTCGAAGCCCACCGAGAAGACTCCCGCCTCGCCCGAATCCTCGGCGAGGAGCACGGAGATCCGGGAGAGTTCGAACCCCGAATTGAGGATGCGCGGCGGGAACTCGCTCGCCAGTCGGAACTCGCCGAAACGGTGCGCGCCCACCAGCGCGAGGTGCGCGTCGAGTACGCCCTGTGGATGGTGAATAGCCGTCGCGAGACGGTCGGCGCTGCGGACGAGGGAGCGGAGTCGGACGGAGGGAGAGCTTAAACTCCCATGCGCCGGCCTCGAGTCAGCCTCTATAACCTCGGTTGTCGCGTCAACCAATACGAAACCCGCGAAACCGCCGCCGAATTGGTGCGCCGCGGTTACCGGATCGTGCCGTTCGGTCAGGCGGCCGATGTGTGCGTGGTCAATACGTGCTCGGTCACCCACGAGGCGGATGCGAAGTCTCGCGCCGCCCTGCGACGGGCCGCGCGCTGCGGCGGGGAGCCGCTGGTCGTCGCCACCGGATGCTACGTGGAAACCGCGCCGGAGACGGTGGCCGCCATGCCGGAGGTCGCCACGGTCGCGCCGAACGACTCCAAGCCGCGGCTGGCCGAAATCGTGGACGACACCCTCCGACTGAGTGGACGGATGCTCTTTCAAGACCCCCTCTCCGAGGAGGACGACTCCGATCTCGCCGTGGGGCCACCGGAGGCGCTGGGCGAGGGCCAGAGTCTCATCCAGCTCCTGCGCGAGGGCGAAGGCAGCGTCGGCCGAACACGGGCCGTGATCAAGATCCAGGATGGGTGCAACCACTTCTGCACCTTCTGCATCATCCCGTTCACGCGGGGGCGGCTCAGGAGCCGTACGCCCGCCGATGTGCTGGCGGAGGCTCGCGAACTGGCGGCCGTGGGTTACCGCGAACTCGTCCTGGTCGGAATCTGCCTCGGAGACTATGGCGACGAGAAGGGTCCGGCTCGGGGCGAGCGAGATCCCCTCGCGCTGCTGATCGAGCAACTGGCGGAGATCGACGGGATCGACCGGATCCGCCTCAGCTCCATGGATCCGGCCGATACCAGCGCGGACCTGCTGGCCACGATGGCGGCGGTCCCACAGGTGTGCCCCCACCTCCACCTCTCGCTTCAGGCCGGCTCCGAAGACGTGCTTCGCCGAATGCGGCGGCGCTACACCGCCGGGCGATTCCGGGAGCTGGTCGGGGAGATCTACGCCGCCATGCCCGATGCCGGCCTCACCTGCGACGTGATCGCGGGCTTCCCCGGCGAGAGCGAGACCGACTTCAAGGAAACGCTGCGTCTCTGCGAAGAAGCGCGCTTCCTGCACATCCACGCCTTCCCCTACAGCCCGCGCTCCGGGACCGCCGCCGCTCGCCTCGACGACGACGTTTCGCACGCGGAAAAGCAGGCGCGCGTCCGCGAGTTGAGCGCACTCTCCGAGCGCCTCGGGCTCCGCTTCGCCGAGGAGCGGCTGGGGGAAACCGTGCATGTTCTCATCGAGCAGCGCGATCGGCGCGGGCTCCTCACCGGGCTGGCGCCGAACTACCTGCGCGTCACCTGCGACGGACCCGATGAGTGGCGGGGTCGCGTGGTCCCGATCCGAATTGAGAGCGCCGGCTCCGGCGGGGCTCACGGTTCCCCGGCGCCGACTGAGCCGGTGGATTTGACGTTGGTGGGAGGTCCCGTACGGTGAGTTGCATCTTCTGTCGAATCGCGTCGGGAGAGATCCCGTCCCATCGGGTGCTCGAAACCGAGAACGTGGTGGCGTTCCACGATTTGAGCCCGCAGGCGCCGATCCACGTGCTCGTGATTCCGCGCGCCCATATCGAGAGCGTCGGGGCCGCCCAACCCGAACACGCGGCGGTCCTGGGAGAGCTGCTGCTCGCCTGCCGGCAGGTGGCGGAACAACTCCGCGTGCTGGAATCCGGTTTTCGGGTGGTGCTGAACACCGGCCCCAACGGCGGTCAGACCGTGCCGCACCTGCATGCGCACGTTCTGGCCGGGCGACACCTCACCTGGCCTCCCGGCTAGCTTGACGCTCCCCGGCGCGGAACGTATACTCCCCGGGTGTCCGGACGGCGGAACGCCCGGCAATGGAAGGGGTGATACTCTTTGGCGCAGGTACAGGTCAAGCAGAGCGAGACGCTCGAACAGGCTCTGAGGCGGTTCAAGAAACAGCTTCAGCAGTCGGGTGTTCTTAAGGAATACCGCGAGCACGAGCACTACGAAAAGCCCAGCGATACCAAGCGTAAGGCCATTGCTGCCCGCAGACGAAAGTTCAAGAAAGAAGCGGAAGCGGCACGCGGCCGAGGATAACTCCTCACCTACACTCATCTTCCATTGGCCTGCCGCTCCGCGGCGGGTCTCCCCTGGATTTTGCTTCGGCGCGTTTCGGACCGGTCGCTAGGCGACACGAGGAGTCCGGGACGCGCTGCAAGAACTAACAAGAGACATTGACGGCGTGTTCTCACACGCGTCAAATAGGGTAGTCCACCTTCCCCCTCCTTGTTGAAGGCGCAAGAACCTCCGTGAGCAGGCGCCACACCGAACCCAAGAAACGCAGCCGGATCCGCACGCTCTGGAAGCGATGGGGAGACTGGCGCAAACTCGCCGTCGCCCTGGTGACCGGCATCTTCATCGCGTTTCTGCTCACCATCGAGCTGGTGCCCGACGAGGTGGCCGTGATGCCGGGGGCTCCCGCGGCGCAGGACATCTTCGCGCCTCGCCACGCCCGCTATCAGGACCCCCAGAAAACTCAGCTCCTGAGGCGCTTCGCCGCAGCGCAGGTCGCGAGAATCTACTCGAATGTCGCGAGCGCACCCACCGAGTCCCGTCAGGGCGCGGTCGGATTCTTCACCTCACTCGCCGAGCTGAGCACCGGCGCCGAGTCCACCTCTCCGGCGCAGAAGCTCCAACACCTGCTGAAGACCAATCCGAACCTGTCGATCGATCTCGCCAAACAAGCGCTCCGGCTCTCACCCGAGCAGATCCGAATCGCTGAACAGGCTGCGGAGGAATTGGTGGAGCGGGTGATGCGCCGGCAGATCACCGCCGACGATCTGCCTGACGCCCGGTCCTCGGCGCGCTCGGAAGCGAACCGAACGGCGCTGCCGGAAGGCACGCGGCGACTCGTGGGAGAGATCGTCGCGCGGAACCTCGTGCCCAACCGGATCTTCAACGAGCGCGAGACCGAGGCCGAAAAGCAGCGCGAGATGGCCCGGGTTCCGATTCAGTACGAGACCGTCAACCGCGGAGACCTCATTCTCAGAAAGGGCGACCTCGTCAGCCCGGATCACCTGGTCAAGCTCAGAGAGTTGGGGCTGATTCGGGACCGGATCGATCTGGTCACCGCCGCGAGCCTCGCCGCGCTGGCTTTCGGGTTGGTCGCGGTATTCAGCCTCTACCTGCTCCAGTTCCACCCCCGTATCCTCCGCAGCTTCAGCAACATTCTGCTCATCAGCGTGGTGGTCTGCGGCTCGCTCCTCGTCTTTCGAATTGTGGGAACCGCGCTGGGGCTCCGCTTCTCCAGCGAGCAGCTCGGGTATCTCGGTACGCTGTGCGCCGCGCTGGGCGCCATGCTCATCGCGGCTCTGCTGTGTCCGCAAACCGCCGTCTTCGTGGGGGTCTCGCTCGGGCTTCTAACCTCCGTCCTGGTGGGGTCTGATCTCCGCTTCGCCATCCTCTCCATCGTGAGCAGTCTGGTGGCGGTGCAGTGCGTGGCGCGAATTCGCAACCGGGCCGACATCGTTCGCGCCGCCGTGATCGTCTCGGCGGTGAACGTCGCCACGACGGTGGTCGCCCACGGCGCCACCATGTCCACCCTTCCGGACGGCATCGGCGCCCATGCGCTCTGGTCCACGGTGGTCGGTTCGGGCTCGGTGCTCCTCTTCGTGTTCTTTGCCGCGCTGCTCGAGCGCATGTTCCGGCTCACCACGCATCTCACTCTGCTGGAACTCTCCGATCACAACAACCCGCTGCTCCGCCGGCTCGAGATGGAAGCCCCCGGCACGTATCAACACAGCATCGTGGTCGGCAACCTGTCCGAGTCCGCAGCCGATGCGATCGGGGCCGACAGCCTCTTCTGCCGGGTCGCATCGTACTACCACGATGTCGGCAAGATCGTGCGTCCCCACTTCTTCGTGGAGAACCAGGTGGGCGAGAGCCGGCACAGCGCATTGAGTCCCTCGCTCTCGGCGCTCATCGTCACCTCGCACGTGAAGGACGGCGTGGAACTGGCCGAGGAACATCGGCTGCCGCCGCCCATCATCAACATCATTCGGGAACACCACGGCACCTGTCTGATCAAGTACTTCTTCCATCAGGCAGTCACCAGCGGCGGCGAGAGCGTGCCCGCACTGGAGTACCAGTTCCGCTACGATGGCCCGAGGCCGCAGTCGAAGGAGTCCGGCATCATCATGCTCGCCGACTCCGCCGAGGCTGCATCGCGGACACTCCAGAAGCCGACCCCATCGCGGGTGCGGGATCTCATCGAGCGAATCGTTCGTGATCGACTCGCCGACGGCCAGTTGGACGAGTGCGAGCTGACCTTTCGTGATCTCGAGAAGATCATCGCGGCCTTCACCCGATCTCTTTCCACGCGCCTGCATGCCCGTGTGGAGTACCCTGTGGGCGACACCATGAGCCTGAGGAGACTTGCGGCCGATGGTGCTGCTCGTAAGGAACCAGTGGAAGCCGGGCGGGCGCTTGCCGATACCCCGGAAGCGGCTACTGGCGCTTCTTTCAACCCTACTCCGAGTTGAGAATGTCTCGGAGGCGCTGGAACTCTCGGTGGTCTTTTGCGATGATGCGTTCATTCACGAGTTGAATCGGGACTATCGGGGAAAAGACAAACCCACCGACGTGCTGAGCTTCCCACAGGATCTGGAATCAGGCCTCCTCGGGGACCTCATCATCTCGATCCCGACTTCTCTTCGGCAGGCGAAGGCCCGCAAGGCCCGGCTCGCGGACGAGATCGAATGGTTGTTTCTTCACGGCTGTCTTCACCTGCTGGGGTACGAGGATGAGACCGAGGAAGGCTCCCAGGAGATGGACCGCCGAGCCCACCTTGCGCTCGACGCGCTTGCCGCGAGCACCTGATGCGACCCAAGACCCCCGTCGTCAGTTTTCGCTTCGCACTCAACGGGCTGCTCCTCAGCTTCAAATCGCAGCGACATCTGCGGATCCACTTCACGCTCGCCGTCTGTGTCCTGGTGGCCGGCTTCATCTGGCGCCTCAATCGGGCGGAGCTGCTTCTCCTGGTGAGCGCCATTTCCCTGGTCATCATCACGGAACTCATCAACACGGCGCTGGAGACGGTGGTGGATCTGGTAACCCGCGAGTACCACCCCCTCGCCAAGGTCGCCAAAGACGTCGCCGCGGGAGCGGTGCTGGTGGCGGCGGTGAATGCCGCCCTGGTCGGCATGATCCTGTTTCTCGATATCGAGCAACTACGTCACCGCCTCAGTTTGCCTGAGCCCGGGGAGCAGATCATCCAGACATTTGCCGTGGGCTTCGTGCTGCTGCTGTTGCTCCTCGTTATCTGGAAGGTGAAGGGGGGAAAGGGCACCTTCTTGAAAGGTGGGGTGGTGAGCGGCCACACCGCCATTGCGTTCTTTCTCTGCACCATCATCGTGCTCCTGAGCCAGCATCCCTTCGTCGCCTTCATGGCGATTCTGATCGCCATGCTGGTCGCACAGAGCCGAGTTGAGACAGGCGTTCACACGGTGAGAGAAGTGTTGTTCGGAGCAATCCTGGGGATTCTCATTCCGGTGGTCCTCTACCGGCTCATCCCACTGCTGCTGGGGGCGATTCGGATCCCCCTGGGAGGCCGCTAGGCCATGGCGGAGCCTCCGAGTCCGGAGTTGCTGCTGGCGGTGGCCGCGCTGGCGCTCGGTCCGATGGCGCTCTTCTCAGCGCTGGAGACCGCGGTCCTGGCGTCGAGGCGGTCCCGCCTGGAGCCGGTAGGGCGCCGAGGCGAGCGACCCATCGCCATCATCGAGAGTCCGGAGACGTTTCAGGCGGCCTCACTCGTTGGGAAGTCGCTCTGCGAGGCGGTTGCCTACGCGGCTGCGGCTCTCGCCGGGTGGGTGAATCCGGGTGGCCTGGCGGGAGTGGTTGGGCTGGAACTGGTCGCCTTCCTGATGGTCGTGCTGCTCGGCCAGACGCTTCCCAAGGTGATCGCCTCACGATCTCCCGAAAACGTACTGATCGCTCTCTGGCCGATTGCACGGGTGCTCCCCGTGCTGCTCGCCCCTCCGGTGTGGGCGGTGCGCACGCTCGGTCGCGCGCTCGCGGGGCCGCGCGGTCACGAGGGGAGCGCCGCCCGCGCCGTGCACTCCGAAGAAGAGATCAAGCTGCTGCTGGAGGACTCCGCGGAAGAGGGCGTGATCGAGGCCGAGGAGAAGGAGATGATCCACTCGATCATCGAGTTCACCGACACCGTTGTGCGCCAGGTGATGGTTCCGCGCACCGACATCTCCTGCGTCAGCGTGGATGCTCCCATCGAAGAGGCGGTGCAGTGCGCGCTCGACAGCGGACACTCGCGCCTGCCGGTTTTTGAGGGCACCCTCGACCGGATAGTCGGCGTCGTCCACGTCAAAGACATCCTGCCGCGCCTCGTTCGGACCGGCGACCGCGGCGTGGTCCGCGATCTCCTCCGAAAGCCGTTCTTCGTCCCGGAGGGCAAGAAGCTCGATGTGCTCCTTCAGGAGTTCCGCACGTACAAAACTCAACTCGCCATCGTAGTGGATGAGTTCGGAGGCACGAGCGGTCTTGTCACCATGGAAGACGTCGTCGAGGAGATC
>SYKE01000232.1 GCA_005798285.1 Actinomycetota bacterium
ACAGCCACCCCAGGAGACATCGTCATCCTCGGGCTTGACCCGAGGATCCAGGCGAGAGCCTACCGCAAGCAGTCCCCGTGCAACGCGTCCCAGCGAGCCAGCCGTGGCGACGCGCCGAGTCCGGGCGAGTGGATCACCGCTTTGTGGAGTGGGTGTCCGCCCAACGCGACTTCCGCGGCGATCACGATCGCGGGGGGCCGCACTCGGGGGACATGCGCACGAAGCAAGCCGCCCCGATTCACCAGCCACCCCAGGAGACATCGTCATCCTCGGGCTTGACCCGAGGATCCAGGCGAGCGCCTACCGCAAGCAGATCCCGTGAAGCGGACCCGACCGAGCCAGCCGGGGGCGACGGGCCGAGTCCGGGCGAGTGAGTCACCGCCTTGTGGAGTGGGCGTCCTCCCAATGTGACTTCCGCGGGGTTGACGATGTTGAGGGCGTTCCTTGGGATGAGCGCAAGGTCAAGATTATTGATGTAGGTCCTGGGGAATTGCACCTTCGATGGAACGGGAGAGCGAGACCGTCCGCGCCGCGAACCCCCGTACTGACACCGCACGGCCGACTCGGGGTCGCAACAGCCATCCGTGCTGGCGACCCACTCCGGCAGTCACAGGACCCATGCCACGCCCGACGTTAGATGGAATCCCGCTCTGCGGTCAACCCGGTCACCAAACGCCCCGAACCGTCGGAGTACCAATTCGCGCCACTTGGACCAAAGTCTCTCACTCCATGGTTGGATAAATGCCCTGTTAAGTGAGTTACCTCGCATAGAAATCGTGCAGCGCGACCGCACTCCACGGACATCACCGGGCGAGGGCGACTCCGTAGAGAAAGAACCGATCTGTTTCCTGGAGATCGGCGGTGAAGCCGGCCTGGGCGAGGGTGGCGGCGAGGTCGGCGGGGGCGTAGTAGATCTTCACGATCTCGAAGCGGCGTCCGTCGTTCAGGACTCGTTCGGCGATCACTTCGCCCTCGGCCGCGAGGGGCTGGTTCTCCGGAGCGCCAAGCGGTTCACGTCGGGAGTCCACGAGAAACAGCGGCGCGCCGGGGTGGAGCGCGGCGCGCACCCTACAGAGGAACGGCAGCAGACGCTCGGCCGGCACATGCGAGAGCCAGAAGCAGGCGGCGGCGCCGTCGTAGCGGGTGTCGGGCGTCCACTCGAAGAGATCCACCTGACGGCGAGCAATCGGCAGGTCCGGCAGCCGTCGCGTGTGGATCGCCAGCATCTTCGCGCTTCCGTCGAGAGCCGTGATGTGGTCGGCGGAGCGGGCCAGCAGTCGGGTCCAGTTCCCCGTGCCGCACGCGAACTCGACCCACCGGCCGTGGGGTTGAAGCTTTGCCAGGGCGCCCTCCACCAGGGCGCGCTCCTGGAACCAGGCGGCATCCGACTCCGGGTCGCGGGCGTAACGGCCGCGGCGCTCCCACCAGTCGTCATACTCGGGGGCGCGCGCGTCGTAGTAGGCCTGCTGTCGGTCGAGGAACTCGGAGGGGAAACTCATGGATCGCTCTCACGGGCGCGGGCGCAGCCCGACGGCGGTCCATCCCGCACTGCCTCTCGCCCGAGCATTATCCTACACTTGCTGCGAGAGACCCGAGTCCCAAGCCCGACACCAACTCACTCTCTCGCACGAACCGACATCGCCATGCTCAAGAGTTCCCACGAACAAAACCGACTCTCCTGGAATGCCATCACGCCGATCCACAATCGCCACAAGGGCGATCAGGCGGCGTTCCTGCGCGCCGGAGGGAGTGTGCTTCACTCCGAAGAGATCGAACTGGTGGGCGACCTCTCGGGTCGACGAGTGGCGCATCTGCAGTGCAATTGCGGTCAGGACACCCTCGGGCTGGCGGCGCTGGGCGGAGAATTGCTGGGCGTGGACATCTCCGATGCCGCGATCGACTTTGCCCGAACGCTATCTCGGGAGAGCGGCATCCCTGCCCGTTTTCTTCGGTCCGATATCTACGATTGGCTGACGACCACGGAAGATCGCTTCGACGTGGCCTTCGCGTCGTACGGCGCGCTGCCGTGGCTCTCGAATCTGGATGCCTACTTCGAGGGCGTGGTGCGCATCCTCAAGCCGGGAGGCTTCTACGCCGTGGTGGAGTTCCATCCCGCGCTGCTGCTCTTCGACACCGGTTGGAAGCTCGTCTATCCCTACTCCACCCACGGCAAGCCCTGGATCAATAAGGAGGGCATCGGCGATTACGTGGTCGCCTCGGGAATCGGCCTGACGCCCGGCGGCGCCGAGTCAAGCGGCGCAGACGCGGACCCAGCGGAGCCGTTTCGAAATCCGCATGTCGCACACGAATTCATCTGGGGCCTGGGCGATGTGCTGAGCGCTGTGCTGAAGGCAGGGCTTCGGATCGAGCTCTTCGACGAACAGTACTACTCCAACGGATGGAAGCCCTTCGAGCCCATGCAGGAACTGGCGGATCGCCGTTGGACTGTTCCCGACGGGACTCCGGAAGTGCCGATGATGTATCGGCTCCGGGCGATTTGCCCCGTCGAAAGATGACGTTTGCCGTGAGGAGAGCCGGATGCGGGTGATGCTGCTCGGGGGAACGCGCTTCATCGGACGAGCCGTCGTCCGTTCGCTGATGAAGCTGGGACACGACGTGTGGGCCTATCATCGGGGGAGCTCGAACGACCCGGTCGCCGACGGTCTGACGCACGTGTATGGTGAGCGTACGGAGCTCTCCTGCCACCGCGACTCCCTGGCGGCGCTGCAACTGGATGCGATCGTCGACATGCGACCCATCACGGAGGCCGAGAGCGCCTCAGTCCTTGCGGCGCTCTCCGGTGTGGCGCCTCGTTTCGTGGCTGTCAGCAGCATCGATGTGTATCGGGCCTACGATCGGATGCGAGGCGCCGATCCCGGCCCGCCGGACCCGGTTCCGCTGACCGAAGACTCCCCGCTGAGACAGCGCCTCTACCCCTACCGCGGCGACTCTCCCCGAGCGGAGGATGCGCCGGACCGCATCCTCGACGACTACGACAAGATCCCGATTGAACGGAGGGTGCTGAACCGGCCGGAGGGCGGCGGCGTGGTGATCCGACTGCCGATGGTGTACGGCCCAAACGACTATCAGCACCGCCTGGATCCCTACCTGCGCCGGATGGATGACGGCCGGCCGCACCTCGTGCTTACCGAACGGGAAGCAGCGCTCTGTGTGGCCCGGGCCTACGTGGAGGACGCGGGGCTCGCCATCGCGCTCTGCGCCGTTCGTCCCGAAGCGGCGGGCCGCGTCTATCACACCGCGGAGCCCGGTCCCTGCTCCGAGATCGACTGGATCCGCCGCATCGCGGAACAGGTCGGCTGGTCCGGCCGGATCATCGTTGGACCGGACGAGGTTGCAGAGGCTGCTTCAACCGTCGCTCATGACCGTCAGGATCTGACGCTGAATACCGAACGCATTCGAACGGAACTCGGCTTCTCCGAGGCGACACCCGCCCACACAGCTCTCTCCGACACCATCGCCTGGGAGCGGCAGTTCCGTCGAGATCCTCCGGCGGAACTCCAAGAGACGTACGCACGGGAAGACTCCCTGGTCGAAGAGTGGGGCCGTCTCGCAGCGAGGGCCTGAGGTCTCAGCTACGGCTTCGACGGGAGTCTGGGCTGGAGCGCTGGGAGGTTCAGATTCCAGAGAGAGCTCGGATCGCCCGGCACAACCATCTGAAGCGTCGGTTGAATCCGGATGCGGTTTGCCATGGTCTGGCGTGAGGCCGTTCGAAGTGTAAGCGACATTCGGTCCACACCGACGGGCAGCCCGCGAGCCTCCGAAACCCCAACCGGCGACTTGAGGTATTCCCCATAGAAGAGGCGGCGGACTCGGAGATCGACCCGAGACAAGCGCAGACCCTCAGCCGTGCGAAGTTCCGCCAACTGGCGCGTGGAAAGTTTCGACAGCGCGTCCAACAACCCCCGATGGGAACGGACAAACCGTGCCGCAGTGGGCAGGGTCAGATCCCCGGAGCGGAACGCCGACAACAGCGCCAGTTGAGGGCGACCCAACCGGGACATCGCGATCAACTCTTCAAGCGACAATCCGCCATCCATCTCGATCGTACGGAACCAGGCGTCGGGATAGGGAGAGGGCGGCTCCGATCGATCACGGTCCGGCCACAACGCATTTCGCATCAACAGGGCGCCGTCCCGTTCGCGGATCACGAGCCCGTAGGCCACCGCTATCTGATCTAGAAGCACTCCCCAACTTACGGGCGTCCTCGGTAGCGGAAAGCGTTTCGGCGTCGAATGATAATCCGCCAGGAGATCCAGACCGCTCGAGTCCGCAAGCCACTCGTGAAGTTCTCGCAAGCCAAGGAATCGACCCCCCGGTTCAATTGGGGCCTGTCGCGCCGATAATGCGGGCGAAACACGGACCTTCGGAGTGAAACGACCCCGAAGGTAGGTGAATCCGAATTCGGGATCTTTCACAGACTCCGAGATGAGCGAGGCCCCGAGACACACGTCTTCAGGAGTGGGCCGCTTCGCAAGCTCCGCCAGCATCACACTTTGACGGATGGCCTCTACCCGCTCGGATCCAACTCGCCAGCCTGCGGCGACGTCCCGAAGGACCCCGCCACCAGGCAAGCGGATGAGTATTTCGATCCAGTTCCGGGCTCTAAACTCCACGGTTGCGGCAGACAATTGTCGCTCCCGAGCGTCCCATTGCAACTCAGCTCGCGCGGCGCTTCCACCAGGCCGGTTTCGCGCATAACTCTTAAGGAGAGCCTGCTGGCGGTCGGACAGATCTCCAAAGCGGTAGCGAAGCGCAGGCGCGCGCTCGGCGGGCTCCTCTCCCGCCTCGGATTCCGTCGCCTCTCCCACCGCATCCGTCAGTGTTGAGAGATCATTCTCGGACAGGGTGCCGAGGAATTGGGTTAATGGGAGCGACGCCACTCCCGGAGGCAATGGAGCGCCATCCCGATCCTCTTGGACGTGACTCTCCACCTCTCGGAGGAGCTTCTTGATGAGTTGCCTGGTTCCGGCGGCCTGGAACGCACGGGCGGCTTCGTGCCCAGTAGATCGAGCCCGATCCCAAGACCGGAGCCAGTTCTGCCTTGAAACACGGGGCGTCACGCGCCCTCCGCGAGAGTCGCCACTCACTCTGAAGCTGACCCCGAGCAATTCTTCCACCGCACGGATGAGATCTCCGGCGTCTGTCTCCCGCGCGACGATGCTCACCTTCAGGTGTTCGAGCGACGGATCCACCCCAATGTTGGCTCGATCACGGAAGACTCCCAACTGCTCCATCACATCAAGCAGTGGGGCGCCCGCCACACGTATCTCGAACCGTGTCCGATCCACTGTCGAACCGGCAATGACCGGGATAGATGCACTCGCGGCGTAACATACAGCGAGCATTCCAGTGATCGACAAACCAAGCAGACCACCATGTAGGGACGTCGATCTCGATTTCTTCGACGGAGGCTCCTTCACTTCGCGACACCCAAAGCAGCGTCCCAATGTCTATGCCTCCGGGGCTCCAACCAGCGGCGGCGCAGGAGCGTCCTCGGCGGCGGGGAGGGCGATGTAGAAGGTGCTGCCGGAGCCGAGTTGGCTCTCGGCCCAGACGCGTCCCCCCTGGGCGGCGACCAGATGCTTCACGATGGCGAGGCCCAGACCGCTGCCTCCGCGGGCGCCGCCGGGCCGCTCGCGGGCGGACTCCACGCGGTAAAACCGCTCGAAGATGCGGGGCAGCGACTCGGATGGAATGCCCGGCCCGTCATCGGAGACCCAGAGCACCACCTGTTCGAGCTCCCTTCGGCTTCCGAGCGCCACCCGGCCACCCCCGGCATACTTCAGCGCGTTCTCCACCAGGTTTCGGAGGCACTGCTCCAGCGCCTTGCGGTCGGCTCGAACGGTGTCCGGACAGAAATCGTCCAGCACGATCCGCGTCCGTCCGTCGGGCAGCGCGGACTCCACGAGTGAGACCACCGTCTCGGCGGCTTCCAGGGGCTGAATGGTTTCCGGCTCCATGTGCAGGGCGCCGGACTCCGTCTCAGCCAGCAGCAGTAGATCGTGGACAAGCAGGTCCAGCCGCTCGCACTCGGTGACGATGCGCGGGCCGTACTCCACCACCAGCTCCGGCCGGCGCGCCGCCCGAAGCGAGAGCGTTTCCACCATCGCGCGGATGGCGGCGAGGGGCGTGCGAAGCTCGTGACTCACATTCGCCACGAAGTCGCGCCGCATCGCGTCAACGCGTCGAATAGCGGAGACATCCTGCACGATCAGCAACGCGCCCGCGGGACGCCCTTGAATCTCCAGCGGTCCGACCGCGGCCCGAAGCGACGGCCCCTCCGGCATCTGCACATCCACGCTGACCGACGCGCCTGTCTCCAGCACGCGCCGTACTTCCACGTCCAGCGAATAATTCAGGAGCGCCGAGAGGATCGGCCTTCCGACCAGACGATCCGAGGAAACTCCAAGCAACGCCTCCGCGGCGGCGTTCACCCGCGTGATGGCGCCTTCCGAGTCCAGGATGATCAGCCCCTCGGGCATCTGTCGAATGACGGCGTCGAGAAACGCCTGCTGTTCGTCGGCGCGCGCCACCTGAAGGTAGCTCTCATCGAGGATGCGGTTGAATTGCCGTGCGAGGCGTTCGATGGGCGGTACGCCATCCGCCGGCGCCCGTACTCCGGGGCTCCCCGCAATGAAGGCGTCGGCGGCCCGGCGGAGGTCCTCCACCGGCTCCAGCACGCGGCGCGATAGCCAGTAGCCGACGGCGATGGGAGCCGCCACGGTCAGGAGCATCCCGAGCGCGGCGAGTACGGGTGAGGGGCGCGCCGCCTCCAGCAGCCAGAGCGTAAACGCGATGGAGGGGGACGCCGCCGCCAGGAGAGCGAAGACAAGACGACTTCGAACGGTTCCCATGGCGGCGACTCAGCGCTACTCGGATGCGGCCGGTTTTCTTCGGCGGCGGACGGGACGAGCCGGAGGTTCCTGGGCCGGAGCGGCGCCCGCAGTCTCGGAAGCAGCTTCTTCCAAGCCGTCCAGAGCCAGTTCCAGCGCTTGCTGGATCTCTCTCACGTAATGGAACGTAAGCGCTTCCTTTACGGTATCCGGCAAGTCTTCCTCGACATCCTTGCGGTTGCGCTCCGGCAGGATGATCTCTCGAATTCCGGCGCGCCGGGCAGCCAGCACCTTCTCCTTGATCCCGCCCACGGGGAGCACGCGACCGGTGAGCGTGATCTCACCCGTCATCGCGACCTGCCTCCGCGTGATGCGGCCCGTCACAAGGCTGGCGAGAGCCGTCGCGAGCGCCACGCCGGCCGAGGGTCCGTCCTTCGGTACGGCGCCCGCGGGAACGTGCACATGGATGTCGTGGGTCTGGAAGAACGACGAGGACACGCCGAACCGTTCGCGATGAGCTCGAACGTAACTGAGCGCCGCCTGAGCCGACTCCTTCATCACATCGCCGAGCTGACCGGTGAGAGTCAGCGCGCCCTTCCCCTCCGGGAGCGCAATCGCTTCCACGAAGAGCACGCCGCCTCCAACGGGCGTATAGAACATTCCCGTCGCGACCCCCGGACTGGAAACGCGGTCCTTCACCTCTTCGGACTCGAACCGGGGGGAGCCCAGGTACGTCCCGACCTGCTCAGCGGTGATATGAACAGGTTCTTCCCGGCCCTCGGCGAATTCCCTCGTGGCCTTGCGGGTGATCGCGGCGACCTCTCGCTCTAGATTGCGGACTCCGGCCTCCCGGGTGTATCCCGCCACGAGGAACGGAATTGCGGCGTCGTCCCAGGTAATCTGGTTCTCCGGGATGCCATGCTCTTCCAACTGCTTGGGGATGAGGTGGCGGCGCGAAATCTGGACCTTTTCCTCTTCGGTGTAGCCGGGGAGTTCGATGATCTCCATCCGGTCCCGAAGGGCCGGGATGATGGTGTCGAGCATATTCGCCGTCGTGATGAACAGCACGTTGCTCAGATCGAACGGCACGTCCAGATAGTGGTCCCGGAAGTCCTTGTTCTGCTCCGGGTCCAGC
>SYKE01000024.1 GCA_005798285.1 Actinomycetota bacterium
GGAGAGCTTGACTCCTCGCTCCCCTACCAGCGTTTCATAGCCCTCCGGCAGACCGGCGATGAAGTCGTGAATGTTCGCCAATCGGCAGGCTGCCTGAATCTCCTGGTGGGTCGCGGTGGGCTTCCCAAAGCGCAGATTGCCGGCAATCGTGTCGTTGAAGAGAACCGGCTCCTGGGGGACGATCGCCAGAATAGAACGCCGCGTGTCGCAGCTCAGGTCCCGCAGATCCACACCGTCGAGGGTCACGCTGCCCGCCGTCGGGTCATGGAAGCGGAAGAGCAGGCGGGCCAGTGTGGACTTCCCGGCGCCGGAGGGACCCACCACTGCCACGCGTGCGCCCGCGGGGATGTCGAGATGGATGCCCTTCAGCACCGGCTCTCGACCCGCATAACAGAACTCGACGCCGTCGAACTTCACGGCGCCCTCGGGGTTGGGGATGGGGACCGGCCGGACCGGCTCGGCCACGGTGATCTCGTTCTCGAAGATCTTGCCCATCTCATCAAGGTCGGCGTAGCCGTCCTTCATCCCTCGATAGATGAAACCCAGAGTGCCGATCGGGGTGGAGAGTCGAACGACATAGGTGGAGAGCACCACGAGGTCGCCCACGGTCAGCTCGCCCTGCGCCGCCTGGCGGATCCCGAGGAACAGGATGGCGCCTAATCCGAGCAGCAGAATGGCATTCTGTCCGGTCGTGATGGCGGCAAAGATCTGGTTGGAGCGCACCGAGAGTTCGAACCATCGCTGAATGGCTGAGCCGAAGTTCTTCCGCGCCAGATCCTCGTTCTGGAAGTACTTCACCGTCTCGATGTTGGCGACGCTGTCGATCTGGATGCCGCTGGCCTGATCATCCGCCCGGTTTGCATTCAGGCGGTACTTCTGGCGCTTCTCGGTGCTCCACACCGTGAAGCAGGTGTAAAGGATCACCGTGAATACCGTGATCAATCCGTAAGACGGTGGATAAAGGCGCGCAAGCAGGAGGGTGACGAAGACCAGCTCCACCAGGGTGGGCAGGATGTTCATCACCAGGAAGTCGAGGATGAACGTGATCGCGCGGCTCCCGCGGCCGATCCGGCGAGCGAGGGCTCCGGTTTTCTGCTCGGCGTGGTAGCTGACCGGAAGCCGGAGCAGGTAATCGAACACCGTCTCCGAGACTCTACGGCCCACCCCCATCTCAACCGGAGCGAAGACCCAATCTCGCAGATGTTCTCCGACCAGCGTGACGCCCCGAAGTCCGAAGTAGGCGGGAACGATCCAACCCAACTCCGCGAAGGCATCGCCGCGCGCCTTCGCGTCGCCCAGCCCGTCGATGATGGCCTTGAAGAGGAGCGGATCGGCCGTCGCTGCGGCGCGCGCAATGGCCAGGAAGAATACGGTCAGAGCGATCCGCGGGCCGAAGCCGGAGAAGCAGGCGCGGAGGTAACCCAAATGGTGGCGGGGCCGGGCATCGTCGCCGCTGGCGGTTCCCGGCTGTTTCGGCGAGGGATCGGAGTAGGAATGTCCGTGCATAGATGAGATAGACAGGTTGAAAACGAGCAGGGTGGCAGGCCGTGTCGATGGAGCCAGACGGGAGACCGGTGCGAGACGCGGCGACCATCCGTTCCCGGAGACGCCTCACGCTTCGAGCTTTTATCACCTCGGCGCGGCGGCCGTTGTCTCGGCGCACCAGGGTGTCGGCCCGAACCGAGGGTGCAGCCGGAATTTCCCCACCCATGGAACCACGTTGGAGCCCGTGCGTGGGGATCGGAATCCGAATGTAGGGCTTTCGTGCTTCCAGAGTGAACTTTGTGGCCAAGATCACCCTTCCTACCGTTTCGTGCCGGGCCGGTCCCGCCTCGAAACGAGGGCAGCACCGCCATGAATCGTCGAGTTCGTCGTCCGCTACTCCTCTCCGCCCTCGCGGGATGCGCCCTGCTCCCCGCTCTCCAGGCTCCCGCCCAGCAGGGCGCCGCGCCGACTCTCGATGCTGCCGTGGAGCAAATCAAAGACGAGGGCCTCAAGCGCTCGCAGGTGATGAAGATCGCCGGATACCTCACCGATGTCATCGGACCCCGGCTCACCGCGTCCCCCGGCTGCAAGAAGGCCAACGAGTGGACCCGCGACACGATGGCCGGTTGGGGCATGAAAAACGCCGCGCTGGAGTCGTGGGGTGAGTTCGGTCGCGGTTGGACGCTCAAGAGCTTCTCCATGCAGGTGACATCGCCCCAAACCATTCCGCTGATCGCCTACCCCAAGGCATGGACCGCCCCTACAAAGGGATCGATAACGGCCCCCGTGGTCTATCTCGACATCAAGACCGAGGCGGACTTCGAGAAGTATAAAGACAAACTGAAGGGCGCGATTGTGCTGACGTCGGCCCCCCGGGAGGTCAAGGCGCATTTCGAGCCCCGGGCCACCCGCGCAACCGACGCCGAGCTGCTGAACCTCGCCAATGCCGATGGCTCGCGGGGCGGACGCCGCCGCGGGAACTTCCAGCCCAACCCCGACCAGCGCACCCAGTTCATGCTCGCGGCGCGAAAGGCTCGGTTCATTCACGACGAGGCGGCTGCCGTGGTGTTGGAGCCGAGTCGCGCCGGTGATGATCCCACCCGTCCGACCGATGGCGGCACGCTGTTCGTGCAGTCCGCCACCGTTCCGCCCACCGGCGACCCCAACGCCAACCCACTCGCGCAGCAGGGCGGCCGTCGCTCCAGCCCCTGGGACAAAGACGCCGTGGCGGGACCCACCCAGATCGTCGTTTCGGCTGAGCACTACAACCGGATGGTGCGAATGATCGAGCAGGGCCAGGAGCTCAAGATTCAGGTGCAGGTCGACGCCGAGTTCAACTCCGACGATACGAAGGGCTACAACACCGTCGCCGAGATCCCGGGGACGGACCTGAGCGGCGAGGTGGTGATGCTCGGCGCGCACCTCGACTCATGGCACGGCGCGACCGGCGCCACCGACAACGCCGCCGGCTGTGCGGCAATGATGGAGGCGGCCCGGATTCTGCAAACCCTCAAACTGCAGCCACGCCGAACCATCCGCGTGGCGCTGTGGACCGGGGAAGAGCAGGGCCTGCTCGGCTCTCGCGGCTACGTGACCCAGCACTTCGGCACGGGCGGCGGAGGCGGCCGCTTCGGCGGCGGAGGCGGCGGAGCGCCGGCGCCCCTGATGCTCAAGCCGGAGCACGCAAAGATCTCCGCCTACTACAATCTGGACAACGGCAGCGGCAAGATCCGCGGCGTCTACCTCCAGGGCAACGAAGCCTGCCGGCCCATCTTCCGAAGCTGGCTCGCCCCCTTCCGCGATCTCGGAGCATCCACTCTGGCGTCGATCAGCGTGGGCGGCACCGACCACGGCTCGTTCGACACCCTCGGCATCCCGGCATTCCAGTTCATTCAGGATGAACTCGAGTACGGCACCCGCACCCACCACTCCAACCAGGACCTGTTCGACCGTCTTCAAGCGGACGACCTGAAGCAGGCATCGACCCTCATCGCCGCCTTCGCCTACCAGACGGCCATGCGCGACGAGAAGCTCCCCCGCAAGGCAATGCCTGCGGGGCGCTGATCCGGTTGGTTAAAGAGACCCGTCGGCTTCGACGGGTCTCTCAACTTGACCCCGCGGGAGATCCTGTAACGTCGGGATCCGCGCCCCCTGACGTCGATCTCGAGTCCCACAACTCCTTGTGATATTCGTGCGGCGGCGGCGGCTAATCGCTGCGGAACGCGGAGAGTTCATCCGGCTGCACTGAGTCGAAAAGCGGTCTGGGGTTGATGCACGTTGTTGATGGTGTTGTACTGCATCGGGTGCGGATCCATCTCCTTCCAGGGTGTGCCGTGGCACGTCCAGGAAGGAAGGGGGGCAACAAGGATCGAAACGGGTTGTCGGGTTCCATGCGCCATGTGCGCCGGACTCTCCGGGGATCCCGTGGTTGGCCCCGACGGCGATTTTGAGGGGTGAGGCGCTGGATGAAGCTGGATCGACGAGACCTGCTGGTGGTTGGCGGGGCGCTGCTGTGGGCGGGGAAGTCGCCCGCCGGCGCTGCCGAAAGCTCGAACTGGAGCAACTGGCGGGGGCCTTTTTTCAACGGCTCTTCGGAAGATCGGGGGCTGCCGGCGAAGTTCGGACCCTCTGAAGGAGTTCGCTGGGCCGTCCCGATGCCGGGGCCTTCAGCCGCCACCCCGATCATCTGGGGGCAATCCGTCTTCGTGTCCAGCACCGATCCTGCGGCGCGACAGCTCCTCGCGATGTGCCTCGATCGCAAAACCGGCGCCATCCGATGGAAACACGCAGCCGGCACCGGCTACCGCTCCGGTGGCCAGGGCGACGAAATCCAGCTCGATGCGCGCAGCAATTACGCATCGCCCTCCCCCGTTACCGATGGCAGGCGAGTCGTCTTCTTCTATGGGAACGGCGACCTGGTCGCGTTTGACTTTGCCGGCAAGAAGCTCTGGGCGCGCAACCTGCAGCAAGACTTCGGCGATTTTGCCTTCAACTTCACCTTCGCCAGTTCCCCCCAGTTCTATGGCGGAAGGCTCTATATGCAGGTGCTTCAGCGAAACCAGGCCATTGGAAGCCGAGGTCGGGCCGGAGCCGAGTCCTTTCTGCTGGCGATGGATCCGAGTACCGGCAAGGACTTGTGGCGGGCCCTGCGACCCAGCCCGGCGGGCGCTGAATCTCTGGAAGCCTACAGCACCCCGATTCCCTTCGAGCACAAGGGCCGCAAGGAGATCCTCATTTCAGGAGGCGACATTCTCACCGGGCACGATCCGGCGACCGGGCGGGAACTCTGGCGCTGGGGGACCTGGAACGAGGAGCCGGATGTGCCCGGCAGCCGGCACCGCCGAAAGGACTTCCGTCTGGTGCCCTCCCCCGTTGCGGGCGGCGGCGTGGTGCTCGGCTGTGGCCCAAAGCAGAAGCCGGTCTTCGCCGTGAAGGCGGGCGCCAACGGCGATGTCACCGAGGGGGGCCTCGCGTGGCACAGCGAGTACAAGGGCCAGGTGACCAGCGATGTGCCGACCCCGGTCTTCTACAAGGATCGGTTCTACGTCGCGAGCGACCTCCGCAAAGCGGTCTCCGCCGTGGACCCGCGCGACGGCAAGGTGATCTGGTCGACCCCCACCCCGAGCCGGACCGCGGTCTGGGCGTCCCCCACCGCGGCCGACGGCAAGATCTATGCCATGAGCCTTGGCGGCGAAGTCAACGTGTACAACGCCGACAGTGGCGAACTGCTCGCCACGAACCCGATGGCCCCCGATGAGAACGAGATCCGCTCCAGCGTGGCCATCGCCGGCGGAAATCTCTTCATCCGAACCAACACCCGGCTCTTCTGCATCGGCAAGCCGTGATTTGAGGATCGTCCTGCCCCCCGTCGACCGACCGACCGGGGGGCAGGCTGGTTCAGGGTTCAGGACCGAACAGGCTGCTTCCGGGCCGCAGGTAGTGGGCGAGGGCCTCGTCGTGGACCTCCACACCCAGTCCGGGCAGGTCGTTCAGCACCACCGAGCCGTTCTGCAGGATCGGCTCCGGCGCCGTCGCCAGCTCGTCCCAGCCGCGGTAGTCGATCCAGTGCCACTCCAGCACGAGGAAGTTGGGGATTGTCGCGCACACGTGGGCTGAGGCGACCGTTCCGAGCGGACCGCACACGTTGTGCGGAGCGAGCGGCACGTAATAGACCTCCGCCATGTTGGCGATCTTGCGGCACTCGGAGAGTCCGCCACACTTCGGAATGTCCGGCATGATGAAGTCCACCGCCTGCTGCTCCAACAGGTCGCGGAAGCCCCATCTCAAGTAGAGGTTTTCGCCGGCGCAGAGCGGCACGGGAGAGACTCGCTTCACCTCCCGCATGGCGGCGACGTTTTCCGGCGGGACCGGTTCTTCCAGCCAGAGCAGCCGAAATGGCTCCATCGCCCTCGCCACCGCAATCCCCGACGCGATGTCATAGCGGCCATGCATGTCGATGGCGAGATCCACATTCGGCCCCACTGCCGCGCGGACGGCCGCGACTCGTTCGACCATCCAGTCGATCTCGCCGGCCGATGCGTGCCAGTTCCAGGCGTCGTTTCGGAAGCCCGCGTGCTTCTCGTCGACATCGAACTTGATGGCGTCGAACCCCAGCGCAACCGCCTCTCGGGCCCGCTCGGCATACGCCTCGGGCGCGAAATCATCCCCCGCGTGGCAGTCACAGTAGAGTCGAATACGGTCCCGGAACTTACCACCGAGCAAGCGATACACCGGCTGTCCGCACGCCTTGCCCGCCAGATCCCAGAGCGCAATCTCGATGCCGGTCATCGCGGTCACCGTGACGCCGCTCATCGCGCCATCGAAGAGCCGGGAGCGGCGCATCTTCTCGAACAGCGCGTCCACATTGCGGGGATCTTCGCCGATGAGATGCCGCTTAAGGGAATGCACCATCGGCGCGCAGCCCTCGGCGCCGTGAATGCACTCCCCGTTTCCCACGATTCCCTGGTCGGTGTACACCCGAACATAGGTGGAGAAGCCATGTCCGAGCACATCGGCCGTGCGGATGTCGGTGATCTTCATCCGCCGGCCCCGCCCTGCTCCCGCTCGTATTCCTCCAGCTTCTCGGGAGTCGGCGGGTAGTAATCCCACACCGAGCCGCCGGCCTGGATCTTGCCTCGAATCCAGGCTTCGAGGCGCTCCTTGGCGGGTCCGCTCGCCGCAACGATCTCGGCCAGGTCGAGCGGTAGGAATAGAGCGCCGTCATCGTCCGCCATCACCACATCGCCGGGCCGCACATGGACCCCGGCAACATGGATCGGGACGTCCCAATCGACCGGCGCGACATCGCGACCGCTCGCTGCGGGATGCGCGCCCCGGCAGATCACCGGCAGCCCGACCATGCGGATGTAGGGGCTATCGCGCACCACCCCATCGATGACCGCCATCACGGCGCCGCGCCGCCTGATCCGGGCCGAGAGGATGTCGCCGATGATCCCCGCCGTGAGGACACCCATCGCGTCGACACAGAACACATCGCCCGGCTCCAGAGACTCGATCGTCAGCATCTCCGGGGAGTTCCGTCGGGCGGCCCGGTGGACCGCACGCTCCTCATCTGTGGCCGGAGCCGCTTCCGATGCGCGCCGGGGCAAATACCGAACGGTGCGAGCTCGCCCGACCAGAACCAGCCCGCGACCCAGGGGTTGAAGAGGCGAGAGACCCACCGCGAACGTGTTCCGCCAGCCCATCATCTGGAGCATGTGGTTGGCCGTGGCTGTGCTCACCCGGGCGAGCGGTTCCCGGATCGCCTCAAACCGCTGCTGCTCTGCCGAACCCCAATCCGCAATCGCCATGAAACGCCCCCCACTTCGGGTCGGGCCGCGTCGCCCGATCTCACCGCATCGTGATGCACCGATCAGGTTCTCCGCGTCAGGGGGTCCTGGATCCTGCCCCAATTCTCACCACATGCACGATCTCGTCGTCCGGGTCGCCGTCGCCATTCAAATCTCGGGAGCCCTGGTCCGCCTCGGGCACGGAAAAGGTGACCGCGAAGCGACCACAGGTCAACTCCAACCCGCACGCCAGATTCGGCGTCGACACGGCGCCGGTGGCGCCGTCGATCACCATGCACACCTGATCGTCGGTATCGCGATCCCGGTTCAGGTCCTTATCGCCCTGATCGATTTCCGAGACGCGCCACACCGCCCGCCCCTCGCCACCAACGAAGACGTCCGTGACGCTCCAACCGGTATTGGTCAGCTTTCCACCGACCGGATCGTACCAAAACACAACGGTGTCATCGGAGTCCTTGTCCTTGTTCAGGTCCGTGTCGTCCTGCGCCACCTCGGAACAGCCGAAGATCAACTTCCCGCCTTCGACCTCGAGCCCGCCGGATCCATCGCGCTTTGGGTTGATGACCTTTCGGCCCGAGAGGGTCCACGCCTGAACGGCATCATCGGTGGCGTCGCCGTCCTCAGTGATGTCCTTCAGCCCCTGCGCCGCTTCCGA
>SYKE01000233.1 GCA_005798285.1 Actinomycetota bacterium
CAATCTTTGCCCAGAGCTCGTCTGGAATCCGCCATTTGTCGTCTTTGACCGCTTCTTTCATCGCAGGCGTCCCCTTGCGTAGCCATCCCACAATGAAATTGTCGGTCGGGCCACCTAAAGTAACTACTGGGATAGGGTCTAAGGCAGTCGGGTATCTGCACACGATACGGGTCATCGGAAACCTCGCATCTCACCCCTCGGGTGAAACTCTAACGACTGATGATGTGCGGGTTGGGGCCTTTGCCTTGGCTTCCGTGATTGAAGAGATGCTGGATAGGCGAGTCATCTGAAGCGCGACAATCTGGCCGAAGCCGACACTGCGCCTGACCTGTCGGGCACGTAGGTCTTCTGTGAACACGGCTCGCTCGCGTCCGCCGGGGAGGCGAGTTGTGCCGTTAGGCGGTGGAGGGACTTGCAGTGAGAATCGATTGCTCCTGCGGCGCGACCATCAAGGATGTGACGGACAACTTGCCGCACAAGGGGCACATGATCCCGGACCAGGAGTGGTTCGCCGTGTTCGAGGCCATCGACGCCCAGGTCATCGACGCGCTTTATGAAGGGCGGATTGATAGGGACAGGGCTTACACCCTTGCTCGCCGGCTCATCAGCCGGTCTGCCGAGCTCATGTACCAATGTCGGGATTGTGGCCGACTCTACGTCGACCGGCGCGAGAGGTTGGAGTGCTTCATCCCCGAGACTGATCAAACTCACTGCGAGGTGTTGCGCAGCCGATCAGATGGCGACTCACCTGGAGCTGCGACAAAGTAGGCAGGTGTGTGCCGGTTGCAAACGACGCGTCGCGCCGCCCGATCGCAGAGCCAGGATCGTTCAATCACTACCATGAATGAAAGCGCGGCAACGCCAAGGATGAGTCGGGCGGCATTCGTCATTGCGGGCGCCACCCTATTAGCTCTGCCTGTTGCCGCACTTCTCGGGTTCGTAGCCCTGCTGGGCGACGTCTGCGGGAACGACGACTTACGAGAGACCATCTCGCCGAGCGGAGCGTTCAAGGCGGTGCTATTCCGGCGCGACTGCGGCGCTACCACTGCCTGCAGCACTCAACTCTCCATACTCCCCGTGTGGCGGAAACTCCCCAATGAGGGAGGAAACGTCTTCGTTGTTGCCGGCGAGCCCTGGATTGAAGTCCGTTGGCTCGACGACACTCATCTCGCAGTATCCGGCACAGGAGGGTGCAGGGTGTTTCACCAACTCTCCGACTTCAGGGGAGTCCAGATCCAATATCAGTGAACGGCGGGCACATCCATACACGGGACCATCACACCACCGTGTCTCCTGGGTTCGTCGGCCGAGCCGGTGGTGGCCCAGGACCTCTTGCGACCGACTTGTCATCGTCGGGGAGTTGCGCACCGTTACACAGTGAGTGGGATCCCACTCTTTGGAGGGAGCTTCCGCGGAACGCATCTATTGCACGGATGCCGACCTGTCGGAGTCGACGCCGGCATCCGAGGCGCCGTTAGCGCTCCAGAGCTTCCATTGCGAGGCAGGCGGCGCCGATGAGGCCGGTCTCTTCGGCGAGCAAGGCGGTTCGAAGTTCCACCGGGCGATGCAGCGAGGGCATGCAGCGGCGATCCACCACCGCCTTCACCCGCGGCAGGAGGAGGTCCGCAGCGCCGACGCCGACCCCGCCGCCCAGCACCACCACGCCCGGATCGAAGAGGTTGATCACGTTCGAGATGCCGATGCCCAGATAGAGCGCAGTTTCATCCCAGAGTTCGAGCGCCGTCGGGTCTCCCGCTCGGGCCTGTTCGGCCACCAAGGCGGCGTCTGACGGCGCCAGACCCCGCTCCCGTGCGCGACGGGCGATGCCGCGGCCGGAAGAGACCGTCTCCAGACAGCCGAACCCGCCGCAGTCACACCGTGACCCACCTTCAGGGAGCACGATCTGATGTCCGAACTCGGTCGCCGTGCCGGTCGCGCCGCGAAGCACGCGGCCATCGACCACCATCCCGCCGCCGATGCCCGTGCTCACGGTGAAGTACGCCACCCACCCGAAGCCGCGGCCGGCGCCGAAGCGGGCTTCCGCGAGCGCCGCGCCGTTCGCGTCGTTGTCCCCGAACGCGGGCGTGTGAAATCGGCCCTCCAGCGCCTCTGTGAGGGAAACGCCCTCGATCTCGGGAATGGTGGGCGCTGCCTTCATTCGGATCGCCGTGCGCTCCACGGGTCCCGGCAGCGCAATGCCGACGCCGCCGAGACTCTCTTGCTGGTGCAGACCGACAGAGCGCAGGGCGTCCTCCGCGAGGTCGAAGATGCCGGAGAGGGGGTCGCCGTTCGCCCGCAGTTCCGAGGTCAGCGCCCGGCGGGAGACCAGCACTTCCCCCTCTCCGGTGACCACCCCGACGGCAACCTTCGTGCCGCCCAAGTCCAGCGCCAGATATCGATCCACAGCCCTGTTCATGATCCCCAGAGTTCGCGCTCGCCGCCCCGGCTCCCTCTCAGCGCTCTGTTCCCCTGGGGGAACAGGCTGCGGGTGGTCGTTGATACAGACGACGAAGGCCGTTCTTCTCTCACCCTCGAAGTTGAGTGGAAGAGGGTGAGCGGGAGGCGTTATGCGGTTCGGGTTCCTGAGTTCGCGGGGCCGGGTTGGGGCATGGATCGGCGTGGCCACGCTGGTCCTGTGCGGTGGACTCATGGCCGAGGAGCCGGTGGACTACCTGAAGCAGGTGAAGCCGCTACTGGCCGAGCGCTGCCTTTCGTGCCACGGCCCGCTGCAGCAGAGCGCGGGGCTCCGACTGGATACGGCGGCGCTGATCCGCAAGGGTGGCCGCGGCGGGCCGGCGGTGCGCCCGGGCGACATCTCGGGAAGCGCGCTGCTCCGCCGGGTCGCGGCGCCGAAGGGGGCCGGGCGCATGCCGCCCGATGGGGAGGCGCTCAAACCCGAAGAAATCGCGCTGCTCACCAACTGGGTGCGACAGAACGCGCCCGCGCCGCGAGATGAGCGGCCCCAGACCGATCCTCGGGATCACTGGAGTTTCCGCGCCGTCGTCCGTCCGAAAGTCCCCAAATCCGTCGGCCGGCAGGTGTCGGGATGGGCACGCAACCCGATCGACGCGTTCCTGGCGGCTCGCTACGAGCGGGACGGACTTCGACCCCAGCCGCCGGCCAGCCGTCCGGAGCAGATCCGGCGCCTTTACCTGGACCTCATCGGGCTGCCGCCGTCGCCGGAGGAACTGGACCGCCTGGCGGGCGATGTCGCGCCGGGGTGGTACGAGCGCCTCGCGGATCGACTCCTCGCCGACCCTCGTTACGGCGAGCGGTGGGGCCGCCATTGGATGGACATCTGGCGCTACTCCGACTGGTGGGGGCTCGGCCAACAGCTCCGAAACAGCCAGGAGCATATCTGGCAGTGGCGCGATTGGATCATCGAGTCTCTCAACGCGGACATGCCGTATGACGAGATGGTCCGGCTCATGCTGGCGGTGGACGAACTTCATCCCAACGATCCGAACAAACTGCGAGCCGGCGGTTATCTCGCGCGAAACTACTTCCTCTTCAATCGCAACCAGTGGATGGATGAGACCGTGGAGCATGTGGGCAAGGCCTTTCTGGGTCTCACCGTCAACTGCTCCAAGTGTCACGACCACAAGTACGATCCGATCCGGCAGTCGGACTACTACCAGATGCGGGCCTTCTTCGAGCCGTATCATGTCCGGATGGATGTCGCGCCCGGGGAAGCCGATCTTGCGGTGAACGGCATCCCCCGGGCGTTCGACGCCAACCTGGATGCGCCGACCTACCTCTTCATTCGGGGGCAAGAGAGCCGGCCCGACACCAGCCGTCCTCTGGCGCCGGGCGTTCCCGCCGTACTGGCGTTCAAGCCGCTCGATGTCCGACCGGTGGAGCTGCCGGTGGAAGCCTGGCAGCCGGAGCGTCGACCCTGGGTGGCCGACGCTCACCTCGCCGCAGCCGGCAAGGGAGTGGCGACCGCGGAATCGGGTGTGGAGCGCGCGAGTTCCGGCGACGAGCCGGCGCGCCGTGCCGCGGAACTGGCTCTGGATGCAGCGCGGGCCGACCTGACTCGGGTCGAGCGCACGTTGGCGTTCCTCCGGCTGGAGTGGGCGAATGCGAACGCCACGCCGCCGGCCGATGCTCGCCGCGACGCAGTGCTGGCCGAACGAGCGGCCGGCCTAGCTCGCGCCCGCCTGGCGGTATTCGACGCCGAACGCCGCGCTGCCGGCAGCGAAAAGAAGCCGATGCAGGAGAAGGCGCTCGCCGACGCTCGGGCGGCCCTGAAGAAGGCAGCGGATCTCGCATCCGCCCCGATCGGCGACAAGGATCGGCCTACACCCCTGATCGGCGCCCGATGGGCGGCCACCCGCTTCCTGTTCTCCGGCAAGGATGATCCCGAGATTCCGTTTCCCCCCAAGAGCACCGGACGTCGAACAGCTCTCGCCAACTGGATCGTTGATCGGCGAAATCCGCTCACGGCGCGTGTGGCCGTGAACCACCTGTGGAGTCGCCACATGGGCACGCCCCTGGTGTCGACGATGTTCGACTTCGGCCGAAAGGGCGCCGCGCCGACCCATCCGGCACTGCTGGACTGGCTTGCCTCGGAGTTCATGGACGGTGGTTGGAGCATGAAGCGCATCCACCGCCTGATCGTGACGTCGGCGGCCTACCGGATGTCCTCGTCTGAAAAGGGCGCTGAGGCAAACCTCCGAAAGGATCGGGATAACCTGGCCTTCTGGCGACGATCCCCCATCCGGCTGGAGGCGGAAGCGGTTCGCGACTCGATGCTCTCCCTTGCGGGGACGCTCGATCCGAGCCGGGGAGGACCCCCCGTGCCCGAGGCGCAGCAGGAGGCCTCGCGGAGGCGCAGTCTCTACTTCTTCCACTCCGACATCTCGTCGAATCTGTTTCTCTCCACCTTCGACGCGGCCGCCGTGAAGGAATGCTACCGGCGCGATCAAAGCATCGTGCCGCAGCAGGCGCTCGCCCTCACGAACAGCGCTCTGGCGCTGGATACGGCTCCCGCGATTGCGGCTCGCCTCAGCCGGTCGGGGGGCGTGGAGGACGACGCCTTCATCCGACGGGCCTTCCTCGTGATTCTGGGGATCCACGCCTCGGACGCGGAACTCGCGGCAAGCCGGCGGGCGATGGCGAGCTGGCGCAAGGGCCGCGATGCCGCTCCTGCGAGCGCCTCGCCGTCCGTCTCTACCGAGAGCGCCCGGACCCACCTGGTATGGGTGCTCCTGAACCACAATGACTTTGTCACGCTCAGATAATCGCGTGCCTGTCCGCGCCGGCTCCCCAGGCGGCAGCGAGACACGCGGAGTTGGAGTTCCGAGATGAGTGCCGCAGACTACCCTTCGAGCCGGGACCACCGCGCCGGCGGGCAGCGACCCCGGAGTCGCCGGGTGTTCCTCGCCGACATGGGAATGGGCTTCACGGGTCTGGCGCTTGGGGCCATGCTCCAGCGGGAGAGCGCCGCCTCGGAAGGCGTGTGGGCGCCGCCCAACGGCAAACCCCACTTTCCGCCCCGTGCCCGGAGCGTCATCTGGCTCTTCATGAATGGTGGGGTGAGCCACCTGGAGAGCTGGGACCCGAAGCCGATGGTCACGAAATACGCCGGGAAGACCATCGCCGAGACCCCATTCGCCTCCGTGCAGGATCCCAAGAAGCTCGCCATCGAGCGCGTGGTGGTGCCCGACGCCAACGGCAACCAGCGCAACACCCTCTTCCCGCTCCAGGTCGGCTTCAAGAAACACGGCCAGAGCGGCATCGAGATCAGCGACTGGTTCCCCCACATCGCCCGCAACGCCGATCGACTCGCGGTGGTGCGCTCCATGTGGACCACCGACAGCAACCACGGCGCACAGACAGAGTTCCACACCGGGCGCAATCGGCTGGATGGGGACTTCCCCACCCTGGGCGCCTGGGTTCACTACGGCCTTGGCACCCTCAATGAGAACCTGCCACAGTTCATCTCCATCGGCACCCGAGAGTACTGGATCAAGAAGGATGGGTTCTACCTTGGCCCTGCGCACGATGCCGTACCGCTGAGGATCGATCCCAAAAACCCGCTGGACTACAGCCGAGCTGAGCGACCTCTGGATCCTGCGGCGCAGGCCACCGGCGTCGACCTGATCCGGGAGCTCAACACCCTTCGCGGCATCGAGTATCCGAACGACGCCGCGCTCTCCGCGCGGATCGCGTCGTACGAACTCGCGTTTCGCATGCAGCGCTCCATCCCCGAGGTGCTCGATTTTTCCCGTGAGCCGGCGCATCTTCAGGAGAAGTACGGGCTCAACCAGCCCCACACCCGGGATTTCGGATCACAGCTTCTCGCGGCACGGCGCTTCGTGGAGCGGGGCGTCCGGTTCATCCAGATCCAGCACGGCGGCGGCGGGGCGGGCGCATGGGACTCTCACAGCGGCCTGCAGAAGAGCCACTCCCGGCTTGCCGCCGCCGTCGACCAGCCCATCGGCGCACTGCTTGAGGACCTGGCGCAGCGGGGCCTGCTCGATGAAACGCTGGTCATCTTCGCCAGCGAGTTCGGTCGGACGCCGGGCACGCAAGGCGCCGACGGTCGAGACCATCACATCTTCGGCTTCAGCGTTTGGATGGCGGGCGGCGGGATCAAAGGCGGGGTGGCGCACGGCGCAACCGACGAGATCGGCTTCCACGCCGTCGAAAATCGGCACTACGTCACGGACATCCACGCCACCATTTTGCGTCAGATGGGACTGGACTCCCGAAAGCTGGAAGTGCCCGGACGAAAGCGGCTGGATATCGATCACGGCAAAGCGATCGAGGAGATCATCGCGTAGCGGCGCTCCGCCCGATGGACGGATGGATGATGGAGGTCGGAGTGTTCAATCTTCGGGAACGAGGGGGTTCTCAGACATGAAGTCGGAGTGGTTGGTCCTGGGGGCGCTCATCGGCCTCTGCATCACGTTGGGGAGTGGGACGGTTTCCGAAGCGCGAGCGCAGGGAGACTCCGGACTCTCCATCAGCTTCGAGTTGCCGAGCTGGCTGGTGATTCAGGGACCCCATCTTCCCGGCAAGGAGATTCGGGTGAACTACCTCGAAGCCTATTGCCGCGCGGGCTCCACCGACGCCGACTGGGGAAAGCACACCGTCATCCCCCATCAAATCGAGCTCCTCTCCCAGAGCCCCGACAAGAAGCTGATTCGCCTCCGCGACACGCTGTCCGACGGCGTGACGGTGGAGCACACGATCACCGCTCGCCGCGACGAAGTGGACTTCCGCCTCACCGCCCGCAATCCGACCGCTGTGCGCTCGGAAGCCCATTGGGCTCAGCCGTGCATCCGCCTCGCCAATTTCACTGGTTTCGACCCCAAGGGCAAGAACATCGACGACTACCTGCCGAAGGCGTTCATCTTCCTGGACGGCAAACTCGCGCGAATGTCCGAGATCCAGCCGTGGGCGAAGACCGCGCGCTACACGCCCGGCCAGGTCTGGTGTCCGAAACATGTGCCCCGCACCGACGTGAACCCGCGCCCCCTGAGTTCGCTCGTGCCGAGCAATGGTCTGATCGGTGTCTTCAGTGCCGACGAAAAGCAGCTCTTCGCCACCGCCTGGGAACCCTATCAGGAGTTGTTCCAGGGCATCATCCGCTGCGTGCACTCCGACTTCCGGTTGGGTGGGCTGAAACCGGGAGAATCGCTGCAGATCAAGGGGAAGATGTACGTTCTTCCGAACGATGTGCCCGCGCTCCTGTCCCGGTACCAGCGGGACTTTCCGGAACACCGGTAGAGGCTCGGCCCCCGGATTGGAGCGCGGGAGACATACGCGTTTCATTCCGGGCCGAGAGGCTCGCGGGCGCCGGAACTCCAACCGATGGTGATCCGGGAGCTACTGGCCTGAGATCCCGCCTCAATCCGGGCTCAATCTCTCCTAAGGCTCCGCTTGCGGCAGGCCGGCCCCCCAATGCCTGCCGTCATCCGGTGTTGTACACGATGTGAGCGATCGTGATCGTTGTGTCGTTCCAGATACGCTGTTGCTCCTCCGACGATGCTTCCACCCGCCTCTGGTATTGTGCCGAGATGTCGATGAGGAGTTCCTCGTCCGCTTTGGCCGCGGCATCCGCGCCGCGTCCCCGGTATCTCGCGCCCTTTCGGCTCAGCACCGGCCGCCCCATCACAAAGTTGGCGATGATGCCGGCGTCTCGGATGGCGTGACGATACCACCGCTGGGTTTCGATACCGGGCAGGGTGAAACCCACGTCAAGCAGGGCGTCTTCCAGCACATCTCGGGAGTCGCCCTGCACGTTCTGGGTATCAAAGAATGCGTGGCCGCCCTCTCGCAGCGCGGTGTAAAACGTCCGGCTCGCCTTATTCAGACTGTCCGAAGGCAGCCCCTGAAACGAGCGGATGTTTAATATGCAGTCGCACTCACCCCAGGGGAAGGGCTCACGAAAGTCGTGTACGTGAGCGTGAAGCGCGCCGTGCGTCCACGACTGAAGGTTGGGGAGATAGTAGCGCAGTCGGGAGATGTCTTCGTCTCTCAGACCGTCATAGGGCTGTTCTGCCATCTGCCGCTGGACCGCGACGGCGCTGCGGGAGATGTCGGTCGCCCACACGTCATACCCCAACGATGCGTACACTCTTGGACAGCCGTCGAGCCCGCAGCCGGGAAACCAGAGCTTCCGGAAGCCCCGGTCCGCCACAAAGCCTGCGAACCGCTCTGCAGCGGAGACGCCGAAAGCACGGTGATTCGATTGTCGGGAATCAGACCCCGATCAGCCTCAGAGCCCTCCGAGGATTGGCCGCGAGCTCGGTCCTCGCATCTGCCGCTCCCCTACAGTCCACCGTTGCCAGGATGTTCAGGCACACCCCTCGAAGCA
>SYKE01000234.1 GCA_005798285.1 Actinomycetota bacterium
GCCAGGGAGCCGCCGCCACTCCCGGCTGATCGAGATCCAGATCGCGAAGCGCCGGAGTGCATCCCCCCACGTCAGAGCGGGCTATGTAGGCTCGGCCACACCTTCGTGTCACCACGATCAACAGGATTCTGGGATGTTACGGCTATCGAAAGAGCAAGTATCGGGTTCGACGTTACGGGGTGTCCGGGCCGAGGTACATCGAGCAGAAAAAGAAGACCGCCGGCCTGGTATTCAAACGTCGAGCGCAGCTCGAGGCGGGAACCGGAGGGATCGCGTGGGCGGCCTCATCGGATACCGTCTGGTTCCTCAACCGAGTTCAGGAGCGTTCTTTGCAACCGCAAACCGTCGTGTGGTACCGTCGGTTCGCGAGGACGGCGGTCTCATTGGACGTGCCGTTTCGGATCACGGTTGACCGCCACCTTCGGTCCGCGAGGGCGTCCGGGCTCGACCTGTCCGCAGTAGTCCCACCGAACCATGGATGCAACTCGGGGGCGGTGCTGGAAATCAAGTTCCGAGATGCGCTCCCTCAACTCGCGAAACAACTGCTCACGGAGTTCGATCTCAGGCCCGCGGCGGCTTCCAAGTACCGCAGCTCGGTGATCGCCAGTCTCGACGTGGCTGCGGAGCCGGACCATGCCTGACTGGATCTCAATCGCCGTTCACTCGGAAGGCGGCCATCCTCTGCTCGTGGCGGTGCGACTGGCAGCCTCCGCCCTGCTGGGGTGGATGGTCTCTCTCCTCTACTTTAGATGTTCTTCGCAGCCAAACCGATCGATGGCCGACACTCTGATGCTCCTCGCGCTGCTCATTTGTGCCGTGACCCAGGTGGTCGGGGGCAATGTGGCCCGCGCGTTCTCGCTTGTGGGAGCCTTATCCATCGTACGCTTTCGGACGGTGGTTCACGACACGCGGGACACGGCGTTTGTAATCTTCGCTGTGACGCTTGGGATGGCGGTCGGCTCGGGGGACTATTGGGTGGCCGGTCTCGCGTTGGCGACAGTAGGGGTCGCGACCGCGCTCCGTTTTCGGCCAGGATCTTCCGGTAGTTCGGGAGCATACACGCTCACCGTCACCACCGCTCTCGGCGCAACACCCGAAAAGGTGACTCGTCCGGGACTAGAGCGGTTTACCTTGTCTTCCAGAATGGTCTCCGCGGGTTTGGCGGGTCGGGGAACCGGTTTCGAGGCCGTGTACCGCATTCGGCTGAAGGCTGAGGCGACGCCACTCGACCTCGTGCGCGACATTCAGGCGCAGGAGGGCGTTCAGGGCGCACAAGTCCGAAACCTCGAAGACTAAGCGATCCCTGAGCAGTGGGTGGGCAACGGGGCCACCCCCACAAACTCAACCTGTACGTTACACAGCCGTGTTACTCGGTTAGCACGGCGTTAACACGGGAGTCCCAAGCTAGGTGTGCGGCGACGACCGGCGTGCCACGTCGGCCGACTGTTCGCCGGCAGGTGCAACACCGAATGGAACCTCCGTCTACAGCGCAAAGACAGAACCCCTTCCCAACCAACCGTCTACCGATGCTCGCCGTTGCGGCTGCGGCCATCGCAGCCGCCTGGGTTTCGCCGATCCGTTTCGGGATCGTCTCCGGCGTTTCGATGGATCCCACTATGAAAGACGGTCAGCCATTCATCTACACCCGCCTTGAGGACGGCGGGAAGTCAGTTGGGCACGGAGACGTGGTTGTCTTCCGACGCAAATCGGAGATCTATGTGAAGCGAGTGTTCGCACTCGGCGGAGAGACCGTGTATGCCGCACAGGCAAGAGGTCGGGTGGAGCGGGAGCCGATTCTGGTGCCTCGCTCGCCCGGGATTGCGGAGTGGCGACAACGCTATCCGCAGTTGGAGTATCGACCTATCCCAATCCCCAGGGGATCGGTATTCGTGCTGGGAGACGGAATCTGCTCCATGGACAGCCGTCGATTCGGGCCGATCTCTGGGTCGGCGATCTGCGGCCGCGTGGTCGGGTCCTCCAGACAGGCGGGCAACACACCCGGCGTGATGGCGTGGGTCCGACCTCATCGAACCCAGCACGTTCAGATCGCCGCGGTCAGTGGGCCAGGCCGCCCGCCCCGGCCATCTCGCCGAGGTGGATCGTGATGTCCTCCCGATTCTCGATCCGCTCGACCAACCCATCGCGGATGTAGACAATCCGGTCGGAAACATCGACCATCTTCAGATCGTGGGTGGCGGAGATCACCGTCACTCCACGATCCTTGTTCATGCGCCGCAGCAGCTCGATGATCTCAGTCCCAGTAGAGCCGTCGAGATTCCCGGTCGGTTCGTCGGCCAGGATGATCGCAGGATCATTCGCGAAGGATCGCGCAATGGCGACCCTCTGCTGCTGCCCGCCCGAAAGCTCGGTCGGTTTGTGGTGGAACCGATGACCCAATCCCACAATCTCGAGCAGGCGAATCCCCCGTTGTGCTGCTTCTTCAGAGGGCGTGCCGGCGAAGATCATCGGAAGCGTGACGTTCTCCAGGGCCGTCATCACCGGGATCAGGTTAAAGGTCTGAAAGATGTACCCAATTCGACGACATCGAAGGTATGCCAGCTCGGCAGCATCGAGCTGTGCCATGTCCACCTCGTCGATGAACACACTTCCCTGGCTGGGTCTGTCGAGCCCGCCGATCATGTTGAACAGAGTCGACTTTCCACTCCCCGACGGCCCCATCAGGGAGATGTATTCTCCTCGACGAATGTCGAGATCCACCCCCTTCAGCGCCTGGAGGGTCTGACCGCCCATGGTGTATTCCTTGACCACTCCCTTGGTGCGGACGATGTATTCATTCTTCGAGCCGTTGGACATGAATCTCTTTGCTCCAGTTCGCGCCGTCTCGGATCCGCCCGCGGCTAGATCTCGGACCGCAGCGCGGCAGCGGGCGGAAGTTGAGCCGCTTTGTACGCGGGGAAAATGGTGGCCAGAACGGTCAAGAGAGTGCCCGCAGTCATCGACCAGACGAAACCCCGCAATACCTCTCCCGGTGGGAGGTACCTCCAGACATTCCAGCCATGCTCAAACATCTTAGCGATGATGGACCCGCTGAAACCGAGGGTAAAGCCGAAGAACGAAGCCAGCACCCCAAGAAACCCCGCTTCGAGCAGAAACAGCCGAACGATAAAGGAATCGAGGGCGCCGAGACACTTCATGGTTCCGATCTCCTTGAAGCGCTCCGTCACCGACATCAGCATGGAATTGGTGATTCCCACGGCTGAGACAATCAACGACATGGACACCAGCCACACCTGCCGGACCTGCGCCTCTTGCTTTTGAACCATCAGTTGAGCCTGTGAGAGCCCCTGTTCGTTCAGCACAGGCTGATGCGACTCGATGATCGACTGCCCCAGGGTCGCCGCGAGGAACGCTATTCCGAGAAGTACGCCTGCAGCAGTGATCATGGAACGCCAGAAGCGGACCTGAATGCCCTTCAGCGCGATGCCGAAGGCCTTCCGCAGGGGCAGATGCACCTGACGCTGACCCGCCTGCCCGATCAGGCGGTCCGACGCGGGCGGCGCTTGTTCCGGTCCCGTCACTCGTTCACCTCACGTCGTTCCGCTGCCGAGGGCAACTGGGCGCCGCCATTCTCCATGGAAGATTCGCTCCCGTCCTCCACACCGATGAAACCTCGCCTCGCAAGCGTTTGGAGGTACTTGAGCAAGGAGAGTTCCATCTCTCGCCGTTCCAGACGATGCCTCCGAGCCAGGATCCGAATCACTTCCTCAACGGTGGTGTGCCCGTCGCAAAGCTGCCACACCTCGCTGCCCAACTCGTCGAGCACCACGCGATGGTGATAAGGAGCTTCGATCCACCGTAGAAGGAGCCTCCCCACTCGATCTTGCCGCCGTGGCGCCATCAGGACGACAACCTCGGGGGCGCCTCCGTTGTCGGGATCAGGGACCAGCTCCCAATCGATGGCATGTGCCCGTACCGGGCACAGCTTCATCAGCGACTCTCGCGTCGGAGTCTCAGCGACACCGCCTCCACGGATCCCGAGCCGGCGGCGCCAGCGCATCAGCGCCGACTCGCGCTGATGCGAGAGGACCTGCTCGGGAACGGGTGTCACCGCCGCCGACCCGTTCCGACGTCGATTTTTCCGTCGGGCCCGGCTCATGCCGCAGCGCCCTGGGGATGGCAGCGCATTCGGTCGGCCACGTCGAAGACGTTGCAGGCGTTGCCGCGGTGCTCCCCAAAGACGGCGTAAATCCGATTGGAGTTCGGGCAATGCCAGAGGAGCCCGGAGATCCGGGTCATCGGTTGCTGGAGGCGAGTGAGGGCCTTGACCCCCCTCGAGAGGCGGCCGGCTATCGGCAGCTCGCCGTCCCATCGAAAGGCGGTGTGCCCGTAGTGCTCGGCAGGGGTCACGCGAGCCCGGAACGGCGCAAATCGCGTTCCCTCGCGATCTCTGAACCAATCCGGCAACGTGGTGGACCGTAGCACGAGATCCGCGAGCCCCCAACGGTCCACCAGGATTTTCTCAGCGCCGTTGGACAGAGTGAACTGCTGATGTCCCGTCATCAGAGACTGCCGCTCGAGCCGGAAGGAGTCCGGCGCCGGCGCCACCAATCCGTAGAGCGCCCACACGGTCCATCCCCCTTCCGGATGGTCCGTCACACCGGCAATCAAGGCTCGCGCGGGCAGCTCCAGGGTGGAAGGGTCTCCGACCACTTCAGCAATCACCAGCCGGCCGCATACGTCACAGCGCCAGGCCGCTCCCACAGCCGTTTGATCCGCTTGCCATGTGTAGGTCTGCAGTGAAGGATCTCGTCTCGAGCCCTCGAGGGCTCGAACCCGGCGCTTTACCATCAGGCTGAGTTTGCGTCGGCGCGCCAGCTTGCCGAGTTCGGCGAGGTACCGATCCAACGCTCTCTCTACAGTGAGTGAGGTCGGAGTCTGCTCCCAACGTACATCGAACTGGTGGCCCCGTGGGCCCACCACTCGAAAGTGCCCCCGACTTCGGTCTCCCGATAACTGAGTAGGACTCCACTCGTCCGGGATCGCAGCGGTTACTCCCATCCATCCCACCAGACCTCCGAGAGGGCGCGACTCGTGAGCCGGCCGGTGGGTTGTTGCGGAAGCAGGGTCGACCATTGCTGCGTTCGTCTCCGGGTGGCGCTGTCGGGCTAGAACGGCAAGAACGAGACCGACTTTGCGATGAGTCCAAGAGCAATCGCCACCATCGCGATAAGCCCCATCCCGCACGAGAAGCCCGCCAGCAGGACCGGTGCGTAACGACGCCACTCGGACAGGCCGAAGCGCTTCGAAAAGTAGTACTTTCCAACCAGCGCTCCCATCAGGTTCGGCACAGTCGTGGTCATCATCTGACCGACCCCACCCACGGCGCCGTAATAGAACAGGATTGGAAGCTTCAACCCGGCCACAGCACCGTAAGCGGCCAGACCACCCAGGATGGACGGCACAATGACTCCCGGGCGGATGGCGCCGATGAACTGCTTCACCGCGGCGCCCCCGTCGGTTGTGGCGCTCATCCAGAGTACCCGATAGGTGACGTGTACGGGCCAGTACATCTGAGCATACGGGAACTGGGATGACGGGATCGCGGAGGTGTACCAGAGAAAGGCCCAGTAGATGAAGCTCGCGATGAGCACCAGGGGGAGAACGAGGGTTTCCGCCTTCACAATGCTGCTGAAGCGCGTACCGGTCAACTCCACCTCTCTGAAGCGCTGCGCGAAGGCCCCGTAGTCGTGCATCGCGGTCGGCATGAACCACAGATCGACGCCGCGGTAGCCAGTCTGCAGAAAGATCGCTTCCCGCACATACGGCAGGCCGACTCCCCGACCCGTGAGGCCGTACATTCGAGCCGAGACGTAGGAGTAGAGCGGCGTGTACAGGAAGCCGAGACCGATCAGGATCAGCAGCGGAAACGCCGGCACCAGCATGTGTCCCAGCACCACGTAACCGGCCTGACACGCGAAGAAGAGGATGAGTCCCTTCCTCCAATCAAAGTCGCCTCGCCCGGGCGGCGGTGTGGAGATCGCATCCGCGCCGGAGCCCTGCCCCCGAGATCGAAGGTAGCGGCTCATGATGGAAATCGCCATCCACACGCCGATGAGGGCCACCGAGATCTTCAGGCCGATGTCCACGCTCATCCAGAAGTCGAGGTCCCCCGCCATCTTGGTCCAGAGCGCATTCGCTCCCTTCCGATAGGTCGGCAACATCTCATTCCGGTAGAGCCACGGGTTCACCACGAGTTGTGACGCCAGTGAGGTGACGGCGGCGCCGACGACCATGGGCAACGGAAGCACAAAGCCGGACAGCACGTGCGTGAGGTCCATGCTAAGGCCGGTGGCCGCGCCGGGGAAGATTCCCTCGGTATTCGGCGTGAGGTCGAGGAACGGAAGCGGCAAGAGTTTGATCGGCGCCGGCAAGACCGTACCCGTGTAAATGGGAATCCCCAGGTAAAAGAAACCGAAGAGCAGCCCCGCGACGGCGCCCGTGCTGAATACCTGCCATCGCCAGGACTCGTCCTTGGAGCCGGCTTCCGCGAGCGCCGTAGCGCCTGCTGCGTGAACCGGAGCCATCGGGAAGGGCAACCGCTCGATATCGGAGGTCAATCGGAACAGTGCATAGCCGCCGGTGACCTGACCAACCTTATCGAGCACTGATCCCACGAGCAGCAGACCGATTGGGATCAACCAATCCGGATGCAAGAACGATCTCTGGGTCCAGACGCTGGAACTCTCTGCCGGAATGGCCCAAGTCGGGATCGCCCGGCTGATGGTGGTCAGTTCCCCGTTTACGTGAATCGCGGTGCCCGTCGCCTGCGGAGCCGTGTGCAGGTAGCCGTTCCAGATCAGGTTGCCGAACGGCCCACCCGAAACCCCGAGTTCCGCATTCAGACCGGAGAGCGCTGCGGCGATGTAGAAGAGAACATAGATCTCCTGGCGCTTCAGGGGAATGAACGACCGCCGCGCCACCTCCGCGAACAGGACAATTGTCACCCACTCGGAGGCGGAGCCGAGACTCTGACCGCTCACCAGGCCGAGGTAAATGGCCCCGGGAAGCATGATGAAGGCAACGAACAAAGCTCCCACCAGCGTTCGGCCGGTGAAGCCTTCCTCGAAAACCGGATGCAGTTGATCCGAGCCGGTCGAGTCTTCTCCCTGACGGCGCAGACGCTCCATGGCCTCGCCCGAACCGCGTGACTCGGTGCTCATGGCGCCGTTCCGCGGCCCGACGGGCGCCCGGCCGCGACAGAGATCTTTACAGGAGTCGTCATCAATCCGCCGCCACCGGTCCGCCCACGTATCTCTCGCGCTCCTCCGTTCGAAGCGTCCGCCAGATGAGGAACTGCTTTCTCAGGGTGTTCAAGAAGCGTCGGTTGACCCGTCGCCAGTTCGAGATATCGCCGCTCAAGCGATGAAGAATCAATCGGATTTCGAACACATCCTCCATCTCCGTGGGAGTGGTCTGCACCTCGACCTGCTGACTCACTCCGAGGTCGAACGGCGCGAGCCAACACGTGAGGTGAATGGAGTAGACCGATCCTCGCTCCGATCGCCCTTCCGTGGTCGAGACTCCCTGTGTGACAAAGTCACCTACGGAATACTCCTCGTACGCGCTGAACCATTCGCCGAGGAAGGAGTTCAAGCCCTGTGCCTGATCGCCGGTAACCATGAACGGGAGCGGGATCTCCCACCGATCGCCCACGGGCTCAGGGGTCCGCCAGGTTCTCTCCAGAGCGGGCGTCGCCACTTCCCCAGCCTTCTTCGCAGGATAGAGGGCGGAGAGCAACACCACGGCCATCACCACCGTAGTCGACATCACGGCGGCGACGGAGGAGAAGTTGAGGTTCAGGCCCTGGAGCACATTCAGCGCCACGATCACTTTTGCCGCGCCCTGCCCCACCATGTAGCCGGCCATTGCGCCGAGCACAGCGTAAACCAGTGCCTCCGCCATGAAGAGCATCGCGACATGGTTCGGCGCCAGACCGATCGAAGAGAAGATGTGAATCTCCTTCTGCCTCTCGTAAACGGCGCCGAGCATGGTGCTCAGGATGATCAGCGACGCGATGAGGATCGGGAAGAACAGCGATCCGGGTCCGGCGATCGAGGTGCCGCCGATCGCGCTGTAACGGTAGGTCTTGCCGCCCTCACCGGCGTAGAGGTTCAATCCCAGGCGGGGCATGAGATCGAGGCGTGTCTCGGTGACCTGCTGCGGGGTTGTGAGGTTGATCCCGACGGAGCGCACGTCGCCCCCCTGTCGCATCAACGTCTCAAACGGAAGGATGAGGCAGGTGTCCGGTTCGAGGTGCGTGTACTCCTGGAACCCGCCGTCTCCGCCGCCCCCGCCTGAACCGGCGCCCTGCCGCTGCATCAAAATGAAGTCGACTGGAGTCAACGGTTCTTGATCCAGGTCCTTGATCGTCTTGAACGCGTCGTTGTCCAGCAACCCGACGATGGAGTAATCGGAGCCCGCGTAGCGTACTCGAGCGGTACCGGCACTCACGGAAGCCTCCGTGACTCCAAGCTTTTCCCCGGTGTCGCGAGTCAGGATTGCCGAATAGGTATCGGACGTGCGGAACCAGCGACCGGCAAGGAGCGCCTGCTGGACCTGCGTGATGCGGGCTTCCTCGGGGGAGAGGCCGAGTACCGCGCGGGCGTCGAATTTCTTGTCGCCGCGCGTCAGGGTGAGAAACGTCTGCTCTCCCTGCTGGGCCCCGTAGAACCAGGCTCTCGGCGCAACCGGATGCACAGCGCCGAATTCATCATTCAGAAGCCGATAACTGCTCTCCTCAAGGGGGTCCCACAGAGGGGTCCGCAGCATCACCCCGTTGTAGCGGGGCTCTCCGGGTGCCGGCACAATGTTGTATCGGATGCCGCTCACCACCGACGTGAACGAGAGGACGATGAACGTGAGCAGCACCAGCGTGATGCAGGTCAGCAGTGACCGCATCCAGCGCCGTCGCATATTGGAGATACCGAGAGCGAACGCGGCCGCCGCAATGCTCCCGCGGCCGATATCTGCCGAATGAGAGCCGCTTAGCTGCTTGTTCAGATCCTTGAGCTGTTGTTCGAACTTGCCTGCTATGAGCATGATCACCAGAACGCTCAGCGCCAGCATGATGAAGGCCAGGAGCACGATCATCGGACTCATGGTGATGTCGAAGGCCGGATGGATCCGGCTCATCACGATGAAGGCCACGATGAAGATGCCGAACACCCATGTGATCTGGCGTTTGAGGTCCGGGCTGGCAATCAGCAGCCGCTCCAGGAAGAACGCAAACGGCAGAAGCAGAGCCAGGTAGAACATCACGCCCTTCACCACATCGCGCGCGGTGCTCTGAACCTCGGGGTAGGCGCGGGCTTCGTAACCATAGGCCATCCGGGAGTAGGCGTAGGCGCGCGCGTGATCCTTCCGGGCCATCGCCTCTTCGGCCAGGTTGAGGTATCGGCCGGCGCGATTGTGGAGATCATCGAGTTGCTGGTTGATGATGCGGTACTTGCGAAGCTTCTCCGCGTTGGCGTCATCCCAGTTCCACATGTCCAGCGCCACGCGATACGCAATGGATGGGATGGTTCGCTCGTAGGTACGGTCGTGAGAAACACCGGTGATTTCGGCCGGCGTGTCACCGCCCACGCGCTGCTCTCCGAGCTTGTAGCCGATTCCCTCATCGATGGCGTTTCCCTGAATGCCGGACTGTCGCACCAGTCCCGTGTTCCCGTCGGGCAACTCGCCGGGCCTGCTGGAGTACTTTCTGTCGCGCCGATAGGTAGAGTTGATCAGAACAAATCGGATCGCCGCCGGGCCCGCGCCCATCACCACCTTGATGGCGAAACCGGGCTGTGCGAAGAAGACGGCGGCGTCCTCCACAACCGCCTGGTAGCGCTCGGGATGCGAAATCGCCATCCCATACATGCGCGGCTCGGCATTGGTGGCCCCATCGTAGACGTGTACATCCGAGAGCGTTCTCAGGCTCTGCGGGTCGATGAAGTCGTAGATGGAAGTGCTCTCGCAGTTGAACACGATGACCTGAACGCTCTTGCTCGCCATCGTGACTTCGACTTCCACCGGATACGCCTTGGCTCCGGTGTGGCCGAGATCGGGTGCATAGTCGATATCGCCCGTCTTCTCGCTGATGTGGTAGGCGTGGACCTGTGTGGTGCTTTTCTGTTGAAACGCGGTGAGAGGAGGGATGCCGTAAAAGCTGTAGTGGCCATCCGGCTCTGTCTCCTGCACGAGCGGTCCACGCACCCCCATCAACGTCTTGTTGGGGCTGGTGATCACCGCGAGGGAGCCCGGAACCGGCGTGCTCGGGATGAAACTCTCCCTGAGATCAAACTGAACGACTCGGCCCTCGACGGACGCGAAGCCCCCCTGCAATCCCATCCGCTGAAAGTTGGACGCCTCGAGGATGGGCATTCGCAGGGTGTCGAGCTCCCCGGCGCTGTTGGTGTCGTTCAAAATGTGGTCGATCAGGCAGGCAAGGGTCTTGGTCTGGGTCGCGACATTGTCGAGATTGATGCGATCCAGAGTGTCATACGGGGTATCGACATAGGGCCGCGCATCGTCCACCGTGGCGAACGCGACACCGCGGGCGCCGGTGAGCGACCACACCTCGGCATCCAGCGCCATCTTGCCGGGAATGAAGTTGCGCCAGTTCTTGCCTTCGATCGGGTTCACGCCGTCCGCAAAGATCGCCTTCGGATCCTGCCCGAACACCAACGCGACCTTCTCGCTGTTTTCTCGAGTTACCCGAGCGATGTCGGCGAAGCGGTTCTGGATGTCCTCGCGATAGTCGTAGAAGTATCCCTTGTAGAAGATTCCGACGCCCTTCGAGTTGCTGCTGAGGTCCAGCCCGGCGAAGAGATAGATCTGCGGTCGCTCCCGCAAGACGGTGGGGCGGGTCGTCAATGAGAGAACCGCAACCCCCAGCAGCAGAAGCGCCGCCTGGAGCGCAGGTCCCGCCCGCCGCTTTCGGAACGCAACCATCAACCGCCAAACCACCAGCAGAGAGACGAGGACGGGGAACAGAGCGCGAAGGGGCTGCGGAACTGCGAACAAGAAACCCGCACTCCGGGTCAGTCCGGCCGCGGCCTGTTCGATGAGCCCGGGGGGAGAGAAGCTATCGATGTGCCGATCGAGATACGCCTTGATACCCTGAAGGCCGAAGAAGTGACCGCTGGTGGCCACCAGCCAGACGGTTCTACGCGGTGGGTGCTTTCGGTAGAGCCGTGCGAGTTCCAGGAGGCCGGCCATGGAAACCGCATTCTCCGCGCCGGGAGCGAGGCTGGGAACGCAGCTCATCGCATCGTAGAACGCGTGCAACACGATGATCTGGCTGGGAGTTGCCAGCGCATCCTTCCACCGCCGGCGGCCGGCGGGATCGAGTTGACCGTAGACGGCGCGGATGGCGGCGGCTCGCGCAGCGGGAGTACGTCCCGCCCGATCGAACTCGCGCAAGATCGGTTCGAGACGGGTCGCGCCGTCGGCGGGCAGCTTCAGGACATCCGCCAGCCGGGCCCCCCCATCCGACGAGTCGAGCGGGTCCCAGCCCTCAATCTTCCCGACAAAATTTCTCGCCTCCACCCGCTTCCACTTCATGTCGCACGTGACCACCGCTCGCGGAGGGTCTTTGCGCTGAAGCTCGGGAATGAGACGCGCCGCATCCGCCTTGGAGATCCAGAACCTTGGGATGGCAACCGGAATGCTGAGGAACTTGCTCTCCGCTTCGCCTCGAACGGTGTCGTCCGGCTCCACAAAGATCACGGCCTCGGCGCCAAGGCGAGGAGCGTTCAACCAGTCCGATGCCGTGTTGAACTCCACCACGACGATAGCGCCGGTGTTGCGGTGAACCTGCGGCGTCTCTGCCGCAGGACCCAGCGGCCGCACCACGGCTCCGGTCATCGCGTCAATCAGCGTCGCCTGCCACTCGCCTCCCGCAACTCCCTCGATCGACTCGGCGCCGCCGACCCCGACCCGCCAGAGCAGGCGCGCCGGTTCGCCGGGGAGATCAAGGGTTCCCAGGCTTGCGCTTCGCACTTTGATCCCGGCGCGCTGGGCAGTCGCGAGATCCTCTGCCCTCCGCCGCGACACTTTCGCTTCGGGCGCAGCAATATCTCGTCCGTTGAAGTCCGGGAGCTTGCCGGATCTAGCCCAGATGACGGGAGCGTTCAGGCCCCCCTCCGGCATCTGGGAGGTTCGAACGAGGTTGGGCCAGAGCGCCCTGAGCGGAAACTTCTTCCCATTCGGGAGCGTGAGTTCACCACCGGCGTCCACCGGCGTGGTGACGTTGAAGCGTTCCTCCTCCACCGACCCGAGGATGCGCTTGAACTCCCGACTCACGTAGTCCGCCGCAGCCCTCTCGCCCGGGTACCCGACCACGCGACTGCCGTTTGATGTGAGCGCACGCAGATGGGCATTGAGGTTTTCGGGCGTGATCTCTCCTGCGAGCATGGGATAGCGCTTCAGCAGGTGCTGCTCGAACTTTTTGAGACGGGTAAGCGCTGCTGCCGAGGTGCTCGATCCGACGGTGGATCCCGAGGGCGCCGGAGTCGGCACTGGCGTCGGCGCTAACGCCTTCGATCCAGTGGGATTGCCGGCGGGTTTGGAACCGCCGACTCGAGCCCGTCGGGCCGCAATCTCTTCAGGGGTCGGCGCCGTCTCTAGAACCCTGCGGTCGATCTGCCGCTGCCCCGGCCTGAGGCGAATGATGCGTCCGGGTTGGGGCGGGTCCTTCGCCATCGGGAAGACCCCATCCGGCGGGGGCGGCGGCGGAGGCTGCGGCGGCGCCTGCGAGCCGGCCGGTCGCGCAATGGAGAGTGACACGAGGCTCAGCCCGAGCACCAGAACAGCAGTCCACTGTCCTGCGCTTGCTCGGCTCGATCGCACATCCGCCGCAGCGATACCGGATGCGAAGTCACGACTCCGCCAGGGAAACAACCGCCGCATGAACTGAAGCAACCTCACTCGTGAGATGGGGGTCTTTCGCCAGGGCGGACGTCGGCCCGGCCCAGCATCGGTGGAATGTCAGGTATTCGACTCCGGCGACGGGCGCCGAGTTACGAGGTCAGTCACGGGGTGGGAGGCGGCACAGTCACGACGAGGGCGTACTCTCCGACGAGCCCTTTCGCTGCCGCCTGGATCTCGTCCTTCGTCGTGGCCGCCACCCGCTGTGCGAAGTAGGAGTCAAAGTCGTTCCCCAACCCCATCGCCCCATTCCATGCGAGCGCGCGGGCCTGATCTCGCATTCGCTCCAACTTCAACGCCTGCTTGCCGACAACATACGACCGCGCCCGCTGCAACTCCGCGTCCGTCGGGCCGGCGGCGGCGAGGTCGCGATACTGCTTCAGTAGCTGCTCCTTTACCGGCTCGATGAGTCCCGTCAGCACATCCGAACTCGGCTGCCGCTTGAAGGCAGGGGTCAAAACGTATCCGGCCAGATGGCTCTGCTGGCGAAGGGGCTGGTAAAGCGATCCCATCTCATAGCCCAGCCCTTGTTTCTCTCGCAGGTCCGTAAACAGCCGGGAGCGCTTGCCGCCTCCGATGATGGCATCAAGGAGGGTATAGACCGCATAGTCCTTGCGGTTAGCCGGCGGGGCAAGAAACCCGGCCATGATCTGAGCCATCGGTCCGTTTCGGGTCAGCAGTTGTACCCGCGGGCCCTTCAGCCGGGCACTCGGCGCGCGGGGCGCCTCATCCCCACGCCGGAAGGGCGCGTCCCGAAACGCCTTCTGCGTCAGATCGATGGCCGCGGCAGGCTGCACGTCTCCCACGATCCCGAGAAACATCCGGTTCTGGACGTAGTATCTCTGCCAAAAAGTCCTGACATCATCCGCCGTCAGAGGGTCCAGAGACTCGGGGTAACCCGTCATGAGCCGACCGTATGGGTGGTCGGGGTAGAGTTCGTGGACAAGAGTCTGGTACGAGGCCCCTGTGAAGTCTTCGCCGAGCGTCTCGGCCCGCTTCTTGAGACGATCCCTGGTGTCGGCCACATCCTTTGCGGCAAACCGAGGTTGAGTCAGCAACTCGGCCATCAGCTTCAGGGCCTGCTCGAACCGATCTCGAGAGGTCACCAGTGTGAACTCACAGTGGTCGTAGCCGGGCAACGCAGAGACCCCTGCTCCTACCCGGAGCACGGCGCCCCCAAAGCTCTCCTGCGTGTGCGCCATTGAGCCCCGAACCAGGCTTTCCGCGGTAAGCGCTGCAATCCCCGCCTGGTTCTCGCGCTCCTCCGCCAGTGAAGCGCGAACGAGACAGACGATGGCCACGAGCTCGGCGCTGTCGTTGGGTCGACACCAAAGGCTCAGTCCATTTGAGAGAACGGCGCTCAGCGTCTGGACCTTCCGAGCCGATTGGGCGCCGCCGGGGGACGTGAGCCCGGCGCCCGCGGCGGCGCCCAGGAGGATCGAACGCCGATTCATGAATTCCCTCGGCCCGCCGGGTTGTCGGCAATGACCATCACTCGACGATCGTGCTGGAAATACCTTCGGGCAATCTCCTGAACCTGGCCGGCACGAACCTCTCGGATCCGCTCGAGGTAGTTCATGGCGAACTTCCAACTGTCGATCGCCTCATAGTACCCCAGCGTTCCGGCTTGATCCCGCAATGTCTCATTCTCCATCACGAAATTGCCGTGGAGCGCGCGGACTGCGAGCCCGACTTCATCGTCTGAAAGCGATGGTTCCTTCAGCAGGTCCAGCTCTCGGCGGACGAGCGCCTCCACAGCGCGCGCGGAGTCCGGCGGAGTTGCTGCCACGAGGACGAACAAGCCCGCCTGGCGAAGGGTTTGATAGGACGCCTGAAAACCCGGGATGCCGCGAAGCGCCCGCGGCAGGCGGCCAATCGCCCTGTTCTCGAGGAGCGTGAGGATCACGTCCATCACGTAGACATCGGGCCGGTCCGCGACGGATGGCGCAGCGTAGGCCAGCCCCAGATACGCCGTACCTCCCGGACGCCTCAGGAGCTTCTCCTTCGCGGTGGCGCAGGGCGCCTCGGTAGGGGGAAGCGGGAGCTTGTAGGGAGCGGTTCGAGGCTTCTCCGCCCCGAATGCGAGCCCCACTGCCCGCTGCATTTCCGCTGGATCGACATCCCCGCACACGATCACCGTGAGATTGCCTCCGTGATAGTGGGCATGGTAGTAGGCCCGTACATCCGCGAGGTCCAGCCGGCTAAGCCCGGATGCCTGACCCCGAACATCCAGACGATAGGGATGGTTCGTGTACGCCAGCGCATAGAGTTCCTCCTGGACCACCGAGGCAGGCTCGGATCGATGCTGGGCGATCTCCGCTTGAATAACCGAACGCTCGGCATCCCAGTCGGCGGCGCGAAACGCGGGCCGAGTCACTGACTCGGAGATCGTCTTTAAGATTCGGGTCACGTACCGGGAAGCCACCGTGCAACTGAAGCGTGTCCAGTCCTTGTCCGTCTGGGCCTCAAGCACGCCGCCCAGTTGCTCAACGCTCTCATCCAGCTCTCCCGGAGCCCTCGCCTCGCCGCCTTTGAACACGAGGTGTTCAATGACGTGTGCGGTCCCTGAGTTGAGCGGCGTCTCCAAGAACCCACCCGCGCGTATCCAGACCTGAATCGTCGCCAGGGGCGAACTGCGTGCGGACTTCACCACCAAACGCAGACCGGATGGGTAGTCGAACTGAAGTGCGGATGCAGCCCCAAAGGTCTCTGCGACAGCCCTGCGGCTCTGCAGTGTGCAGCCGAATGCCGCCGCTCCCCCACCGATCAAGGTTCGCCTGGAAACGCCGGCCAACAACCCACCCGTAGAGTCCTTCACGCCGCGAGACACTCTGGCTACAGCCGAATCCGCTGGGGGGCGGCGGGAATTCATGGCAGAGTTATTCCTGGAACCTGTAGACTTCACTTCAACACCTACTTTGGTAGCCCCAGAGGCAACTCCTCCGAACCCACCATGTCCATCGATCCAGAGTTTTTGCAGGGTCTGGTCTGTCCCGTCTGTCGCGGAAAGCTGGCAGCCACCGCAGAGGACTGGCTCGAATGCCGCGGCTGTGGTCGGGCCTATCCCGTACGAGATGGGTTTCCCATCC
>SYKE01000235.1 GCA_005798285.1 Actinomycetota bacterium
TCCTCGATGGTGACGATGTGTCCCCGCGAGTTCTCATTCCGCCAATCCACCATCGCCGCGAGGGTGGTGGACTTTCCGGAGCCCGTGGCGCCCGTCACCAACACCATTCCGCGGGGCTCCATGGCGAGCGTCCTAAGCATGTTCGGCAGGCCCAGTTCGTCTGCCGTCGGCACACGCTCGTTGATCAATCGAAACACAACCGCCGACGTGCCTCGCTGCCGGTAAAAGTTGCCGCGGAATCTACCGACCCCGGGAATGGCGTAGCTGAAGTCCACCTGACTGGCGGCCTCGAAGCGAGCCATCTCACGCGGACGTAGAATCTGGTGGGCAAGCTCATCCATCTCCGCGGCCGTCACATGGGGATGATCGATCATCGTGGCCTGACGAGCGACTTTGTAGGTGGGCGGCAACGGCACCTTGAGAAACAGGTCGGACGCGCGCATCTGAACCATGCGCGTGAGCAAATCCGTGATATCGATGGCCAAGTTCGCTCCTCCCGCTGAGCGCCTTGCGGGCTTCGGCGTTGGATTCAGCGCCGAGGAATGAGATCCTATTCCGACTTCGGCAGGGGAACCGACATCCCCTTGTGAATCGTGAACCGGGTGTCTTCATCCGAAATGCGTATCCTATGCCCTTGCTCCTAGACGTTCAGAACCTCCTCCTCGTCGAAGAACCGGAATCCACGGTTCCGGGTCGAGTCGTGGAGTGCGATCTGCTGATTGCCGGCGCGGGACTCGGTGGCTGTGCCGCCGCTCTCACGGCGTGTCGGGCGGGTCGGCGAGTGGTGCTCACCGAGGAGACAGACTGGCTCGGTGGTCAACTCACGAGCCAGGGCGTTTCGGCGCCGGATGAGCATCGGTTTATCGAGACGTTCGGCGGTACTCGAACCTATTACGAACTCCGAGAAGGGATTCGGCGGGCCTATCGGGATTCGGGAGTTCTCAATCCGGCCGATGCCGCAGAACCGGCACTGAACCCCGGCGGAGGTTGGGTGAGCCGCCTCTGCTGTGAGGCTCCGCTCGCCGAGCGCGTTCTACGAGAACTCCTGGCGCCTTTCGCCGAAGACGGACACCTGACCGTACTCGTCCGTCACCGAGCCGCCCGCGCCCACGTGCAGGATGACCGGGTGCGCTCGGTCGACTTTCGACATCTCGACTCCGAGGCTCTCGTTCAGATTCGGGCCGACTTCGTGTTGGACGCAACTGAGTTGGGAGACTTGCTCCCGCTCACCGGTGCGGAATACGTGGTGGGCGCGGAATCCCGATCCGACACCGGGGAACCGAACGCCCGAGAGACCGCCGCTGCCTGGTGCGTGCAGTCGTTCACTTATCCCTTCGTTCTTCGTCGCGCCTCACAGCCCGTGCCGCCCATTCCCGAACCACCGAATTACGCGCTGAACCGGAGCCGGCAGCCCTTCACCCTGCAGCACCGCTACTACGATGAGCGGGGCTGGGTAACCTATCGGATGGACGCGACGGCGCCGGGCGCGGCGGGTCCGTTCTGGACCTATCGCCGAATTGCGGATCGAGCCCGGTTCGCCGACCCCGAAACCTGCGATCGGGCGATGATCAATTGGCCCGGAAACGACTACCGGCACGGGCCGCTCATCGACGTACCCCCAGCGGTTGCACTCCAGTCGCTTCGCGAAGCCAGAGATCTTGCCCTCGGGTTCTGCCGCTGGCTCCAAACGGAGTGCCCTCGGGATGACGGCGGCATTGGCTACCCCGAGTTTGAGTTGGATCCTTCCGCTCTCGGGACTTCGAACGGATTGTCCAAGTATCCGTATATCCGAGAGAGCCGCAGGATCTGCTCGCTGGGCCGAGTGCTGGAGCAGGATCTGGCACATCCCCCGAAGTCGGGAGCTCCCGGACCGGCACGCGCCACGCTCTTTCGCGGCAGCGTTGGGTTGGGCTGGTATGGGATCGATATCCACCCGTGCGATGGTGAGGAGCGCCTTCCTCCCTTCGCATCGCGGCCGTTTCAGATCCCGCTGAAATCGCTGATTCCCATTCGACTTAAGAATCTGCTGCCTGCGTGCAAGAACATCGGTATCACCCACATCACGAATGGCGCCTACCGGCTCCATCCCGTGGAGTGGAACATCGGGGAATCTGCGGCTGCTCTGGCGCTCTTTTGCCTGGATCGTGGATTGACCCCGGCGGCGGTCGCCAATGACGACCGGAGAACGAGGCGCTTCCAGCGTCGTCTGGTGCGCCTGGGAGTCCCGTTGTACTGGACCGTCGATGTGCCGCACACCGATCCTCACTTCGAAGCGGTCCAACTGCTCTGTACCTGGGGCGTATTCCCTGTGGATAGCGCCCATCTGGAGTTCCGACCCGACTCGCCTCCGGATTCGCAACTGCTCTCTCAGCTCACCGCCGGCCCGGCCTGGGCTCGTGGCGGGGTTGAACGCACCCTGTTGAACCTGCTTCCTCGTCTCACCAGCATCTCGCGCCGAACCCTCGCCGCGTCCCTGCTGGAAGTGCTGAACACCTGAATGAACATCAAGTCCATCTCCACCTTCAACGTCGAGGTCCCGATTCTTCGGGAGCTCATGATCACCAGCTCACTGGGAACTCACTCGCGCACGCGGATCACCTTACTTCGGCTGGAAACCGATGACGGCACGGTGGGGATCGGCGAGGCCACCGTCACTCCCAAGTGGAGCGGCGAAACCGCCTGGGGCGCGAAGGCGATCCTCGACGAGTACCTCGCGCCCGCGGTAATCGGCCGACCCGTCGACGACGTTCCCGGCGCCCTCGCCGCGATGGACAACGTGGTGGTGCTGAATCCATTTGCAAAGTCCGCCATCGAAATGGCCATGCTGGATGCCTGGGGGAAAGCTTCGGGCCGGCCGATCTTTGATCTGCTCGGGGGCCGCGTACGGGATCTCAAGATCCCGATCCGATTCTCTCTCGCTGCGCTGGCGCCGGACGTGACCGCCGCGAATGCAGCCCGGCGCGTGGCGTGGGGGCATCGCACGGTGAAGGTGAAGGTGGGCCTCAACCCCGCCGCCGATGTCGAGCGAGTGATTGCGGTCCGTGAAGCGATCGGACCCGACGTGCTGCTGACCGTGGACGCCAACGGTGGCTGGAGCGTCGCCGACGCGATCTGGGCCCTGAAGCAAATGGAGCCGCTCAACCTGCTCCTCGCCGAGCAGCCCGTGCGCCGAGAAGACCTGGATGGGATGGCGGAGGTCCGCAGTCGGGTCTCCACCCCCGTGATGGCCGATGAAGGCGTGTTCACGCTTTGGGATGCCGAACAGGCGCTGAAGAAGGGCTCCTGCGACATCATGGCCGTCTATCCCGGCAAGAACGGCGGCATCACCCTGAGCAAGCAGATTGCCGAGATGGCCGCCGCGCACGGTGTCGCCTGCGCTGTCGGAAGCAACCTGGAGTTGGATCCCGGCACCGCTGCCATGTGCCACCTCACGGTTGCCACGCAGAACATCGACTCCAACCGGTACCACGGCGACATCCTCGGGACCCTTTACCACAGCACACCCGTGGTCACGTCACCGGTGCGACTGGAAGCCGGCTCCGCCTACTGTCCGGATGGCCCCGGCCTGGGGGTTGAGGTCGATTGGGACCGGGTCCAGACGATGAAGCTGTAGCGAGAACCGCGGTTCGAGAAAGCCCGACGCCGTGCCCCGCATCTCGGTTCTCGTTCCTGTCCATAACGCGCAATCGACCCTGGATCAGGCTCTGGGGTCGATTGCGGCGCAGACCTACTCTGAGTGGGAAATGCTCGTCGTGGACGACGGCTCCACCGACGATTCGCTTCGACTGCTGCGGGCATGGGAGAGGCGAGACCGGCGGATCCGTCTGATCAGCCTTTCGGCACGGCAAGGCATTGTGGAGGCCCTGAACCACGCGTTGTCCGAAGCTCGGGGGGAGTTCGTCGCGCGGATGGATGCGGACGACGTCTCCCTGCCAAGGAGATTTGAACGCCAACTGGAGTTTATGACCTCCCGCGCTCTGGACGCCGTCGGCTGTCGGGTCCGCTACTTTCCGGATGACCTGGTGCAGGAGGGCGCGCGCCGATATGAGGGCTGGTTGAACCAGCTTTGCGGTCCGGCGCAGCACAGCCTGGCGCTCTTCGTGGAGTGTCCGCTGGCGCATCCAACTCTCATGATTCGAATGGAAGCTTTGCGCCGACTCGGTGGGTATGTGGATCGAGGCTGGCCGGAAGACTACGATCTGCTCCTCCGGCTCTGGGCTGCGGGAGGACGCTTAGATAAGGTGCCCGAAGAACTGCTGCTCTGGCGAGAGGGCGCCCAGCGCTCTTCACGAACGCTGGAAATGTACGCTCCGGATGCATTCCGTCGCTGCAAGGCTCACTACTTGAGATCGACGTATCTCAAGGACAAGCCTGCGCTCATCTTCGGCGCCGGACCGATCGGAAAGGCGATGGCTCGGTGCGTTGCCGAGACAGGCGCCGAGGTCTGCGGCTTCGTCGACCTGGATCCGCGGAGAATCGGACAGACCATTCACGGGAAGAGGGTGTTCCCCCGCCAGGTCGGGCTCGCGCTGCGGGGCCGGGCATTCGGTCTTGCCGCTGTGGGTCGACCAGGCGCCCGAGAGGAACTCGCGGGAGTTATTCGAGACGCCGGCTGGGTGGAGGGCGAGGACTTCGTCAGCGTGGCGTAGCGCCGGACTACCGGCGCCCGTCCTGATCGGCCAGTCCGAAGAACTCCAGGAAGTAAGTCCAGAACGAACCCATCACACACGCTCCTATCGACTTTGAGGGGAGACGACGTCGCCGTCTCCCTGTTCTAAGTCTCGGATCGCGGCAAACTGGTTCCCAGGTCTTTTGCTCACTCAACGGTGGTGAGCTTCCGCACACATCACCGTTGGGGGCCCCAATACGCAGTGAGGCCGCCCGACTTTCGCCAGGCGGCCTCACGAATTCGGCGCGTCGAACGCCCCCCACGGCGTCAGACGTGCTTCTGAAGCTTGTCCAGAATACGTGCCTTGGGCTGATTCCCGATCATCTGATCCACCACCTTACCGCCCTTGAAGACGATGAGTGCGGGAATGCTGAACACCTGATAACGGCCGGCAATGTCCTGAGCGTTGTCGGTGTTGCACTTGACCACTTTGAGCTTGCCGGTCAACTCCAGCGCCAGCGCCTCCACTGTGGGAGAGA